>JAJDWI010000158.1 GCA_022825665.1 Candidatus Poribacteria bacterium
GTCCCCAAAACCTGTAGGTGCGCTTTGATGAGGATTAAGTAAATATTTCGGTAATTCTAATTTTCCCAAACCCGGTAGGTGCGGTTTCCTAACCGCACTGGATCTTTTTCCAAAATTACCGAATTAATAAATTAATCTTCAAATAAGCGCGCTGGACTTCAATAATAACTTACCGAATTTATTTCTTAATCTTCATCTAACCAATGCAGAATGCCAAACGCGCATTCTGCCATTAGCGTCAATTTTAGGAGAAGATGCGTTCATAGTCGCGCAATTCATTGCGCCTCTTACCTTATCGTAGGGGCGAGGTCACCTCGTCCGTCTTCATTTCGGACATTCTCGTAGATCGGAGCGAGCAAAGCGACCTACGACAAGTATTGTGTCTGAACCAAGATTTACAGAATAAGAGATTTGTATGCCAATGTTCCTATGCAAAAGTTAGCCCTTCATCCTGGACAACGGAATATATACTACAAATTCCCAATCCTGGAAATCCTGGTTCAGACAATAAGCGATGTAGACAAGCAAGAATCACTAAATTGACGCTTATGGAGTTCAGTTCATAGTGTTCCTACTGCATCGGTTGCATTTCTAAATGCTGATCTGAAACCACCCAAGCAGCATACTTCATCGCTTCTTGGACATCAAAGACCTCTAACTCTGGATACATCTCAATTATATCTTCTATTGACTTATTGCTGGCTAACAACTTTAGAATCACACTGACTGTAATACGTGTTTCTCTTACCACAGGTTGCCCCAGACATATCTTGGGATTAATCTGTATGCGATCCAATTTTTCCATTTCTACCTCCACTAAGTTGATATTTTAACGACCTCACCCGTTTCAACGCTACGACTAATCGCCTCTAAAACACGCATATTTTGATATGCATCTTCAAGACTTGAGTGCGGTTGTGTGCCTGCATGCAGCGATTGTGCCCAATGACGCATTTCTTCAAGATAACCAGGTCTGCTAATCCCGTGGTATGCGGTATTAAGATTCCACTCTTCAGTTGGTGTATCAATATAACCCCCACCACTATCAAGCCATGTGGGTACTCTATAACGCCGCAATTTCCGGGTTTCAAACACCTGAATCGCTTGATTGTTCGTGCCTTTGATAAACACCATCGCTTCTAAAACCGGTCCAGTACCGAGTGTCATAGTGCCGATCCCACCGTTTTCATATTCCAAGTTGACCGATATGGAAACGCTACTTGTAGGGGCATCAACCGTTCCTTTTGCGTAAACTTCCGTCACTTGTCCCATAAAGAAACGCATACAGTCGGTCGGATGAATTACCTGATCAAGCATGAATGACCAAGCAAAGGGAGAGCCTGCTTCACTAAGACGTGGACCTGGAGCAAGATAACGTGTATGGTATTGACATGTAGTCCCAAAATCGTCTTCGTTTATCAAACGTTTCGCAATCTGATGTGCAGGTGCATGCCGCCACATTGTACCTACCATACCTGTTTTTCCAGCCTCAATTGATGCATCAACCAACATCTTAGCACCTTCTGAAGTAGTTGCAGGTGGCTTTTCTGTATATATGTGGTATCCGTGTTTCAAACAGTCTATTCCGATGTCCCGATGCATTTTATCTTCTGGTCTACCAACAACAGCAACAGCATTTAACTCTTCATTTTTGAACATTTCATTGTAATCGGTATAATGACGAAGCGCACCAAATCTACGAGCATTTGACCTTGCTTTGTCCTCTACAAGGTCACACGTGGCGACAAATTCAAATTCTGGAATCATCGGAATGCACTGTTGTAAAATCGATGACATCCCGCCACATCCAATAAAAGCAACTCTAATTTTATCCATTTATTATTTACTCCAATCTATATTTGATACTCCATTATAGAGTTTTAATTATAATAGTATCTATAATTATTTATACACTACGGTAGGTTCGGTTTCCTAACCGAACCATAAGCGTCAATTTAAGGAGAAAACGCGCTCGTAGTCGCGCAATTCATTGCGCCTCGGACATTATCGTAGGGGCGAGGTCTCCTCGCCCGCAATCTCACATACAGTCCTAAAGCCCCAGAGGGGCGACAAGTGTATAGTAAACTAAATTGCGCCTCGGACATGCCGTAGGGGCGAGGTCTCCTCGCCCGCATGCTCACATACAGTCCTAAAGCCCCAGAGGGGCGGCAGGTGTATTAGATGCCCTAAGGTCACATACTAAATTGACACCTATGGTTCGGTTTCCTAACCGAACCGGGTTTGCTCAATCTCATAGATGCGGTTAGGATACCGCATCTACCGGGAGTGTGCATATATTATTAGCTTTCACTATAACATTAGAAAAAGGGGTTATGTGCTACCTCCCAATAAAAACCGTCTGGATCTTTGAAGTACCCCGAATAACCACCCCAAAACACCTTTTGTCCCGGTTTAATAAGTTCTGCTCCTGCTGCAACCGCTTCTGCAAGCGTTCGGTCTACCTCTTCTGGTGAATCTACGTTGTGAGCAAGTGTAAATCCTTGAAATCCTGTTCCTTCGGGAGAAATGGTAATATCTTCAGCCAATTTATCTCTCGGATAAAGTCCAAATATGATGCTATCCAACTGAAAAAATGCAATACTCTCAGAATCATTCATAAGCGGAAAACCTAACCCTTTATGGTAGAACTCAACCGCACGTTGTAAGTCTTCAACACCAAGTGTAACAATGGTAATATGTGGATTCACTTAAACTCCTAAAGACAAAAAATATATATCACAATAAGTAGTTTTGGGATTGCATTCTTTTTGATTGTTCATAGAATAGTGAATAGTTCGGGATTGCAGTATTGGCAATCATATCTATAACGTTGTCCAAGTATGGAATTGTTGTTAAAGTTGTTTTTAATGGGTTTTAAAAAAAGACGTCTCAAAGATGGCATATCCTTTAAAGATGCATTCCATCTGTCAAACACATGTTGGCACTCCACTTCAAGACAGGGAAACTTCCATTTATTAAAATCACCCCACTTTTCACTTGGTACTTTATGAGTATGCACAACCTCTATTGCATACTGAGGTATACCACAACTCATAAATCCAACATCTACCCTATAATTTCCTACCCCTACTTCATCTTTTACATCATCAATGGCACCAATATCCCCCACTAAAACATTACCATAAGCCCCTTTTCCACATTTCTTACACATTCTAAAAATAAAAACACCTGATGGAGAAAAAGGGTCATGGCGTGGATGCATCATGTTTGCAGGATTTTTCCACGCACAAATAATCATTTTCTTCGCAGTAGCATGAATAACACTCTCAGCAGAACACTCCGTATCCTTTTTATGTGCAAAATGGGGTTGCCTAATATCTCCGCTTCTTAAAATAACATCACTATCACATTGTGGACAAAAGAATTTATCATCTCTATTTGCCATTCGTGGATTGACAATATTCTTATTTTGAGTTAAAGCATAAGGTTTTGAGTTAAAGCATAAGGTATTTTTAAACTGTTCATTTTTCACCTCTAATAACACCCCGCAGGATACCTAAGGAATGCCATTTGATACAATAATTAACTTTTTCAAATCCCAAAACTACTTATTGCGAAATATATTATATTTCTTCTGCATCACATAAATGAATACAGTTTTCAACTTATTCTAATGTCGCCCCTTCTGGACGTGGTGCTGTTGGACGAATAGGTGCATTCTGATAGGATTGATACGAAATCTCTTCAAGATGAGGAGTTTCCAATCGTCCACCGTCTTGTGCACGCGAATGCATAATTGCATCAAGGATGCCTGTTGTTAACAACGTGCGTTCTACCGGATATGTCGGAATACCACTTAGGAACATTTCCTCTATGTTGAGACTCAAATAACTAAAATGGCAATGCGGAGGTCCGTTTTGCAGGTAAAATTCTGTAGCAGAAATCTCGTTACCATTTTTACAAGCATAAGCAAAATCAGTAACATACCCGTTTAACATCAATACCGCAGAACGAAACCCATCCCTATGCTCCATCAGAAACAGCGTTGGATTTGGACATCCTTCAACAATAGAACGCTCTGGACGATTTCTGATTTGTGCACATGCTGCTTCAGCCAAATCCAATGACCATGCTCCAGATTCAGCAGTATTCCATACTGCCTCCCCTTCAATACATTGAACAGCAACCACACCCGATTCCCCACCTTGACGTCGTTCAATCATACACTGTAATGTTTCCAATGCATGAAATCCATAAGACTCAACACCGCCATAACCGATACTTATTGCAGATTCCATAGGAGTATCAAGTGGATGTTCCAAGAACGGCTGTCGCCAACAAATAGGCAATGAAGAACCTGCCATAAACGGCACGTTAAGTTCGTTTGCCCGAAAATACATCCAGTTGGCATCTTCCCAATTGTATGAAAGATGTTTATCACAAAAGACAGGTACTGATCTTCCACTTGAGGCAAATACACCACATATCTGTTCAAACATATATTTACGCGGATACATGTGTTGACCAAATTCGTTATGCGGATAGTCACCATGTTCACCAATGAGTAGTACACCATCAACAGCAAGATCACTTTCTCCAAGTGTCAATGCTTGACGAATACTCGGATATATCGGCACACTGTTTTCTTCTGCTAATCCTACACCTATATCTCGCGAATCTATCTGATCCAAATAGATAGATGCCAACTCCACGCGTGGCGCGCGATGTCCTTCATCTGTAGGAAATCCAGTCATATATTTTGTAGTTATCACATCTGCATGAGAATGTGGAAAATAGGTTGTGTTGATTGCTGCAATTTTCTTTGGATTTTCCATAATGTGTCCTTTATTTATCTGACAATTTCAGTGCCAATTCCACCCTCTGTTAGCACCTCAAGTAACAGTGAATGTGGTATTCTCCCATCAATAACGTGTGTCTTAGCAACCCCGCCGAGAAGTGCTTTCTCACATGCTTCAATTTTAGGAATCATGCCTCCTGTAATTATACCATCCTCTATTAGTGTGTTAATCTCACGTATTCGAATAGTTGAGATAAGGGTAGAAGTATCCTCAACATTTCGACAAATCCCACGTGTATCTGTCAAAAGGATCAATTTTTCGGCTTGTAGTGAAGATGCAATTTCACCAGCCATTGTGTCAGCATTAATATTATAGGTTGTCCCATCAACGCCTGTTCCGTTCGGAGCAATAACGGGTATATATCCTGCATCATCAAGTGTAATAATCGGTTGTGTGTTCACCCCGATGATATTACCGACAAATCCTATGTCTATTGTAGTTTCTTTGCCTTCTTCATCCATAATAGTAGGTGTCCGTTTTTCTGCAACAATCAGATTAGCATCTTTACCACATATACCAATCGCTTGACCTCCATGTTGGTTGATCCGTGCTACAATACCTTTGTTAACTGACCCCGCAAGCACCATTTCTGCAATCTCAACTGTTTCGGCATCGGTAACCCGTAGTCCTTGATAAAATTCAGATTCCTTTCCAACCTTTTCCATCCAAGCATTGATTTTTGGACCGCCACCATGCACTACAATCGGACGCATGCCAACATATTTCATCAAAACGATGTCTTCCATCACGGAATGTATAAGGGATTCCTCCTCCATCGCAGCCCCGCCATATTTGATTACAATTCTCCGATTGTAAAACCGACGTATGTAGGGTAATGCCTCAATAAGTACATCTGCAGCTTGACTCATGCGTTGCTTTTTCCTCTAAAAATAGTGATTTTTTATTTCTAATAACTACTGATTTCTAATAACTTTATTATATCACACGTAATTGAAGATGTCAAAATACTGTGTATGTTAGCAGAGCCATTTAGTTTTCCAAATCCTATTATCTTTAATATTAAGCCTTCCTTTGTAGAAGCGACCTCTTATCCTGAAATTCCTTGTTCAGACAACATCGTAGGGGCGAGGTCTCCTCGCCCGTATCACACACCTCTTACATTACATTCTGTAGAAGCACTCTCATAATCGCAACCAGCCCGCTACCTCCGAAGCAACCTCTTATCCTGGAAATCCTGAAATCCTGCTAATCCTGGTTCAGACAACAAGCGATTCAGACAAGCAAGAATCATTGCGCCTCGGACATTTCGTAGGGGCGAGGTCTCCTCGCCCGTTTTCACCCACACCCTCTTCTGTAGAAGCGATCTCATAATCGCGCCCAGCCCGCTACCTCCGAAGCAACCTCTTATCCTGGAAATCCTGTAATCCTGAAAATCCTGGTTCAGACAAGCCATCAATCTACCAATTTAAAACCGTCTGCCCATGGTGACGGCACCACAGACGACTTTGCCACTGCCGACAGTCCTGCGTTTACGTTGGAGACTTAGGACGAAATAGGCTGTGCCATCTATACCGTGATGGTCTCGCGTGATTGCCTCGTCGTCTTTGTCTGTGCCATCAGTGTTTTCAAGATATTCGCACGTCAGGAACTCATCGGTGACTTCAAGGGGACGATATGCTTCTTTCAACTCTGGGTCGGGTGGATGTATCAGTCTGTCTCGGAAGAAGAAGATTGAGGGTTTGCCTGTTTCGTCTACCTTTAGCCTTTGTTTTACTGCGTCTATCTGTTTGGCACGAGACTTTTTAGGTTCTTCAACGCGGAAACCTGCTTGTTTTAATTGCTCTACCGCATCTTGATCGGCACTGTCTACCGCAGCATAATCAATACGTTCACCCTCTTCGCGATGGTCCTTTATCATCTTGATGAAGTCGGGTTGTGTGAGTTTAGTTTTGTAAATCTCCTTGTATGCATAGACACGACCATCCTTGTCTTTTGCCCACCAGATACAGCTTGCAGGGTTGCGGTATCCCCAATCAATGCTGAGAAATCGTATCCATTCATCCGGCACGTCAAAGTTGTCAATGATGTGGATGTCTGGTTGAAACTCCTCAAAGACTAAGCCTTCTCCTGAGACCCACAGACCTTCGTAGCCACGCTTATAACGTAGACCTTCAAGGTCTTGGAGTCTATCTACGCGACGCTTGCCTTCCTCTGTGATTTCACCGGTAAGTTGGTTGTAAATTTCAGGATTGTCTTTGTATGTCATTTCAAAGAACTGCAGTTTACCTGCTTTGGTTTGCTGACGTATCCAGTGATTTGGCGTGCTGGGATTGCAGTCTCCGAGTAGGAATGCGATGGGTGCTGTGCCTGCACGTTCTGAGACGCGTGCTCTGAGATGATCCCACGATTCAAACGGTACTAATTCTGCTTGGTTGACAAAAGCACCATCATAAAAATCTGATAGCATGTTCTCGATCTTGTCTAATCCGTTGATGTAGATACGGGATCCGTTCCAGTATTCAAAGAATTCGGGTAACTCCCCACCGTATTTTACGATTGGCGTTGGATTCTGAGATTTATAGGTTGAGGGTTTAAAACCGAGATACTTTTCGTAGGTTGGTATAACATTCCTATAAACTCTATTCAGGTAGCGATGGATAAAGGTTAGTCTCGCGCCCGGGTATTGTCGTGCTAACATGTCTATATAAGCGACACAGCTATAGGTTTTGCCTGCATCGTAAGTGCCACTTGCGATTTTGATAGGTTTGTGTGATTTGAATAGGTCACGCATTTGTCCGTAGGGTTGAAATCCGTTGGGGTTGTATTGAATTATAGGTGGTCTGGTTTTGGATGACGTGATGATGTTGGGTGCTGGTCTGGTTATCACTTTCTTTTCACTTACTTCATC
>JAJDWI010000030.1 GCA_022825665.1 Candidatus Poribacteria bacterium
GTTGTGCGGTAATCACGCTTTTTATTAGAGATTTTGAGTGGCATAATATCTCATCTTTTTATGATTGTGTATGGTATATTATACCATAGATTGATTAGATTATCAAATTAATTTTCAATAACAGCCTTAGCCGTCTACATCCCACAAGTTAAAGCATGGGGATTTGACGGAAGAGCGTTAATTTTATAGTATACTCTTATTATAGACTTTCCGCAATGCCTTTTCCGTAGGAATACCATTTCCTATTAGACTTAGGAATTGTCGGATTGAAGAGAAACCACCCTCATGAATTAAAGAAGCAACGATTGCTGCGGATTGGAGATAAGCAATTTTTCGTTCTGAGACACCAAATTTCGTAAAGGGTTGATTGAGTTCCGTAATCGTTGGTAGCGTGCCGTTTTTGTCTGCTTGTTGTAAGGAGAGTTTTTCGTAAGACAACAAGGGGCGGGCAATCGTGTGTGCGAGTCCTTCGTTAAACCAAATTGGACATTTCCCATGTGTTAGCAATTCAACTAACAGATGTGTCCATTCATGTCGGATTAGGGAATAGAGTACACCCAGTTCAGGTTCCCCATCAGCACAATACTTCAATAGAATATCCCCATCATAACACCCACTTGCCCATTTCGGTAGGTTTGTCTGTGTAGGTGCATTGTATGTATTTATTATTGAAATACAAACTTGATTATTCGGGTAACAATCAAGATGAGAACCAACTTCGTCGTGTGTTTTTTCAATGAGTTGACAGATATACCAGAGCGTTTTTGGTGTAACTGCAGGTTCTACAGTGAGTTTGAAAAACTTGTTCTCTACTATGTGTTGGGGACGTTTCAAATTTTCGGTGTTAATAGTCGGATCAAACTGTTGGGTAGGATTATCAACTAAATCTATTTCAGAGATTAGTGTCTGATAGTATGTTTTTTCTTCTTTGATCCGCGCTTGTCGTCTTAGGACTGTTGGTGAATCAGGACACAATTTGAGTGCCCTATCCAAAGACACCAATGCTTGTTCCCATTTCCCTACCATTTCATAGGCTTTCGCAAGGTCAGCGTAAATATGGTAACGACTCTTATCATATTTCAAGCCAGATAAGTAGTGCTGAATTGCCTCAACATAACGGGCTTGCTGATAATAAGTTGCTGCTTGCTGGAAATAGGATAAGGCGACCGCTGACGTATCACGCACGGATTTGCAATTTATTGGAGATGGGAGAACAAAAGGGAGTATATTTAATATGTAAGTTTCTAAGCAGATTTCAGAAACTGTTATGTAATATTGCGATGTCTCTCCCTTGTTCCCCTTATAGATTAAGATGTCTCTATGTCAACGATTTGGAAAGTAATTTCTCCGCACTTAAACTCTGCCCCTTCCTGAATTGGGGCTGAGTCATTTACACGGATCCCGTCAACATATACTTGTGTCGGGCTGCCCAAATCTGTGATAGAGATCTCATTATCCTGTGCCTCAAACGTAAGATTGAGATGTGCCAATGTTCGTGTATCAGTTTTTTCTGTATCCTCAGGGCTATTCCACTGTTTCAACTCATCTTCATTTGGAGCTTTTAGTGAATTGGGTAATACATCCGTATCCACATTCCCCATTGCTTCTGGACTATAGGCTGGCTGAGGAACAGCAACGGTGGTCTGTTGTGTTTCACTTTTTATCGCCTCCATCAATTTTTCAGCAACCCGTTCCTTTGAACCTGTACGAGGCGTAACGCTTTCTGTTTCCTGAAAACGATAATGTGCGAAATCAATCAGATCCTTTACCTTATGAAAATGTGTTGATCCCTGAATATTTTTAAGCAGACCTTTCTGTTTCCGACTGAGTTTCTCATTTTTCAGCCAACAGGTATAAGCTTCCAGAATTTCTGATTCTTTTATATCGGTATCGCTATACCGAGCGTTCTTTGGTGTTTTTCTAAGAAAATGCATTGGTTTCCTCCATTTGTATATCTATAACTTCATTATTGTATCCATCGAATTCCTTTATTAACAAGTATTTGTCTGAGTTCTTGTGTACAACGGAAAATCCATATTTTTACTGTTCCATCTTTCCGGTTTAAAATTCGTGAAATTTCAGCGACACTGCATCCTTCCAAATGCCTTAGAATCCATGCGATGCGGTGGTTCGGTTTTGTCACCTGTTCAAGAGCCTTCTCTAATATTTCCTGTGCCTCTTGTGCTATAATGTGTTTATCGGGTCCTGGTCTCCCATCTTCATATTCATTTAACGGCAGATCATCCTGCTCTTCAAGAGTTAGTAACGATTCACGGATTCGATCTCTTTTTCGTATCGCATCAATAGTAGTGTTTCGGGCAACGATATTTAACCATGCCTGAAAACTGCCTTTCTTAGGATCCCATTTTTCGTTTTGTAATTCTCTCCAGACTTTTGTGAAAACATCAAGACTAACCTCTTCCGTATCTTGGTGATCCTTAAGTATTCGATAAGCCTTGCTATAAACCCAATTATAGTGTTTATCAAACAACTGACTAAACGCAGCTTCATCACCTTCTTTTGCTTGTGAAGCCAAATAAATATCTTCTGTAGCGGATAGGTCGTTTTTTGTTTGGCGCGCCATAGGCTAAACCCTCCCTTGTCCTCCTTTTAGCCAAAGGAATATTATTGAAACAAGTTTCGCTATTATTAACGAAACTATTCCGTGTTACGTTACAGAAAGATATAAAATGGTTTTCTATAACAAAGGAATAAAGATTTGGCAGATAAGAGGTCAGTATTAGAATATAGAATGTATAATGTTTTCAAAGTATATCATACAACGTATATCAATTCAATCTGTTTACTCAATTAGCAGGGTTATTTAGTTTTGTAAATTTATAGTTGACGAGTTGGACTAATAGTTAGGTTTGAATTGCATCGTTGCAAAGTAGTAGGCACACGCCGTGTGCCGTAAACTTCTCTCAGGTGGACGGCACACCAAATCAACGGTATGAATGCCTTTTGGCATTCCCCGGAGTGTGCCTACTACCATGTCGGGTTCCCAAGTATTACCTTACCTACATTACATTAACGTTTGTGATAAAATGCATCAGAAAAACCGAAAACTAAATAATCCTGCTCAATTAGATAGGGTTTATTATGGTAAGGTTTAGAGATAATTCATGCGGGTACTATCTGCAATATCACGTATATTCTGTAGGAGCGACATCCCAGCCGCGATCGGGAAATCGCTGTTCAGACAAAACTAAAAAACTGAAAATACATCAAACATACATGAAACATATTGTTTCAATTCACCCAAACCCTTCCATGCCACATCCTCCATCTGTTATAATACGACCACTATGAAAAACAATAAACGCAAACAACCCATATTATCAACAAAAACCACCACCCGTCACCCCACAAATGTCTACCCAAAAACCGACTATAACCAAGCAAATAAAAACGTACCAAACAGAAAATTTCAAAAAGTTTCGTACCACCCTATAAACCCAGTCCCAGACAGGCATAACTCCAAAAATCAAAACGTACCAAGAAACGAAAAACAGCCTTTTTTGGTACGTTTTTAGAAGGAGCAAAAACCGATGTATTTACAAGCAAAGTACAAAGAATTCGCCGTCAGATCTTACGCACAATCATGACACGCAAACAAGTCGCGCAAGCATTCATAGAAGGTAATTTCACGTAGGGACAGAATTTCCCATCCATATTACCCATACCTATCGTATGGTTGGTGTCTTCCCGCTTATATTTAACCCCAATCCAAAGCACCAGTAGTGCGAAAGGTGTGAATTCTGAAATCGATCAAACAAGGAACTACCACAAGAGACTTGTTCGTAAATTGACGCTTATGGGTAGAGCGTAAGCGACACCCGGCCTACAAGGTATTATATTGAATTGTGAAAAATATATCAGAAAACCGAAAACTAAATAACCATGTGTCTATGGGTTTTTTATTGACACATATAGGTTCCAGACATAAAATAATAACAACATAATGATTTGTTTACTAAGGAGTTTATTGTGGATATATTTGACTTGATTGTTGTAGGCGCATTAACATATCTCGTTCCAGTATTATTTGGTACAGTGTTTATTGCAATAGCAATTGCATGGGGGATCAGATTAGGTGGGTGGTGGCTTATAAACGCCATTGCTAAGGATCACGTACTTAATGAATGGCTCAAACAAACTTTCAACCCATCCAAAGAAGATTAACAATATACTATATCATAGGAGTAAAATCAGATGTTAAAACGAACTGCTTTTTGTTCCATTTTGTGTGTTCTCCTTGTCGTTTCAGCAAATGGAGCATTTCTACCTGAAGACAACAGTGCTGACTTTGGACTAAAATATGGTGAATCTATTACAGGTATGCCACCCAGTAAACCGAAGATTGATGGAAAGCTTGACGATTGGAAATATGCTGTCTGGGTCGCATTCGATTCAGAAAAAGAACTACTTCGTGGAAAAGCCGCATGGAAAGGAAAAGATGACTTAACGATGACGTGGTCGACGATGTATGATGACAAGAATTTCTACTTTGCGGCAGCAGTACGGGATGATCTCTTTACACCAGCGGCTGTTGTTGCTGACTCATGGAGAGGGGACACAATATTCTTATATATTGATTGGGAAAACCTTGGAGCAGGAGCTCCTGCTTGTAAACCCAATTTTGCACGAATCAATAATAAGGCACATATTACGGACTATAGTGCAGTAAAAAATCAGAATCTACCAAATTCAGATATCGCCATCATTCCCACCCCAGAATTGGGTAAAGGTGGTATGATATACGAGGTAGCTATGCCTTTTGAATGGTTGACAAAAGAGAATATAGAACAAGGTTCGGAAGTAGGTTTTACTCCTGGATATGAAGAGGGAACTGATAATCTTGAAAAGAAGGCAGAGATAGTATTCATGTGCTGGAACGGTTTAAACCCTGATGATTCAGCAAATCTTGGAACATTAAAGTTTGAGGGACCTCTTGCAGTGAATGCACATAGTAAGTTAGCATCCACATGGGGACAATTGAAAAAAGCATTACATTGATAATTTAATTTGTACCAACCTGTCGGAGGTTGATTTGCTCGCTCCGACCTACGGAATTGAAGGGAATTAACTGACAATCCCACTGCTTTAGCTGTGGGTCCAATAACAGTTGGTATTTGGAGGTATTTTGTCAGGTGGATTTCTCTCAAAACTCAAGACCAAAGCAGAAGCACACGGGGTTTGTGTCATAGAAGCAGACCCGTTTTTTGCGAGTAGCAAAACCTGTAGCAGTTGTGGACATAAGAAAAAAGAACTACTGCTATCAGAAAGAATGTATCATTGCGGTGTCTGTCAATATCAGAAAGACAAGGATGTCAACGCTGCAATAAACCTTAGACGGCTCGCTGTCGGATAGACAGAGAGGCTAAACGCCTGTGGAGTCCAAGTAAGACCTTAAGTAGTTCAGGAAGGAGGCACGAGAGACGGAAGCAGGAATCACACAGGAGAGCCGATGTGCTAAAAGAAGTACACGACTTTAGTCGTCGTGAGTATAACTACTTAGAACAACACCCGCCTCTTATATTGTTGTAACCTAACAGATACAAAAGTGGAGAAACTATGCCAAAAATCAAAGGTCCTGCTATCTTTCTCGCGCAATTCATGCGGGACGAAGCACCATACGATACGATGGAGAATATTGGTAAATGGGTTGCAGGTTTAGGATACAATGGGGTCCAGATACCTGGTTGGGACGACCGTGTCATTGACATTGGAAAAGCCGCAGAATCTAAAACCTATTGTGAATATTTTAAAGGTAAGCTTGACGAGATGGGTCTTGAAGCAACTGAAGTAGCGGGTTATCTCGCTGGTCAGGTTTTGGCTGTGCATCCCGCCTATGAAATCATGTTTGAGGCGTTCCATCCTCCCGGTTTGCGCGGCACCGAAAGAACAGCATGGGCTGCAGATGAGTTAAAGAAATGCATTCATGCATCGGTGAATATGTCACTGGATGTCATTCCAGTGCTTTCAGGAGGTTTTGCGTGGCATACTGTCTACCCGTGGCCCCAACGTCCTGACGGAATTATTGAAGAGGCGTTTAAAGAGCTTGCAGCACGATGGCTCCCAATTCTTGATCTGGCACACGACAACGGTCAAGTCTTTGCATACGAACTACACCCAGGTTCGGACATCTATGACGGTGCGACTTACGAAATGTTCTTAGATTATACAGACAACCACCCTGCTGCTTGTCTCAACTATGATCCAAGCCATTTTCTCCTGCAACAACTCGATTATATTGATTTCATACGACTTTACGGGGACCGCATCAAAGGATTTCATGTTAAGGATGCAGAATTCCGTCCGACAGGTCGAGTTGGCGTTTACGGAGGCTATCAGTCTTGGGCTGGACGTGCAGGAAGATTCCGTTCGCTTGGAGATGGTCAGGTCGATTTTACACAGGTGTTTACGCTGCTCACCGAAGCAGGTTACGATAGTTGGGCAGTGCTGGAATGGGAATGTTGTGTCAAAAGTCCAGAACAAGGTGCTGCAGAAGGCGCGCCATTTATCGCAAAACATATCATTGAAACGACCGATGTCGCATTTGATGACTTTGCAGGTGGTGAAACAGATGTAGAACGGAACAGAGAAATTCTTGGTTTGAATTCTTGACTATGAGTTGACAACCAAATTGGAGTGAGTATTATGGAATCTTGGAAACGGAAATTACGAATGGGCATGATAGGCGGTGGTCAGGGCGCGTTTATTGGCGGTGTTCATCGCATCGCAGCCACGCTTGATCAGCAAATTGAAGTTGTTGCCGGATGCTTCTCACGTGATCCTGAAAACACACGAATTACTGGTGCAGAGTTGTATCTTGATCCAAACCGTTGCTACGACAGTTACAATGAGATGGCTGCAATTGAAGCAGCACTTCCCGAAAATAAACGGATTGATTTTGTAAGCATTGTCACACCAAATATCTCCCACTTTGAAATCGCAAAAACCTTTTTGGAAGCGGGTTTTCACGTTGTTTGCGACAAACCAATGACTTACAGTCTTGACGAGGCAAAAGCACTTGTAAAACTTGTTGAAGATTCAGGACTTGTCTTTGGATTGACACACAACTATACGGGACATCCATTGGTCAGGCATGCACGTGCGTTATTCACTGAAGGTTCAATGGGGCAAATCCGTAAAGTTATCGTAGAATACCTACAAGACTTTCTGATGGTACCGCACGAAAAACTCGGTCAGAAGCAAGCCGCATGGCGTGTCGATCCTGCACAGTCAGGTATTGGGGGGACAATGGGTGATGTTGGCACACATTGTGTTAACCTGCTGGAATATGTTACAGGTGATCCGATTGTTGAACTCTGTGCTGACAAAAGCACTTTTCTACCTGATAGGGTCCTGGATGAGGATGTCAACGCCTTACTCCGTTTCAAAGGTGGCGGAAAAGGGGTTTTAAGCATAAGTCAGGTGGCTACCGGAGAAGAAAATGGACTTACACTCCGCGTTTACGCTGAACAAGGCGCAGTAAAATGGACACAGGAGAATCCGAATTATCTCGAACTCTATCGTTACGGTGAACCAAGGCAGATACTTACTCGTGGTCAAGGTTACTTATCCGATGCCGCAGCAGCAGGAACACGTATCCCAACAGGACATCCCGAAGGGTATCTGGAAGCGTTTGCAACTATTTATGTGGGTGTTGCTGAAGCCATCAGACGATACATTGATGGTAACCCAATGGATATCGAAAACTACGATTTTCCGACTGTCTATGATGGACTTCGGGGTATGCAGTTTATTTATAAAGCAGTTGAGTCTTGTGAAAACGGTTCAACTTGGGTTTCAATGTGAGAAAGTGATCAGTGAGAGAGGATTATTACACACATTAAACATCTCTGTTAACTGACAAACGAGAACTGAAGACTATAAAAAATAAAAGGAGATAACCATGCAAGCACATAATTCTGAACCTTTCCGCGTTGGATTTCTTAATGTAGATTCTTATTCACATATGCCGTTGTGGGCACCAGCCATAAATCCAAGAGTCGGTCAGAAAGATACCCCATTCACGGGGATGCGTATCACACATTGTTGGGACATTGAATACGATAAAGCCAAAGTAATTGCAGAATCATACGGTTGTGAAGCTGTCAAGAATTTTGATGACATGTTAGGCAAGGTAGATGGTGTTATTTCCGGTGGATACTACAACCATCCGTGGAACCATATTCTGCATGAACCCTATCTTGAAGCAGGTTTGCCCAACCTTATTAATCGTCCATTCACCAATTCACTTGCAAAGGCACGGAAAATCGTATCTTTAGCGGAAAAACAGGGAGCAAAAATACTTGTACCATCAAGCCACGAACATAACGATCCAATTTCACGGGCTAAGGCTTATGCAAGTGATAAACAGATTGTATGCTACACTGCTACAAACTCATTTGATGATTATCCTACACACGGAATTCATGGGGTTTATATGGTGTGCAAGGCAATCGTTGAGGCAGGAAACCCTGTTGTGTCCGTAGCATATCAAGCGGATAGTTGGCATAGTCCACCCGGTGTCATCACTTTGGAACACATAAATGGTGAGGGACACCAATTTTATGGGACACTCCATCAAGTGAGTGGTTCATGGGGGACAGTTCAGATTCACACACATGCAGCTTATGGTGGTGAAAATTTCAGGATACATACAGGGACAGGCTATCCATTTGACCAAACAGAGATTTGGTTGCCGACAATTTGGGCATTCCAAAACATGGCTCTACACAACGTAATGCCTCAAACCTATGGACAGATAATGCATAAGACCAACGTCTTTCTCGCTGGATGGAAGTCTATATTAGAAAATGATGGAAAACCTGTGAAACTTACAGAGATTGATGAAAACTGGGAGTCTCCAGTGGAACTTCCTAACCATCCTGACCACAACACAGTATCATTATTCCAAAAGAAGTTTGGGGACGGTTAATTATTGAATATAGAGGGTGTGTTGTGTTTTACCCACAAAAATTAAGTGTAGTGAGGTGTTTCTACTCACTACACTTAATTTATGAGAATGATAGTTAACCTTATTGATTCTACTATTCCTTTTGCATTCTAATTTTACTTTTTAACACGTGCCCATGTCGTTGTGAGTTTCCCGTTTGCGTCAACTGCTGCTGCACCTGGATTCATACTGAATTCAATATCTTTCTCACTCAATGCACGGTCCCAGACCATAACCTCATCAAGGATACCGTTGAATTTTTGACCTGTTGCTCCCCAGGAACCAACCATCGTATCCCCTGCAGTTCCTTTATACAGAGATTTACCTTGATCTTGTGCCTTCTGTACGCCGTTAATATAGATTCTTCGGGTATTCGTTTCTGCATCACACCAGAAACAGATGTGTGACCACTCGTTGGCTTTAACTGCAGCAGCCGCATCAAGGTCATTGCCGTAAAATCCCATACGTACGGTTCCATTGTTATAAATACGGTAGTGCAGACTTGTGTTCGCAGCATTTACTTGTGTTTGTGTGAACACGCACTGTTGATCACCACCAACCAACATAGGGTTTGCCCATAATGTTACAGTAAAACTCTTGTCATTTAGTGGAATATGGGGTGCTTTAACCTCTGCATTCTGACTGAACTTTAAAGCTTCTCCGACTTTGCCTTCAACAAAATCAGCGGCTCCAACGATATCTCCATCGTTTCCATGTGGGGAAAGATCCTCAACCGCATTCCCTTTGTCATCATCAAAGGAAAAGTAAAGAAGCAACTCCTCATCTCTTAAATCAAATGCTGATGCGTAAAAAGGCGACATTAGGAATCCTACGAGAATGATTAGTGATAATATCATTCGGTACATTGATAATTCCTCCTCATATAAATTTGTTTAAAATTGATTCAAACGTATCACAGATGAGAAAAATTGTCAAATGTAATTTAACGGTTAAAATACATAGCAAGGTAGGACTAAACTACTTCCAAGAATGTGATTGCAACTATGCAAATTGCTGATTCCAATCGTGATGAGATTTTGCTACAGAATCAGGATTTTTCTCACTCCGAGCAATAAACCCAGGAACGTGTGCGCGTCCAGTCGGGAGACCAATTTGGCTGTAACGCGTATCAACACTCCATCTAACCGTTTTTCCTCGGTTCGGGAGTCCACGGTGGACAACCCGTTCATTGGTCAGTAGTATATCACCAACATCAAGTTCGGCAGTGAAAACTTCACCAGGTGGTAAATCCGTTTCGCTAATACCTTTGCCACCGGTATGTCCAGGTGTTGGTGCTTGGTAATTATGGTCAATAAGATTGTAGCGGTGTGAACCTCGGATAACCTGCATACATCCATTTTCTTTGTATGCTTTAACCAAGGGTAACCATACATTTACAACCAATGTCTCTCCTGCCTCTTCTGGGATGAGATATGCAAGGTCTTGGTGCCATGGAATCACTGTTATTTCTTGGTTTGGCAACTTTGCACGAAAATTATACTGTGGATGTGCCAATATTTCCTGACCAATGACCGACCCAACAACATCAAGCAATTCCGGTGCTGTTCTAAGTGTGAACATACCTGCAGTGCGTATTTTCTGATTGCTAAAACTATTCCGCCAAATCCAATTCGGATCAGAACATGCATGAGAAACCAAACCCAATCTTGTTTCAAATGGTTCGTCATCATAAGTTTTTGACGAGTCAAGAATACCTGCTTTTACTGCAGCCTGAGTGCCTTCCTCAACCTTTTGTGAGAGTTCATCCATTAAGGGTTCAATTGCCTGACGAGACAAAACATCCTTCATAAGTAAATAACCGTCGTCAAGGAATTGCTGTTTCTGTTCTGATGTAAGTCTACATCTGTCATTTTGTTTGGACATTGCTGTTCTCCTATTTTGACTTATGCAATTGACTGAATCGCAACGGCACTTCCAGTCTCACTGGATTTCATCGCACCATCAAGAATCTGCATTAGCATCACTGCTTGTGAACCTGAATTGAGAGACTCATCCTTTTCTCGGATTGCTCTAATGAACTCTCGTGCCTGAAGTGTAATCTCATCAGCCTTTTGCGGAGATGGTTTCATCGGTTGGACTTTAACGCCATCCGGTGTTCCCACCAGTAGTTTCCCATTTTCAATTCCTGCTTTTGTTCCGTAAAGGTGAAATTCTTGAATTTCACTTTTGACAAGGTCGCTTTCTGCCGCTGGACTGTGTCGGTTTGTCGTATTCAGCGAAAATGCGACAGCAAAGTGTAAGGTGCAACCGTTTTCAAACCTGACAAATCCGCATGCTGCATCATCTGCAGTATAGGTTTGCTCAGGAGGCACGAGATGGGAGAAGTTACAATATAAACCAGCCATAACTTCTGTAGGACGCGGACAACCCATCATAAACCAGACATTGTCAATCGCGTGTATTCCGAGATCAAGTAGAACGCCGCCACCCTTTGCTTTATCATGCCGCCAACCCCGCGCAGAACTCCATCGGGTACGTATCCACCGAGTTTCAGCGTAATATACTTCACCAAGTTCTCCTGATTGCACAAGTCTACGACCTTCCATCAACTGTGCTGAGAAACGCGACTGACGGACAAACATATAAGTTAAGCCTTTGCTTGCAGCAAGTTGTGTGACCGGTATCAATTCCTCAGCATCATTTGACGGTGGTTTTTCACATAAAACATGCATGCCTCGCTCCACTGCTTCTTTGGAGACAGGGGCATGCATCCACGTCGGTAATCCGATACACACAGCATCCAAATCGCAGGTGTCAAACATCTCTTGATAATCGTCAAAGAGGTTCACACCTCTAATATCTCCCAACACCCTTTTTCTACGGTTAACGTCAGGATCTGCCAACGCGACGAGTTTTACATTCGGTTCCCCATTGAGAATCACTGTTGTACTGCTGATCGTGCCACCGACACCAATGATTCCAACCTTGATTTTTTCTCTCATTCACATACTCCATTTTCATAGACGAATGAATTTTCGCTACACCTTTTGTTTCACTCTCTTTGTGTTTGATCAATATATAAAAGGATTGACATTTTTTATCTGTTCCAATAGAATAAACGTAACCCTGATTGAGGTAAAGATTAAATTCCACTTTTCAACCGTCTCGGCTATTTATCTCAATCCTATTTCACTTCAAGAGTTGTTTTCAGACTCTTCATAACCAAAACACATGTCGGAAGGAGGAACATCTACAATGTATCGCCACATTTTCAGTATCATACTCATACTACTTCTATTAACAAACACCACTATGGCTAAAGGAGAAAAATTGGTTCTCGTTGGTTCTGGAGCACCTGATCCGAAGGACAATCTTCTCATAGAAAACCTTGAAAAGTGGGGTTATGATGTCGAACCTCACGAGCACTTGGCAAAACATCCTGTCAATCTTGCAGGCATAGATCTGGTCTTTATTTCAGAGTCAACCTCCAGTGCAAACATTCTGGGTGCTTACAAAGATTCAACTGTTTCTGTTGTCAATGCGGAATCGTTTACCTACGATGATATGGGATTCTCTCCAGATGGCACATTCAACTCCGATCCAGGTGATAAAATATCTATCGTAAACACAGCGCATCCTATCACCGAAGGATTCAATGGTGACATTACAGTCAGCCAACCCGCAGCACAACTTATGACGTGCAATGGCTTAGACGGTGATGTTGAAATATTAGCTGTCCGTGCAGACAAGGATGATTTCGTTGCAATTTCAGTCTATGAAAAAGGTGCGAAAACACTCCAAGGCACAACAAAGGCAATACATATCAACATCTGGCCCCACTCTACCGCCTGGGATATGGTAACTGAGGATGGGTGGGAACTCATCCACCGCTCAATCCTCTATGGTTTAGGTCAAATTGCAGCTGATGTAGTCCCAACAGAAAAACTCGCTGTCACATGGGGACAGATCAAAACTACTCGTTAAGACATTAATACTTATAAGGGTGGATATTGAATTCACCCTTTATAGTAGTGATGCTGAGCCTTCATCAAGATATACAGTACAATCCGAATGTTCTTGTAGGATAGAGGCAGGGTGCATCGGTGTAATTTCTCCATGAAGACAATCACGAACAGCCGCTGCTTTCCGTTCATCTGGCACTGTGCAAATAATCGTTTTGGATTTCATAATCTGGCGGATAGACATTGAGATTGCATGGGTTGGCACATCATCTAAACCATTAAACCATCCTTCCCCGACCTGTTGCTGACGGCATGCTTCATCTAATTCCACTACGATATACGGATCTTCAGTCTCAAAATCTGCAGGTGGATCATTGAATGCAAGGTGTCCATTTTCACCAATACCCACAAATGCCACATCTATTTGATGTTGTGATATTATCCGATTGAGTCTGTCACATTCTGCTTGAGGGTTATCTGCTTCACCGTTTAGGAAATGCACGGTACCCGGATGAACAATATCCACTAACCGTTCCTGCAAATATTTGCAGAAACTTGCGGGATGTTTATCTGAAATCCCGATGTATTCGTCCAGATGAAACATCGTAGTCTTATTCCAATCAATTGTACTATCATTAGTCAATGCGTTAAGAAAATCAAATTGTGATGCACCAGTAGCAACGATGAAACTGGCGTGTCCGTTATTACTAATTGTCTCACGTAACTGCTTGCTTGCAGCCTTTGCGGCTGCTACACTTGTTTCGAGTTTTGTTTTAGCTTTGAAGATATTCATAATGTTATAGCAAGTTTTTCGCTTGCAGAATGCGGACAAAATCTTCTTTCCAACTTGGGGAAAGTGCAGGTAATTTTCTGGCTTTTGCTATCTTTTCATGATTGTTTGCATCAAAATATCGTAGACTGAGAATATCTGTTACACTCATCGAATTTGATGCAACATCAATGCGTGAGATAGTATCACCTGCAGTGATTTCACCTTCTGCTAACACCCTAAAATAGAATCCGACGAGACGACTTTCCAAAAACTGTTTCGGGAATTCTGACATTCCCATTTTGTAACCTAATTTAAAGCAGGGAACACGTGGTTGTGTGATTTGGAGTTTGACATCTGAACCAATCTGGAAAACATCCCCGATGTGTACATCCTTTTCTAACATACCTTCAACTGTGAGATTCTCACCGAATTGTCCATACGTCAAATCGTCTCTGTCTAACTGTTCCTTCCAATATGAATAGTGTTCTATTGGATAACCGTAGATGGCTTTATATGTGCCACCATGCACCTTTAGATCCCCTTGTCCGTCACCATCAATGTTCATTTCTCTGAGCATTACTGAACCTGATACCGGTTCCTTGAATATCCCAGTGTAGACAATTTTTCCATTGTAAGCAATCGGTTTCGGTTTTGAGACGTTAATGGATATGAGTTTCATCATGTGGTTTAATATATATGTTTGCATAGCAAGTGTCAAGGGTAATTTATAGATGATATGCATATTCGTTCGTTGGTTAGGATAAAAAATTACCCCTGAAAGAATCTAATTTTTCTACCCGTTCTATGTTTTTTCATATTTTGCACCTTTTTGACCTAAGAATTTCGTCACTAATAATCGTAAACCGAATTTTTGTGGAGGACTCCAATGCAAAGAGACGACTATGAACTGATTCGTAGTATTTTGTCAGGTGACAAAATAGCTTTCAGCGAATTGGTTGAAAAATACCAAAAAGGTGTCCATGCACTCGCTTGGCGTGAAACAGGAGATTTTCAGGTAGCAGAAGAAATAGCACAAGACACCTTCCTCCAGGCATACAAGAAACTCGCCACGTTAAAGAATACACACCAATTTGCCGGATGGCTTTATGTAATCGCCAGAAACCGATGCACTGACTGGCACAGAAGGAAGAAACCAACTATGCAATCTTTAGAAGCCACCAATAGTAATACTTTGGATGAAACCGCTTACAAACGTTTTATAGAAGAACAACGAGAAAAAGCTGCAGCTGAACGTCGGCGCGAACTTGTGAAGAATTTATTGGACAAATTGCCGGAAAGCGAACGCACTGTAATGACGTTATACTACCTCGGTGAAATGACTTCCGAAGCAATAAGTAGATTCTTAGGTGTTTCCGTAAATACGATTAAGAGCAGGTTAAGACGTGCCCGAATGCGTTTGAAAGAGGAGGAATCGATGATTCGTGACACCCTCGGTAGTGTCCAACTGTCAAATAACTTTACCCAGAACATAATGGAACAGATTACTCACATAGAACCAACACCCATTACAAATGGGAAACCCTTCCTGCCGTGGGCTGCCTTAGGTTCAGCTGCTGTATTGGTATTACTACTGATGGGTGCAAGCAATCAACTCCTCACACGTTTTCAGAAACCTTACAGTTTAGAAGCGCAATCAGAAATCAGTATTGAACTACTTAATGTTCCTGTCGTTCTTGATATTCAATCACAAACCGATTCGCAACGTAGAATAGGGAGTAATGTTTTTGACAACAAAAATGGTGGTGCTGGACAACAAGAATCCGACACAGTAATATCTTCAGAATCAACTGTTAAGACATCAAACATCTCTGTTCTAACAGATCAATGGACACAAGCGATTGGTCCAGAAACTGGAAATGTACAAGAGATTTTTCTTACATCTCAAGGGGAACTCATTACAGTTTCACCGACAGGTATCTATAGAATGACAGATGATGCAACTGGGTGGGTGTTAATCAACAACGAAGTTCCTACCGAATATTATTCTGACATGCCGATGGCAGAATATAAAGGTATCTTATATGTCGTATCTTCCAATGAAATCTTTGCCTCAGCCGATGGTGGTGTAATATGGAAATCTATAGGATTACGTCCAAGAGGGTCTGTGATTGAGTTAATAATCACTGACGAGGTATTATATCTTGTAATGGACGATAAAATCCTCAGGTCTACCGATGGAGGTAAACAGTGGATACCTTTTAACGTTGGTATAAAAGATAGAGAAATCTTTGCAGCAACTGCTATTGAAGACAATATATTGATTGGAACAGACCGTGGTATCTACCGTCTCAATTCAGATGAATGGGAACAATTATCTGTAGGAACTTTCAGGTCAGTCAACTCAATCACTGTCTCTGATAACACGATGTATGTGTCAACAAGTCCGAATGATGCAGACCTAACAGCCACCGAGATGAAAACTAAACTGATTAGGGAAATCATGCGAAATGAAAAATCTAACCGATGGGAAATTTTCCGTTCTGATGACTTGGGAAAAACATGGGATAAGATTACCCCGTCAAAAAGATCAATTATTGATTATTTTCCAATGGGGGGCAAGATTATAGCTATTGATAATACGCTATTAGTAATTGGAATGATCAACATCTACCGTTCCAATGATAAGGGAGAGACCTGGACTAACCTCGGAATTGACGCTGATTCACTTTCACCGCAAAATTCATCTATTATAGCAGTGAATGAAAATACATTTTATAAAGAAAGTTTATACAAATTGCTCCGTTCGACAGATGGTGGAAAATCTTGGCAGCCATTTATGAAAGGAATTGTAGCCAGTAAAATAAAGGATGTGGTTGTTTATAATGACCGCCTATATGCACACGCAGGAACTGAGATTGTCCAGTCTTCTGATGGTGGAAATACTTGGACAAGTATCAAAATGGAATCAGACACATTAGATTATCTTGCATATCCAAATATGACGGTTATTGACAACATTTTTTATGCGGTTGCCCGTGATGAAGATGGAAGGACACGTATCTGTAGTTTGGGTTCAAATGGTGACCAACTTGTTCCAATGGCAGAGATACCTGCTGTCAGCGGAAATGTCGAAAACAATGATTTTAATCTCATAGATGATGGTGAAGGTGATAATCTACAGAATGTAGGTGAAGAAACTCAGCAGGTGGAAAATAGAATAAAGAATATAAAGTTACTGTTTAACCTCGTTGATGTCGGAGCAATTGCAATTACAGATCATACGATATATATAGATCGTAATCAAAGACTTTTCAAATGGAAAAAAGGATATCCTGAGTGGTTAGATTTAGGATTGGATACAGGTGAAGATACTCAGGATAGAGGGTTCAGTTTAGCTGCTTCAGATAAAACTGTCTATGTTGGGAAACAGGATGGACATCTGTTTCAATCACTTGATGCCGGGAATAATTGGGAAGACATAACCTCTTCTCTTCCTCTGATGTTTGAACAATTCTATGAGATCGTGTTTGTTGGGTCTACGGTATATGTTGTCACTAACAATGGTGTCTTAGTTTCAGAATCAGGTATAAATTGGCGCGTGTTAACCGATAACACCGATACAAATATTGAGATTGTCAGTTTAGCAATAGATGACAACACCGTATTTGGCGCATCACATACAGGAATCTACGAATTAGATGATGAGGGTGAATGGTGGATCATCTCTCCAGAAGTTCCAGACCAAGTTGAAAAACTTATTATCCACAAAGAAAAACTATACATCATAACCAAGAAACGGGGAATGTTTTACATCCCAATTTATTAGCAAAATAGATAATTTGAAGAAACATATATATTGTTTCAGGACTTACGCATAAACGGTAGGCGCGCTTTGTAAGCGCGCAAAAAACCCTCAATTCTGCTGAAAATTGAACCATTTTGTTCATAATTATTGGATAAATCGTGGAAAATGCGTAAATCCTATTGTTTAATACTTTATACAGTAGACAAGGAGTAATAACATGTTAAATAGATTTTCACTAATAACCCGATTCAGTTTGGTTATACTGATAACACTTATGACTATAGTATTTGATGTGCAATCCAAACAGTTAACACCGGATGTGTCAGATAAAATAGTTGAAGTACCAGATGATAGTGTTCTGCAAATAATTCCACAAGATACTGTCGGAGTTATTTACTGTCCAAGTTTAAGTGAATTGGATGAAAGTATAAATATGTTTGCTGCTGATCTGATGGGGCAGGCAGGAGAAGCTAATTGGCTTGCGAAAGGTTTGGCAAGAGCATTCGGAGCAGGCTTTGAGAGTCTGGATGAGTTGGAATTAATCGGACTTGATATAAACAAGGATTTCGCAGTTTTCTTCTCCAGTATGATGCCGATGCAGGTAGCAGCAACTATACATTTAACTGACACTGAAGCGATGAAACAGGTCATTGAAACTGAGGCAGAGGGTGCACCCACAGAATATAACGGAGTAACCTTCTGGAGTTCTGCTGAAGGTGAAAGCAATTTTGCTTTATTGGATAATATCCTTGTCTTTTCACAACAGACAGATGTATGCAAAAATGTCATTGATACATTTAAAGGAACGGCGCATTCAATCACACATAGTACAGATAAAGGTATCTTCAGCCACGAAATTTTAAATGGAACTGATCAGTTAGGAGTCTATATTGACCTTGAATCCATCGTTGACAATCTCGGTGGTTCATTGGAACAGGGATTCAAAGATATAACTGAGAATCTTGAAAACGATCAAGACCCAATCTCAGTAGGGATTACACGTTTTCTTACCAATATGTTCAGCAGAACAACTGACTTGATTGAACAATTACAATTTCTAAGTGCAACACTACAAGTGAAGGATACCGATGTACAACTCAAACCGTTCTTCAAATTCAAAAAGGACAGCGAATACTTGAATGGATTCAAAGAGTCTACAAGAAAGTTATCAAATATTGAGGAACTCCCAAATGATAGTATTATGAATGCCGCTTTTCAAGGGACTCCTGAACTGTTAGTTGATATCAGCACTTTTTGGTTTGATCTATTACAAAATGATTCGCAGGGACAGCAAAAAGAGATGAGTCCACTGTTTCATGAAGTAAAGGACTATTATGAGTCCCTTGCTGATCGGTGGAATATGTCTATGAATTATAAGAACTCTATTCTCCCAGATTATCTTTTTATCTACGAATTAAAAGATGAACAAAGTGCGAAAACATATATGAATGGCGAATTCTTGAAGATACTACAAGAACATCATAGTGCTTATGCAGGTGAGGTGTTTTTGCACAACGGTGTTGAGATCAGAAGTTACATCTTTCCAAATTTCAAAATGGCTGCTGAAAAGGTTACACCTGAAACAGAAGAATTAGTTTCACCAGAATGGCACTGGTATTATGCGTTTACAGATGGACACCTCTATTTTGCAACTGGTACCAGTGTAGATTCAATAAAATCAGCATTGGATAGAAAAACAAAGGCAACAGACAAGTTTTCAGATAATCCAAGTTATCAGAAACTTGTTGAAAGTATGGGAACAGATAATAATGTCCTTTTGGCTGTTTCACCAATAATAGCAATTAAAAACTTCCTCCCAATGTTAGGAAAACTTGAAGAGGAGGACGCTATGTCAATACAAATGTTTTCGGGTTTGTTTACGAATCTACCAGATAATTATAGCATCGGTATTTCCGCTAAGGCACGAGACAATGGAATAGATGCAAAACTTCTCCTAACGCTTGGTGATTTTAAGCAACTTATTCAGATGTTTGGCATGATATTTGGAGGAGGACTGATACAATAGTTTGTTGGTTCTACGCGTATTTGTTAGATCACAGATAGAATTTCAGCGTCACGATCATTGATCCTGACGCTGTTTCATTATGAAAATCAGGTAAAAGTAAAAATTGAGTAACTAT
Organism: Candidatus Poribacteria bacterium; assembly: GCA_022825665.1. GTDB lineage: Bacteria > Poribacteria > WGA-4E > WGA-4E > WGA-3G > MSPOR6. The sequence continues at coordinate 19,571 of JAJDWI010000030.1, forward strand.
GATACATAGACAATAACCATTGCAATCTCAGGACAAAACTGCTACGATAAGGCAAAAATAATTGGAGTATACAATGAAAAAACCTACTTGTCTAATACTTACCCTAATAGGTGTTGTACTGCTCATACTTGGATTAGTCTTTGTAGCACCTTGGTTCGTAAATATATATCAAGATATAAGGGAAATCGCCGATCAGCAAAGTGAATATATGTATACTTTGCGTCAGGACATAAGTAAACCGCTGACAGGAGAACAGGAACAACTTCTATCTCAATTGCTTGAAATTGCGAATGATACACCAGATATACAAAATCCAGATATCTTAGAAAGCATTCTGTCCACCGAACCCTACATCGCATATCTAAAAATGATTGATGGACAAGACTATCCCGACTATCCAGCATATATTGCCGCTATGCCAACTGAATATCATATATCTATTGTGGAGGCAAGGCTTGGACAGTTCTTGGAATCGGAATTAGAAGCAGCGGAACAAGATATATGGGTCAATTGTTATTACAAAATGCGTGAATGGAGTAAGACAGGAAATAATCAACTAAATAATCGAAAGGAATTTAGCAATATATTAGAGGAGCACTTAACCGATCCATTAACGAAACTACATGCTGGTGAAGGCGGATTTGATACAAAATTCGTAAAGATGGGAGTGGTTTCTGCGTCTATGGTAACAGAAAACGAAGTGTTTCATTCTGCTTGGAGGAATCGTTTACAACTGCATGGACGGATACAAGGATATTTGCAGTGTGCAATAGTAACTCCCGCAGAATTCGCATTGATGCGTTCATTTTTTCAGGATGCTGCCACGTTTGAAAACTGGCTGACAGAGCCATTCATAAAAGAAGAGGAAGTTAAAGAAGAAGAAAGTCAGTAGGACAATGTTGTCTAATATTGTGGTTGTGTAATATTATAGTGACATCCAAAATATCTTCACACTCCCTAGTATGTGCGGTTTCATGAAGATTAATTTATTCTTTCGGTAATATTAATATCCTCAAACTTGTAGGCGCGCTTTGATGAAGATTAATTTATTAATTCGGTAATTTCTACATTCCCAATTTCGGTAGGTGCGGTTTCCTAACCAATGCAGAATGCCAAACGCGCATTCTGCCATAAGCGTCAATTTAGTGCGTAACG
>JAJDWI010000020.1 GCA_022825665.1 Candidatus Poribacteria bacterium
TTTCGGAAGACGATTGAAAGTGTGTTGTTTTTCAGTTGTGTCAGCCATAAGAGAACCTCTAAGAAAAAAATAGCACCTACATTATTGTTTATATATCTATATATTACCACATTTATAGGTTTTACTCAATATGACTTCAATGAGAAGTTATTATTTAGAAATGGTATAAGAAGTGCATGAAGACGGGCGAGGAGACCTCGCCCCTACGAGAATGTCCGAGGCGACAAATGCCATACGCGCGTTTGGCGTTGATTTGGCAATGAATTGCACGACTACGAACACATCTCGTCTTAAAATTGACACCTATGGTTGCTTTGCTCGCTCCGACCTACAGTACTAATCTGGTCGCAGACGCGATAAGCCTACATATAATAGTATAATCCCTCCTGTTCCGATAAGTATTCCAATCCATGATGGTAGACCGAGAGCTGCTGGAAGATAACCACATATCAATGCAATTACAGCAACGGTAAGTGCATAAGGCATTTGTGTTCGGACATGATGCATTGGATCACAACTACTTACAATCGCACTTAGTATGGTCGTGTCTGATATTGGTGAACAGTGGTCCCCAAAAATAGCACCATCTAATACCGCACCTAAACATATAATCGTTGTGATTCCGTACATATTACCGTCAAGGACATAAGCAACTGGAATTGCAGTTGGGATAAGAATCGCCATTGTACCCCAACTGGTGCCTGTTGCAAATGAGGTAAGTGATGCGACTACAAAAACTAAAGCGGGAAACCAAAGTGGTGATACAACATCGCTAAGGAGTGATGCGATATAAGCATCTGTTGACAATCTATCACAACTTGCTTTTATCCCCCACGCACATAAGATAATTGCTATTGGTAAGAGTGTTCCTGAAAGTCCTTCTTTGACTGCTTTACTGATTTGAGGTAATGACATTTTAGAAAATACTAACCCACATAGGATTGCAGCAACGAATGAAGTTATGGCAGAAGAAGCGAGCACCTTGACATTGTTAGCATCAGAAAGAGCGTTTCTCCACGAAGTCAGAGAAAAAACGGATCCACTTCCATTTCCATCAATCCATAAACCCCCTAATATCATGCTAAATAGGAGTGTAAGAGGTATGACAGCCGAAAGTATCTGCGTGTTGGTGTTAAGCGTGTTTATGTCCGATGAAATTCCTCCCATAACTTTCGCATCAGGTTCAGAAACATTGCCGGTGTCGCGGGCACGGTTTTGCGCGCTTCGCATCATTCCGTAATCACGTCCACTGATTGTGTTTATGAGAACGAAAATGATAGTTAAAATACAATAGAAGCGAAACGGTAAAGCATCAAAGAACATTGAATATCCATCGCTATTTAAGCCGATATTTTCTGCAACAGCATTAAACAATCCAACCTCGTAACCGATCCATGTGCTAACAAATGCAAGTCCGGCAATAGGTGCACTTGTTGAATCTACAATATATGCTAACTTCTCACGACTCACTTTATATTTATCTGTAATAGGTCGCATTGTTGGACCAACCAGCATCGCGTTGCTATAGTCACCAATGAAGATAATTGTACCCATCACAGCAGTAATGACTTGTGTGGTGCGCGGTCCTTTTGCAAGGTGAGATAAGATTGTTATGACGCTTGCTATTCCTCCGGATGCTATTACGACAGAAATCATAGACATCATGAATAGGACAAAAAGGATAACCCAGAAGTTGAATAGGTCTATACCATCATTACTAACCGTCACAGCACGCACAAACCAAACCACTTCAAATCCTAATGATTTCAATGTTATGTCTTGTTTTTCCAATACAGGATAAATCCATGAGAGTAGTAGACCTGATCCTACAGCGACTCCAAGACTTAGAAATAGACGGGTTGTTATTATTGCTAACGTAATTGCAATCAAGGGTGGCAGGACGCTAACCCACCAAACAAGATCACCGTCGTCGGAAATGATATTTGGGAACAACCCCATTAGAACAAAACATATCACTATGAAGATTGGAACACATATCAATGCTTTTTGTTTGTGGTTCAAGGATTACCTCATGTTATGTATATTTGTGGATTAAGATTGACTTTGTTAGCGTATCATATCCTGGATTATTATTCAAGATTATACTTCTGCGGTTCTGCGGATCCAGAGTTGCGTGTCATGAATTCTGCGTAAGATTTTACTGTGAATTGTTTGAACTTTTCTTCTAAAAACATCGGTTTTTACTCCTTTTAAAAACGTACACAAAAAGGGCGTTTTTCGTTTCTGTGTACGTTTTGATTTTTGGGGTTTTGCCAGTCTGGGTCTGGGTTTATAGGTGTGTACGAAACTTTTTGAAATTTTCATTTTTGTACGTTTTTTATTTACTTGGTTATGGTCGTTTTTTGTGTGGATATTTGTTGGGTAACTGGTATCGGTTATTGTTGAGAATGTGGGTTGTAGTCGGTTTCTGTATTTCATAGTGGTAGTATTATAACAGGTGTTGTCGTGGGATGGAAGGGGTTGTGGCGTTTGGAACAATATATATCCAATATGTTTGATGCGGTTTTCAGTTTTTTAGTTTAGTTTTTTGTCTGAACCATGATTTTCAGGATTACAAGATTTTCAGGATTATGAGTTTGCGAGTATATATTTCGTTGTAAAGGATAAAGGCTCCCTTTTGCAAAGGAACATTGGCATACAAATCTCGGCTCATGTAAAAAGTATGTGCTTTTTTGTTTAGTTGTGCTATAGTTAGTGTATGGATTTTCCAATACTTTCTTTGATTGATGAAGAACAAGCAGAGGAATGGTTGCTAAACCATTTCCACCCTCAGGGTCTACACTGTCCACATTAGGTTCTGAGCAATTCTGAGAAATATCAGATAAATATTTCAATTGTGCTAACCATGCAACCTTTTCATCTAAAAGTCGCGTCATTATATAATTGCGAGCACAGGCAATTACCTGATGAATGTCGTCGTGAAATCGTTGATAGTCTATTGGAAAAGTTGCCAGATACTGAACGTACAACGATGATCCTCCACTATCTTGGAGAGATGCCATGTAAAGCAATTAGCCAGTATTTAGGTGTATCTCAGAACACTGTTAAAAGTCGACTCAACCGAGCGTGAAATCGTTTAAAACAAGAAGAACCCATACTTCAAGATATCCTTGATCAAGGACAAAGAGATAACTTTATGGAAAACCAAATACCCTCAATTGCTGTACCAATAGGATCATTCAAAGGAGATGTAACAACCTGGGCACTCCCTGAAGGTGCGATTGCGCGTTTGGGACGCGGAAGTGAACCTAAAATGGCATTCTCACCTGATGGACAGTATCTACTCATAGGCACCTGCATAGGACTCTGGTTATATGACGTAAAACAGCTTTCCCCTATTGCACTTTGGGAAGTGGATCAAGGGTTTGTAGAATCTGTAACCTTTTCTACAAACGGAAAATGGATAGCTGCCAGTTTTGCAGGGCGAATACTTAAGATTTTGGATGTACAGAATGGTATATGCTTGACACAAGTAAAATTAGAGACTTACGTAGAAAGTGTGACTTTTTCCTACGATAACCGGTATATCGCAGTTGCTTATTGTGGCTATAGTAGTTCTCCTGTCGTTGAGGTCTGGCATGCAGCATCCGGTAAACCGTATGCAAAATTCACTGTTGACGCTGAAAGAACGAGTATGTACCGACCTATTAGTTTCTCACCTGATACTCGGATGATTGCGTCTACTTGTATGTCCGCTACCACTGACGGCGCAGATTCAATTATAGTGTGGAATATGGGAAGCGGTAAACAAATTGCGTGTCTCACAGGACACACTCGTTGTGTAACTATTCTTTGCTTTTCACCGTGTGGACAGTATCTGGCATCTGGCGGTGAAGATGGCACAGTGTATGTCTGGGATGTTAATACTTGGCAACAAGTGAAAGAATATACGGATTATGGTGAGGTATATGGTATTACACCATCGTATTCACCGGATGGTATTATCCGCGCAGTAATAGACACTCATGATGAAACAGGTCCTGCTACTATTTCTGTCCTTGACCTGGAAAGCGGTGAACAACTTTACACGGATCAGGTTTGGGGTAATACTATAGATTTTTCCTACACTGGTGATTGGGGCAATAATGTGGTATTTTCAAACGGTTCGCAACTTGCTTACGAGTGCCGACATGAATTTATCAATGTGTGGACTGCTGACAATCCTCTCAAGCGTCAATTTGTGCATTCACCAATCTCGTTTCCAACATCAATGTATTTCTCGCATGATGGAAAAACATTGGCAGTGCAACATCATCATGAAGGTGTTATGTTATGGGATATTGAAAGTAAACGTTCGCGTCCTGCGGTTAAAGTGGAATCTGCAGGGAAAAATCAGTTTTTATATAAAACCGATACTGGTAAACTCCATGTCGCAAGTATCGTAAATGAAACTGTTAGACTATGGGAAGCAGATGGAAATGGAATGCCACTTATTGAAGGAACTGGACACAAATACTGGAGTGCAGTTCCCGCATTAGCACCAACAGAAACCCTTTTTGCTTATACTGGTGAGGATGGCACCGTACAGGTGTGGGATGTGCAAAATGGATCGCAACTATATGAACTGGCACATCCCCTTGAACCATTTGATAACGACGATGATGAAGATGATGGTGATTGTATTTATGAGTTGGAATTCAGTCAGGATGGAAAGTTGCTCGTAAGTGAATCAAAATCTCGAACTCTTAAACTATGGGATATGGAATTGGGTCAAGAGATAGAATTGTTACCAAGTGCTAGACTTACCGGATTCCGATTTTGCAGTTGTGGACAGCACATTGTTTGCTTCGGGGATGAAGAAATTCCAAATTGGGATATCATCAATCGAGAATTCTGTGAGGATGATACGTGTATGTATGAATCGAAACAGTATGAAATTGAAAGAAAGTTGTCATTACCTCAAGAATGTAAAAATTTGGGAAAACCTGTGTATTCTTCATGTGGCGAGTACTTGGCGAGTATAGCATCTTGGAACAAGGATTTAAAGAGAAATCCTATTGGTGTGTGGGAAGTCGCGAGCGGCGAACATCTTGCCACTTTTAGCGGACATGTCTCAGATGTGAATGAAATAGCCATCTCTCCAGACAACAAACTATTAGCCAGTGCAAGTCATGATGGGACAGTCCTGCTTTGGGATCTGACTCCTTACCTATGATAGATTCAAATAAGCAAAGTTTAAGTTTTTTAAACCTTTTTCTAAAAAACTTTACTCTATAGAATAAACCGACTCAGGAATCTATCTATGTACAAGGATTTTCAAGCGTTAAATGAACTGCCTGATCAAGAATTGATTCAGATGGTACAAAACAGAAATGAAGATGCATTTACAGAACTCATGTCTCGTTGGACACCTCGGATTTGGGGTGTTATTGTTGCCAACTCAAGGCAACTTCGAGACGCTGAAGAAATTCACACCGACATCTGGATAGCTGTATGGCAAAACATCAGAGAACTCAGGAATATTGATAGTTTTGGTGCATGGTTACATCGCATTGCATATAACGAATGTAAGCGTTATTATATTTCGGCGCGAAAATTGCGTCATGAAATACCGCATCAACACTCAGCGATAGTTGAACAGATTGACCAAAATGCTGTAGCGCGATATCGAGAAGCACACCTGATTGCTGATGTGAAAGAATCTTTACATCACCTCCCCCAGAAAATACGTTCTGTAGCAGAATTGTTCTATTTAGAATCGTGGAGTATCAAAGAAATTTCCGAGGAGTATAAGTTACCCGTTGGAACAGTAAAGACTAAATTAAGAGAAATACGTACACTTTTGCGTAAGGAATTTGGAACGGAATATATTTATGGAGGAAATATGTCTACAGAATCAGTTAGTCCACACAAACCATTTCAAATTGAAAAAGATATAGCTGAGCGAAACATAAAACCTGCAATAATCAATGTTGTTACTGATGATTCGATGGGAAATACATGGGCGTTACCCGAAGGGGCAATCGTTCGTTTTGGAAAGGGAAACATAGAGGATGTAAAACTTGATCCCAATGGTAAATATTTCGCTGTCGGCACAGGAATGGGGATATGGTGGTATGATGTGTCGTCCATGTCTCCAATATCCTTATGGGAACCGCACAAAGGAAATATCAGTTCTATTGACTTCTCACGTGATGGCAAGTGGATCATAATAGATACCGTGGAGGATATTATCGTTGTGCTGGATATCCAAAGCGGAGAGTGTGTTAAGCAATTCGATGATCATGATGCGTATGGTGGTCTTGCATGTTCATCAAATGGAAAGTGGGTTGCTATTGCTGGTGCGGATGGCGTTATAACGCTATTGGATATTCATAATGGTGAATGCATCGTGCAAATGGATCGCGGCACACATGAATGGAAAACAAATGATGTTTGGCAACTTGAGTTTTCCCCAAATGGTGAATTACTTGCTGCTACAGTAGGCAATTCAGAATGTTATTCAGCTGATGATAAGCTTTTGAATCCTGATACGGAGGGAACACAAACTTATGTGTGGAATCCTGAAACCGGAGAGTCACTTATCAAATTTGCTGGGAGGGATTATGCGTTTTCTTCAGATAGTCGTTTGTTAGCAGCAGCATCTATGGACGAAACATTGCAGGATGATAAACGCATTGATCGGTACATTTCAGTTTGGGATGTAACATCTGGTGAACAGATTGCACTCTTTACTGGACATGACGACTGGGTAGATGCTGTCGTGTTTTCACCCTGCGGACAATTCGTTGCGTCAAGTGACGGCACTTTACGTGTCTGGGATCTTGAAAAAAGCACACAGATAAAGGAATATCCCAACTTTGTAGATCCATTCTATGTAAGTGATGGAAGGTTATTTGCGCTTGTGTTTATACGTTCTTCCAATACATTAGAAGTATGGGAAGTAGAACATAAACATAAGATTCTTGAGATAACTATTGGAATTGGGAACTATGATTTTGCTAAATCATTAGCCATCTCATACACCACTGAGATGTTACAAGAGTATACAAAATCATCATCCACCAAACAATTTGGTGGTAATATACCACAATATCAAATTGAACGTGAACTTGATTTCCCTTATCCTTGTCCGTTGATAAATTGGGTTGATGATCAGACGGTTACAAGTAACAGAATGAGTTATAGTGTTGTTCTATGGGATGTCACCCAAAAGTGTCAACGAGATACACTATTGGATGATAAATGGATATATATGTACACAGTTTTATCCTCAGGTAATATACTCGCATTAGAAATCGATGGTGATGCTACTGTTTGGGATGCCAGCAAACCAGAAAAACCTATCTTGGATTTCGCATTACCTTCAGATTGGACAGTTCAAAAGTTGTTTGATCCAACAGGTAATTATCTTGCCACAGGGAGTAAAGATGGTAACATATACATGTGGAATCTCAAAAAATCCGATCAAACTTTACTCTTCACTGGACATACAGATGAAATTCATTCATTAGCATTTTCACATGATGGAAAACGGTTAGTGAGTGGTGCATGTGATAAAACAGCACGAGTCTTTGATACTATGTTAGGTAAGGAGATTGCTGAATTGCCGATGGATACCCCTTGCACACCTTTGGTAATAGCATTTTCGCCATGTGGGTACCTAATTGCAGCAGAGTTGGATAGCGAAATCTGTTTGTGGTGTGCTAAGGATTATACAACGTTACACACAATACCACAGGGAGAAGTTTACCGACGGACATTGCCCCTTGTGTTTTCACCGTGTGGACAGTATCTTGCAGCAGCGACTTGGTGGCAGAAGGGTTCGGAAAATCTCGCAATTCGGATATGGGATGTTAATACAGTCGAACAAGTTCATTCCTTCCATGGTCATAACTCTCTTGTACAATCGCTTGCATTTTCGCCAAATGGCTTAATGTTAGCGGGTGGTTGTTGCAATGGCACAATTCTTGTGTGGGATCTAAAACCGTATTTGTAGAACTAAGGAGATAATTTGATGGATGACAGAAAATCAGTAATTCCTGCACCCGCAGGTGCTGAAGGAGAAGACGTGACAACTTGGGCACTTCCTGAAGGTGCGATTGCGCGCTTGGGGCGCGGGTGTAATCCTGACTTCGCTTTCTTACCAGATGGGAAATACCTTGTAATAGGAAACACATTAGGTCTTTGGGTATATGACTTGGAGACGTTATCCCCTATCGCGCTATGGGAGTCGGAACGCTGTATGATATTTCACATTGCCATTTCACCTAATGGTAAATGGATCGCTGCCAGTAATTCAGACGAAATCTTAAAAGTATTGGACATCCAGAACGGCGCGTGTTTAGCACAAGTAAAATTAGAAAATTATATTACAAATTTGACTTTTTCACAGGATAATCAATATCTTGCAGCCGCTTATGCAAGGACTTCTACCGTGGAAATCTGGCATGCTGAAACCTGCAAGCCTGTTGCAAAATATACCTCAGACTCAGAAGAAGCAAGTTTCTTTAGACCTGTTAGTTTCTCGCCTGATACTCAGATGATTGCCTCTACCTGTATGTCCGCTACCACTGACGGTGCAGATTCAATAATAGTGTGGAATATGGAAAGCAGGGAACAAATTGCGTGTCTCACAGGACACACTCGTTGTGTAACTATTCTTTGCTTTTCACCGTGTGGACAGTATCTTGCATCTGGTGGAGAAGATGGTACCGTGTACGTATGGGATGTTAACACTTGGCAACAAGTGAAAGAATATACGGATTATGGTGATGTCTATCGAATTATTCCATCTTGGACACCAGACGGAATTCTACGCGCAGCGATTATCCATTATGACGAGACCGGTCCCGCTACTATCTCTGTTCGTAATCTTGAAAGTAACGAGCAACTTTATAATGATCAAGTTTGGGGCAATACAACAGATTTCTCCTACGTCGGTGATTGGGGCAACACTGTCCTGTTTACAAACGGTTCCCAACTTGCTTACGAGTGCCGACATGATTTCATCAATGTATGGACACCTGAATATCCATATAGGCGACAGTTTACACATTCACCTATTTCGTTTCCTTCCTCTACACATTCACGTGAGGCGTTTCCTACATTTGCAGTGTTTTCGGATGATGGCAAAACATTGGCAGTAAAACATCATCATGAAGGTGTGGTGTTATGGGATATTGCAAGTAAGCGGTCACGTCCGGCAGTAAAAGTAGAATCAGCAGGTAAAAATCAGTTTTTATATAAAACCGTTAGCGGAAAATTCTATGTCGCGAGTATCAAAGATGACACTGTTACACTTTGGGAGGCTGATAGTGACAGGGAGCCGCTTATTGAAGGAACGGGACGGAAATATTGGAGTGCATTTCCTACATTATCATCGACTGGTAAGTTATTCGCTTATGCAGATGAAGATGGTAACCTCAAAGTGTGGGATGTGCAAAGTGGGAATCAGATCTATGAACTTAAACATCCACTTAGACCCTGTGAGGACGACGATGATGAAGATGATGAAGATACGATTTGTGATTTGCAATTCAATATAGATGGAAAGATACTCGCAAGTAAATCAAATTCTACTTCTCCGGCAGTCATTTTGTGGGATATGGAACTTGGTGAAATGAAAGAGACTTCTCCAAGTAATACTGCCACAGGCATCCTCGGAATGCTCGTTTTGAGAAAATTGAAACCCAGATCTCGTGAGGTTGTCCATATTTCTCATGATAGAAAGTACTTATCTTCCTTAGGAAATAACTCATACTTGTATGATGTGAAAGAGAATGATTATCTTATTCGATTGTCGCTACCGAAAGGGTTAGAAGATATGTTTTGTGTTGCTGAATTTTCTATGTGTCGGAAATATTTTGCAGCTGGAACATGGTGGCAAGAAGGTATAGAGAAAATGGTAATCTGTTTATGGGAGGTAGAAACAGGCAAACAAATTGCTACATTTAGAGGACATCCAACAGATGTTCATGCTCTTGCATTCTCTCCAGACAACAAACTTTTAGCCAGTACAAGTTATGATGGTTCTATCCTTTTATGGGATCTTACACCTTATATAGATGATTAATTCTCATGATAAAGATCTGTTGAGCAGTATATCTGGAACGAAATGGTATTTCTGACAGCTCAAATTTGTTTCAATTATGACAATTATGCAACCTGACAACATAAAATTCGCGTCATTAATTACTGTATGCTCATGTTATGATGAGGTAACTAATGAAGAAAAGCGATGCTGAATTGATTGATGAAATCCTATCGGGTGATGAGGATGCATTTAGTGCCTTAGTCCAAAAATACCAAAAAAGCGTTCATGCACTTGTTTGGAGAAAAATAGGTGATTTCCATATCGCAGAAGAAATTACACAAGATACGTTCCTACAGGTATACAAAAAATTACCAACCCTTAAAAATCCGAGACAATTCGCTGGATGGTTGTATGTGATAGTTAATCGGCAATGCATTGCATGGCTCCGTAAGAATAACATTCAAGCGGAACAATCCCTTGAAGCCACAAGTCAAGAGACTTTAGAAGAAACTGCTTATGCGTGTTTTGTTTCAGAAAAACGTGGAGAAACAGAGGTTGAGAGACGACGTGAAGTTGTTGACAGACTTCTGGGAAAGTTGCCAGAGAGCGAACGTACTGTTGTAATACTTCATTACCTTGGGGAGATGTCTTGTGATGCGATTGGTAAATTTTTAGGTGTATCCCCGAACACTGTCAAAAGTAGACTCAGCCGTGCGCGAAACCGTCTAAGAGAGAATGAATCACCAAACGTTCTGTTCAAAACCCAATGCTTTAGCTTTGGGATGTAGAACGGCTAACGTCTCCATTGTTGAAAAAGTCCTTGACTTTTGCTGAAATCTGTGGCAATCTCTCTATATAGACTTCTGATGGCTTCACTATCAGACAGACACTTGTGTCGACCT
>JAJDWI010000093.1 GCA_022825665.1 Candidatus Poribacteria bacterium
GTGTACATTTTGCAAAGGAACATTGGCATACAGATCTCTTATCCTGGAAATCCTGAAATCCTGGAAATCCTGGTTCAGACAATAAGCGATGCAGACAAGTAAGAATCACTAAATTGACGCTTATGGTGCGGTTTCCTAACCGCACTGGAGTTTCTCCAAAATTACCGAATTAATAAATTAATCTTCATTAAGCAAAGAAAGAAGCCCATGCCTTTAGGCTTGGGAGTATGTCAAGCAACAATAATTCATATATGGTAAAACTAATACCATTTCTATATTCTGTAGGAGTAACATCCCTGTCGCCATCTTTGATATAGTGACGTGAGTTCGGAATAAGTAACTTACGGAATCGGCTGAATTCACATCCTAAATTCCATTGTCACTGTTTTATGTAGAAGCATCCGAATTTTCAGAGTCATTCTTGACCAAATAGGTCGTAATAGTCCTGTAAAACCTTATTGAATATAAGTTCGTGGCACATGATAAAATTGTGAAAAATTTCCTCTGACTCTGAAAACTCTGAATCTTTAGAACGTAAGTAATGTAAATATTATCATTTCAAAGGGTCTCCTACTGGCAATATCTTCGCCAAAATAAACGCTTTATATTTCTCAACAAACCTTATGAATATGAACAGCCCCAGCGGGGCGACAGGTGTATAGAAAACGACTATCCTACAGACGATAAGCCCCAGCGAGGCGACAGGTGTATAGATACACACAAAAATAAAAAATACATCGACATAAACCTGATGTTATTTTTATTTATAATATCATCCAACATTTCAGACAATTAGCACTATCAAATACCTTTCACACAAAGGCATAATCCTTAGGTTGACACCTATGGGTTGACGGACGAAACCCAACCTACGGAGATATTCGTGCTGATTTATGGAACTCACGTTACATTAACTTTACACGAACTACATTCTCAGGGTTATTTAGTTTTATCAATTTATAGTTGACGAGTTGGACTAATAGTTAGGTTTGAATTGCATCGGTGCCTACTACCATGTTGAGTTCCTAAGTATTACCTTACCTACATTACATTAACGTTTGTGATGAAATGCATCAGAAAAACCGAAAACTAAATAATCCTGCTACATTCTAATTGTTTTTGGCATAGGTTAAGGAAATATGATATAATAAGTAAAAAATATAAAATTGTGATATTTACTCTGATAATTCCTTTTGTGTAGAGACACACTAATATAACGTGAGTTTGATAATAGGTATGTGAACTTCATTTTTTAAAAAATAGTGCCACCATAGACCCGGTAGGTGCGGTTTCCTAACCGCACCGAATTCAAAATATGATTTATCAAACTCACGTTAATATAAGAAGGAGATGATATGACACAAACAAATTTGAAGAAACGTATTCGACAGAAAGAGCATATCTATGGTGTTTCAGTTTCAATGATGATTGAACAAGACAGTCTCGCAGAAAGGGTGGATAAGGGTGGATATGATTTTGTCGCAGTAGATAGTCAACATGCCGCATTTAGTGAAGAACGACTTGTCGCATTTTGCAATATGGCAGACGAATTAGATATACCAGTTAACTTTCGGATAAAACATACACGAAATACATATCTTATAGGTAACTACCTTGACCTCGGTCCTTCTGGTATTGAAGTACCACAAGTGGAATTAGAGGAAACAGTAGATGAAGCAGTGGCATACTTTTATTATCCACAACAGGGGATACGGAGTTGGGGTGGTGCAGCAAGAAAAAACGCTGCAGGGACAGAACGGCTTCAATATGCTGACTGGTGGAATAACTTTGGGATGCTCTGGATGCAGATTGAGTCAATAGAAGCAGTAACACATGCAAGAAGACTTGCTAAAGATGGTGTAGATTGTCTATCATTCGGTCCAACGGATTTAACCTTCAGCATGGAAAGTCATCCGAATCATGCACTACAATCGGTAGATGAATGTGTGAAGTATGTCGCAAAAGAATTAGATGGATGTCCTACTGCTGTCTGTTTTAGAAACGGTAATCCGAGTACTCGTGAAAAGTATGCAGATATGGGTGTTACCGTCTTTTTAGAATAACGTGAGTTCGGTGAAAGAAAATGATATGCTCTTTTCCCAAATATTACCTTAATAACAACGGTAGGTGCGGTTTCCTAACCGCACAGCACGCCAAAATTCGTTTTCCGAACTCACCTTAAAATAGTTATTGCAATGTTAAATTATGGACTTGTAAGCACAGCAATTGGTGAAGATCGACAGCAATTACGAGATGCAATGCATCTGTTAGCAAATATTGCACATAAGCACAACATCCCTGTTTCTTGGGCAATTACTGCGGATTCAGCGCAATTCCTCGCAAAGGACCTAACAAATTGGCACACAGAATACGGAGACGAAACTATAATGATGCTGGATATAAAGTCTCTGTGGTTGTCAAACTGGTTAACACTCACGCAGCAATATAATGATGATTATGATATACAAAACGAAAATATAAATACAATACATGCATCCGCTTCTGTAGAGGATATAGCACAACATCTGGTAAAAATGCGTCAGGAATTACCACGTTATATAAAGACAGAGTGGAACAAAATTGAGCGCACATTGGATTGGACGGCACCCAGCATCGCTGGTGCTGAATGGAAAAACAGTGTGTTAGTTTATTCTCTGGAACAATTGGGATTTCGTGGTTTGTGGGGCTATCGTTGGAATGAACGACGTTCAATCGCTGAGGTAGATCGTGGGTGTCCATTCGGTTTCTTTTATCCTTCCGCAGACCAACATAATTTTTGTGCACCAGCAGCCGGGAATATAACAGGTATTCCATACAATACCGCATCACATCTAAAAGAGGAGGAACAGAACCTCAGAGCTTCACTTATAAATTCTCTGCTACAACAAGATTTTGATTTATATGTAGATAATGTGAGGTGGAATCGTTGGTTCAGTTATGTTCAACATATCAATTCTCTGGATGTTGCACAATTAGGACAAGAAACTTTAGAAATGTTAGACACATACCTCGCTCACGTAGCAGGCACTGATAACATAAAGATGTTACCAATGTCCGAGATGGTAGACGATTATTGGGAGAATTGTCAACAGACAGAGCCTACTTATGTAGTTACACATCCATTAGAATCAAAAGAAACAACTGAATCTAATGCATCAAGTGAACAACAGACATCAAATGATGTTGAGTCCGAAGCACAAGAGAAACACAGAGAAGTTTTCTTTTATTATGATGCTGAATGTCAATTAACTTTTGTTGATGGCACATTGGAACCCGTTGACATGAAGAACTACATCTCTCCACCTGTTTTAGAAAATATAGGAGCAGGCATTGTAGACAAGAATTCCTTAAATCATGGTATGGAATATCATTTACCTAAAGTTGTCAATTTTAAACCTAACCGTAAACGTTCACGTTTACATATCACATTTACAATTGAATCTACAAAAGCAATGCCTTACGGTGTTGCTGTATGGGGTAATCATTTAGGATTACAATTGGCACAGTCAAATGCAAAGGCTGTTACATGGGTAGATGAATACCTACTATTTATCCGTCTTACATTAGAGACAGGAAACAACGATTTTGAAATAATTTTGTCCATCTAATTAGGACTTATGATTTGGTATTCTCCCTATAGCTCAAACTTTGTTTGGGCATCTGTGGAACACAAACTGATAATTTACACTAAAAAATACCTATATCAAACGGAAATAAATATTAAGAACATTCATTATTGTTTATTTACATACATCATTATACGGAAAAATTCCATTAGGAGGAAAAATGGAAAAAGTTTTAGGCTTAAAATGCCGTGAATGTGAACGGGAATATCCTAAGGAACCGCTTCATGTTTGCGAATTCTGTTTCGGTCCATTAGAAGTCAATTATAATTATGAGGCAATTCAGAAATCTATATCAAGAAATTCAATTGAAAAAGGACCCGACAGTTTATGGAGATACATTGATTTATTACCGATTGATAACGAACCAACAGATGGGTTAACTTCTGGCTTTACACCTTTAATCCGTGCAAAGAATCTTGGTGATGCACTTGGCGTAAAGGAAATTTACATCAAAGACGACTCGGTATGTCACCCAACGTTGTCTTTCAAAGATCGCGTGGTTGCAATCGCATTGAGTAAGTCAAAAGAATTCGATTTTGACACAGTATCATGTGCATCTACAGGGAATTTAGCTAATTCTGTCGCGGCACAGGCTGCAATTGCAAATCTCAACTGTTACATATTCATTCCAGCCGATTTAGAACTCGGCAAAGTAGTCGCATCGCTGGTTTACGCGCCGACTGTAGTTGGTATAATGGGAACTTACGACGAAGTTAACCGTTTGTGCAGTGAGATCGCAGGTGTCTACCCATGGGCATTTGTAAATATCAATATTCGTCCATATTATGCCGAAGGATCAAAAACCCTCTGCTTTGAACTGGTTGAACAACTCGGTTGGGAAGCACCCGACCACATTATCGCACCTGCTGCGGGTGGATCACTAATTACTAAGATTGGCAAAGCATTGAAGGAATTACATCTATTGGATCTGATAGAAAAACCAAACACAAAAATCCATGTGGCACAAGCGAAAGGATGTGGACCCATTGTCAATACATACAAAGAAAATAGCGATTTTGTTAAACCTGTGAAACCTGATACGATTGCAAAATCACTCGCAATTGGAAATCCCGCTGACGGAATATATGCAGTGGATACTGTCCGAAATTCTGGAGGTGTTGGTGAACATGCAAACGATGATGAAATCGTTGAAGCAATAAAACTACTTGCAGCAACTGAAGGTATTTTCACTGAAACAGCAGGTGGTGTTACGCTTGCCGCAACCAAGAAACTGATTGAGAGTGGACATATTGGAAGAGACGAAAGTATTGTTGTAGCAATTACCGGTAATGGCTTCAAAACCATAGAAACACTTGAAGAAAAAACTGATGAACCGCATATAATTGCACCACAACTGAACGCCTTTAGAAAACTAATGGCAAATATTGAATGATCTGTTGATTAACTGCTTCACTAAACGTGAGTCCGGTGTAAGGAAAATGATGTGCTCTTTACCAAACATCACCTTAATAACAACGGTAGGTGCGGTTTCCTAACCAATGCAGAATGCCAAACGCGCATTCTGCCGAATTCAAAATTCATTTTCCTAAACTCACGTTAACTAAATTAACCTTCACGAAGGATAATTATATGAACAATATAGACTCAGTCAAACACGAACAAGATATATCCTCTGACATATATTCTAATATGACAATAGAAGAATTTCTTGAGAATGATGTTGAAGGTTTTGAATTCGTAAAAGGAGAATTAGTAGAGATGTCTCCCGCATCAAGAAGACATGGAAGAATAAGTATCAACATCATTCGATATTTGGATCCAGTTGTTTATGACAATAATCTTGGAGAGTTATATACCGCAGAAACATCATTTAAGGTTGGAGAACGAGTGTTGAAACCTGATGTAGCCTATGTTTCTTATGAACGATTGATCGGAGATGATGACAAAGGTCTTCCTATACCACCTGAACTTGCAATCGAAGTGGTGTCACCGACTGATGTTCAGGCACATGTCGTCCAGAAAGCATTTGCTTATCTGAGTGAAGGAACACAGTGTGTTTGGGTACTTGATCCTGAAACCAAAACTGTGACTGTCTATAAATCTGAAACAGACATCAAGATACTTACAAGTGAAGAGACACTTACCGGTGATGATGTAGTCCCTGGATTCTCTTGTCAAGTTGAAAAACTATTTGAATAGAGATAAGAAATGGAAACACTAAATGGAATTCTCGAACGCATAGTCTATGAAAACCCTGATACGGGTTATACTGTCGGTAGACTTTCTGCGCGTGGGTATCCAGAACTTGTTACGGTCGTCGGTAATCTTGTTTCTGTAAATGCAGGTGAGAGTTTGCTACTTAACGGTGAATGGGTAATCAATCCAAAGTATGGACCACAATTCCAGATAGAAAAATATGAAACAGTCCAACCAGCAACTATACTCGGAATTCGCAGATATCTTGGATCAGGATTAATCAAAGGAATCGGTCCTAAAATGGCTACTCGAATTGTTGACCAATTTGGAATGGATACCATAGATATAATTGAACAAGAACCAGAAAATTTAGCTTTAGTTCCTGGTATCGGTAAAAAACGTGTAAAACTTATACAAAAAGCCTGGGAAGAACAACGTGAAATAAAAAATGTGATGATATTCCTGCAAGCGCATAACGTCAGCACGTCACATGCAACGAAAATATACAAGACTTATAAAAACGATTCGATTCAAATAGTCACTGAGAACCCTTACCGTCTCGCTGATGAAATATACGGGATAGGGTTTGTTACAGCCGATACTATTGCTCAGAAACTTGGTTTTGATAAGGACGCACCACAACGACTACAAGCTGGAATAAAATATGTCCTTAGTCAGAAAGCAGATGCAGGACATGTCTTTCAACATTATCCTGAACTAATCGAGGCATGTGAATCCATTCTTGATCAGGAACCAGAAGCTATCGAAAAAAATATTCTTAAACTCACTGAAAGGGAGGAGATTATTCTCTTCGGAGATGGAACACTTGTAGAACCTGATGCAGATGGAATAATATCAGATGAATCACTCAATTATATAGAAATTATTGATGATCCAGAAGAGGAAACATCAGAAACAAATTCAAATTTGCTTGAAAAGAGTGCAGTTTATCTTGCACCCTTTTACTATGCAGAAATGGGTGTTGTTAATCAATTCCAACGGTTATTTTCATATAGAAAAAAGAATCCTATTCAATTGAACATCACCGCTGTCCTGTCTGGCTTAGAAGATGAAATGAATATTGAATTTGCTTCTCAACAGAGATATGCAATTCATACCGCATTTGAAGAAAGTGCAATGATCCTTACAGGCGGACCAGGCACTGGAAAAACAACAACTACAATAGGAATTCTTCGGTGCTATGAGACTATCGGAAAACGGATCGCATTGGCAGCACCCACAGGACGGGCGGCAAAACGTCTAAGTGAAACTACCGGAAGAGAGGCTAAAACGATACACAGACTGCTCGAATATTCTCCACATACTAATGGATTCACTCGTAATTTGCAAAACCCTTTGGATGCTGATGTCATTATTATAGACGAAATGTCTATGGTTGATATTGTCTTGATGAATCGATTAATGCAGGCAATCCCTTCTGATGCTACCATTATCCTCATCGGAGATACTGATCAACTCCCATCTGTAGGTGCAGGTAATGTTCTCAAGCATTTGATTGCATCAAGAAGCATTCGAGTCGTAACACTCACAGAGATTTTCCGACAAGCACAGCAGAGCATGATCGTTACAAATGCACATCTTATTAACACAGGTGAATTTCCAGAATTATCTGGACCTCCCGACAGAAATTTCTTCTTTATTCAAGAAGAAGACCCAGATGCAGGAGTAGAGATTATTTCTACACTTATTGCTGAACGACTACCGAAAACTTTCGGCTACCATCCAATTGATGACATACAGCTACTATGTCCAATGCGAAAGGGAACGCTTGGGGTTGAAAATCTAAACAAACATCTACAAGATTTGCTAAACCCTAACGCCGAGCAAGCAATTAGACGTTGGCAAACCTATCGTGTAGGAGATAAAGTGATGCAAGTTCGTAATAATTATGCTTACGACGTATACAACGGTGATATTGGGAGAATTGCTGACATTGATGAACTTAACAAGATAATGATGATACGATTTCCTGATAAATTGGTAGACTACGATATGGCTGACTTGAACGAACTCGTATTGGCTTATGCAACGACTATTCATAAAGCGCAGGGCAGCGAATACCCAGTAGTTGTAATGCCACTGCATACACAACACTATATTATGTTACAGCGGAACTTACTCTATACTGGCATCACGCGAGCAAAAGAAAAAGTTGTGATTGTGGGTTCGAAGCAGGCACTGGAAATTTGTATCCGTAATAATCAGGTGATGTGGCGTAACAGTTATCTCGCACAACGCCTCCAAAATGCGTTAAGACCGTTCGAACTACAGTCAATCTAATAAATCGTTTATCTGATCTGTTGCAGAAAACCATATCTCCATCGTAGGGGCAAGGTTACCTCACCCTATAAGCGTCAATTTAAGGAGAAAACGCGTTCGTAGTCGCGCAATTCATTGCGCCTCTTACATTATTGTAGGTCAGAGCGAGCAAACTGACCTCCGACATGCATACTAAGCCTCGGAGAGGCGACAAGTGTATAGTTCACGTTGATCCTGCTAATAGCAAGCCCCAGCGGGGCGAAAGGTGTATCAGAAGCACTAAACGTTACTCACTAAATTGACACCTATGGTGTGTTTTCCTAACCACACAGGGTCCAAAAATCTGATATATCGAACTCACGTTATAGGTACGAAATCCAATAACGAAACAACACACATATCTCTACCAATATAGGAGATTTTATGGAAATAACTATTTTTGTTCTGATCATTTCAATGCTGTTTTTGACAAATTCTTCTACCTTTGCTGTCGTTAAACTACCACGTGTTTTTGGAAACAACATGGTTATGCAACGGGATATGCCTGCTCCTATTTGGGGTTGGACAGTAGAAGGTGAAGAAATAACTATAACCCTAAAAAAACAGGATAATCCTGAAGTAATCCATAATGAAACTGTAAGTGCAGATGAAAAAGGTAAATGGCAAGTTGTTCTACCTCCTAATCCTGCGGGTGGTCCTTATACACTCACTATTGTGGGCAGCGATACTATTGAGCTTACAAATATCCTATTTGGAGAAGTTTGGGTTTGTTCGGGGCAATCAAATATGCAGTGGACAGTAAACGCATCTAATAATAGTGAGGAAGAGATTGCAGCAGCAGATTATCCAAATATCCGTTTGTTTCAAATTCCCAACATCTCTTCCGGACTACCGAAATTGGATGTTAACGCTGAATGGAGAGAAACAACTCCAGATGCAATCAGACATTTCTCCGCCGTGGCATACTATTTTGGTAGACACCTATACAAAGAACTTGACATACCAATTGGATTAATTAACACCTCTTGGGGTGGAACACGGATTGAACCTTGGACACCACCAGAGGGATTTGCCGCTGTTCCTGCCCTATCGTCAATTTCAGAAGAACTTACCGATATTGACAAGAACTATCGAATGCAGCTTACCGAAAAGATCAACGATATTGAGGTATGGATTGAAGAAACACGTGAAGCATTAGAAAGTGGAGACGTAATTCTTCAGATGCCTGAGAATGTTCATCCATTGACACCCCACCAAAGACCAACTGCCCTTTATAACAGTATGGTACATCCGTATGTGCCTTTTGCAATTCGTGGAGCCTTGTGGTATCAGGGTGAATCAAACATGGGTGAAGATATGTTGTACCATGAAAAGATGAAGGCACTGATAAACGGATGGCGTAAGGTTTGGGGACAAGGAGATTTCCCATTCTATTTTGTTCAACTCGCACCTCATAACTATAGTGGTGACCGACATGATCCAACTCGGCTCGCAAGGTTTTGGGAGGCACAAGCTGCAACAATGACATTACCAAATACAGGTATGGTTGTAATAACTGATGTAGGCAACATTAGAGATATTCACCCGAAAAACAAACAAGACGTTGGCATTAGACTTGCCTTGTGGGCACTTGCGAATGACTATGGTAAAACGGATCTTGTTCATTCTGGTCCTCTTTATAAGTCAATGGAGGTTGAAGGCAGCAAAATCAGGCTTAGTTTTGACCATGTTGGTGGTGGTTTGATGTCACGAGATGGTGAATCTCTAACATGGTTCCAAATTTCTGGTGATGATCAACAATTTGTTGATGCAGTTGCAGAAGTTGAGGAAAATACGGTGATAGTATCAAGTGATTCGGTTGAGTCACCTGTTGCCGTTAGATTCGGTTGGCATGAACTTGCAGAACCAAACTTGGTGAATAAGGAAGGACTACCTGCTTCACCATTCAGAACAGATTCGTGGTAATGGTAGTGTCATCACATAATAAGTTTGGTTTCCTATCCGCACGAGTCTAAAAAATCTGATTTATCAAACTTACGTTATAGGACAGAGTCCAATAACGAGACAACACACATCTCTACAATATAGGAGATAACATGAAATTAACTGTTTTTGTTTTAATCATTTCAATGCTGGTTTTGGCAAATACTTCTACCTTTGCAGACGTTAAACTACCGCATATTTTTGGAAACGACATGGTAATGCAACGGGACATGCCTGCTCCTATATGGGGTTGGGCTGCAGAAGGTGAAGAAATATCTGTTTCATTAAGTCGACAGGATAATGCTGAAGTTATCTATACGGATACAGTGAAAACTGATGAAAAAGGCGATTGGAGAATGACATTGCCTGCCACACCAGCTGGTGGACCTTATACCGTAAAAGTTGTTGGCAGCAACACAGTAGAATTCACAAATATCCTTTTCGGTGAAGTGTGGGTATGTTCTGGACAGTCAAATATGGCGTGGACAGTAAATGGATCAAATAATAGTCGGGAGGAGATTGCTACCGCTAATTATCCTAATATCCGTTTGTTTCACATACCAAGGGTATCTTCGGGATTACCTTCTACTGATGTACATGCAGAATGGAGACCTACTTCTCCAGATTCTGTCCGACATTTTTCTGCAGTAGCATACAACTTCGGTAGACATATCCATAAAGAACTCGATGTACCTGTAGGATTGATTAACACATCTTGGGGTGGTACACGTATAGAAGCTTGGACTGCACCTGAAGGTTTCAATTCAGTGCCAGCACTTTCATCAATCACTGAGGAAATCAAAGATATAAATAATAACTATCGATCTGAACTTTCTCAAAAGATTTTGGAGATTGAAGAATGGATAGCAGAAACACGAGACGCATTGGAAAATGATAAAACCATTTTCAAAATGCCAGAAAACTTTCACCCACTGACACCCCAAGGTAGACCCACGGCACTCTATAACAACATGATATACCCTCTCGTGCCTTATGCAATACGCGGTGCACTTTGGTATCAAGGTGAAGCAAACATGCGTGAAGGTATGGTGTATCATGAAAAGATGAAAGCACTCATTAATGGCTGGCGCGAAGTGTGGGAACAAGGAGATTTTCCATTCTATTTTGTCCAACTCGCACCATGGGGTGGCTACGATAGGAATGACCCAACGCATTTACCCAAAATATGGGAAGCACAAACCGCTACATTGGCATTACCCAATACTGGCATGGTCGTAACAACTGATATTGGTAATGTAAAAGATATTCACCCTCGAAATAAGCAGGATGTCGGTCTGAGACTTGCATATTGGGCACTCGCAAATACTTATGGGAATGAAGGTATTGTATATTCCGGTCCACTATACAAATCAATGGAAGTGGAAGGAGATGCAATCCGTATCAGTTTCAAGTATACGGGTAGTGGATTAGTATCACGAGATGGTGAACCGTTGTCATGGTTCCAAATAGCAGGTGAAGATAAACAGTTCGTTGATGCCGTTGCAGTAATTGACGGTGATACGGTAGTTGTATCAAGTGATACTGTTAAAGCACCTGTTGCAGTACGATTAGGGTGGAATCAGATCGCAGAACCGAACCTGATGAATAAAGAAGGTCTACCTGTATCACCATTCCGAACCGATACGTGGTAATAACATTGTCGCAGCTTGATAAGTGCGGTCTGTAACCGCACTTTCTTCAAAATAACTGAATACAATCTGTCTATGCCGCCAATGCAGCAAATATTGCCTTTATATATCCTACTGAATAGGCTAACCCTACATTACCTTCCAATCTTGGAATGTGGTCAGCATTGATACAACCCGCAAAACCAACTTTTTGAAGTTCTCGAACAATCTTGAACATATTCATATCTCCATCGTCAAGGAGAGTTTCCTCAAATGCCCCCGCAGTTGCCAGACTGCCACGCACATTCCGTAGGTGTATCATAAATATACGACCTTTTCGTCCATAGTTATTGATCTCATCAAGCACAATTGCACTGCCGCCAGCCTCTGCACGAGTTCCACAACAGTACAGATAACCGACATTCTTACTCGGAAACGCATCAATAACACGATGAAAACCGAGACTTCCTAAAGGTGTATCTGGATTCGGAACATCTGATGGATGTATTGCGAGTTTTATATCATACTCATCAGCGATTGGTACTAAGGCACCGTAGACTTCACAGAAACGTTCCCACCAGTCATCAAGTTCTTCTCTTGTCGGTGTATCAGGAGAGTTTTTCGTCGCAGCCCGACTTTCACCTCGTGAAATATACCCACCACGATGTACTGCTTGGTACCGTGTCATCAAGTAATCAAAGGTATCACCCCAGAATCGTTGTCGGGCAATCGGGACACCTGCTTCAGCGAATACTTTAAGTGCGTTGCAGGTATTTTCTAATTCCTTTTCTCCACCCGATTGTCCTTTCATAAACTTCTCTGTGATATTGGGGAGTGTCACCCGATTAATATCCAATCCGTAGGATCGGATCAGTTTTTTCATTTTGAGCAATTCGTCTAAATCTGGATATCCCTGTTCCTTCACACCGGGAAATGACCCACCATTGCCAAAATCAATACAATCAGCACCGAGTTGTGTAACTTGTTTTAGATATGTTTCCGATAGACCACCGTCCCAAACAGATATCTTCATGCTATCTCCTCTACAATGGTAATGACACCGGTTGTCCGCTTTCAACGGATTGATAAGCTGCTAATGCGATTTCAACGGCTGCACGACCATCAACACCTGTTATTGGCGGTGTTGTATCGTTGCGAATTGCATCAACGAACACACGTATTTCCTGCTGAACTGGTTGTGGTACCTTGATATCTCCTATTCGGATGCTTCTACCTTCACCATCAAAAGGTTTTATCTGAATAGTTGCATCACCACCCCAAATTTGCGGAAAGTATATAGAACCTTTCTCACAGTCTACTCGTCCACCGTATCCGCCAACAGCTGATGCATGGCTTGAATGTAACAATCCTACGGCTCCGTTTTCAAAGTTGAGTGATGCCAACACAACATCAGGATAGTCAGTATCTTTCTGGACGTAATTTCCACCTGCTCCATATACTGAAGTAACATCACCACATGTCCACCTCAGAAAGTCAATCTCGTGTGCATTGATTTCCATGAGACTGCCACCGGATTTAGCGCGCTCTAAACGCCAAGGTGTACGGTGTCCACCACCCCACGGACCACCGATACGATGCACCATCATATTAGCAGGGGCACCCAATTCACCACTATGTACGATTTCACGGACTTTGGAATGCGTGGCATGGTAACGACATACCAACCCAATTGTCAGTTTCACGTTATTTTCAGATGCAGCATTTATCATGGCATCACAATCGTCTAAGGTTGGTGCCATCGGTTTTTCAGAAAAGACATGCTTACCAGCATTCGCAGCATCAACCGCCATCGGTGCATGTAGAAACGGAGGTGAAGCAATAAGGACTGCTTGTATATCATCATTCGCGAGAAGTTCATGGTAATCAGTTGTATAGTCAGCATCAAGGTTTTCAGCAAGTGTTTTTGCCAATTCCTCTTGTAAATCACTGACGCAGACCACTTCAATACCTTCAACAGCATTCGCGCCATTTGCGAGACTCCTACCCATTCCTCCACAACCAATAACACCAATTCCAATGTTTTCCATAGTTACTACCTACGTCTTGATTTAATTTGTCCCCAAGTTATGCTCAAATGATTTGATGTAGGACTCACATCCAATCCTTCAGCATTCATATTATTCTTTACTTCTGCCTCTGTTAATGCACGGTCATAGATACGGAATTCGTCAATATAACCTTGAATAGCATCAGCATTAACGCCATCCGATCTATCTCCTATTCCCAACAAAAGTCCGCCTTTTGTTATAGTTCCAGCCGCTACTGCATGCTTTATCTCCATTTTTCCATTAACATAGTAGTGTGCTTCTGACCCATCATAAGTACCAACGATATGTATCCATTCATTAAGCGGTATATCTTCCTGAATCAGATGTTGAGCGGCTTGTGTTGCGTTAGCATTTACTTTCACAAAAAAGCCGTGCCGATTGTCATCATCATCGTAATACAGCGTTACAACTTTGGTATTCGCTGGCATGTCGTCAAGTGAAATAATACGATTCCAACTGTCGTCCAAGGCATTGATTTTAACCCAACACTCCATTGTGATTTCTTCCCAATCACGGTTGATTCTCGGTGGATCAGAATCCTCAACAAGTAAGTAATCATCAACACCATCAAGCAGAATACACTCTCCCACGACACAATCTCCAGCAGGAGCAAGTTCGGGGTCACCATCAATAGTTGCTACCAATTCAGTAAGTGTATCTTCTGCATGTTTATCGATATCTACTGTATTACTATCAAAGGACCAATATGCAACTAAACCATCCAGAACCGCACCTTTTGCTGCAACTGCAGGTTTCGCAAATATTGTGAGTCCTACAGTAAGCAACAAAACTGTATAATAAAATATACTTTTTGTGTACATGATGTCTCCTTTATTATATGAGATTCAGAGTTTTCAGAGTCAGACGGAATTTTGTGGAATTTTAGCAGGTGCTGTAAACCTATATATATACTGGTTCCGAAGGCTATTTATGACCTAATATATCAGGAAT
Source organism: Candidatus Poribacteria bacterium (assembly GCA_022825665.1). Lineage (GTDB taxonomy): Bacteria > Poribacteria > WGA-4E > WGA-4E > WGA-3G > MSPOR6. The sequence goes on from JAJDWI010000093.1 coordinate 14,695, forward strand.
GACTCTGAAAATTCGGAAATTATTAGCAAACATTACGTCTTTGGTTTTCTGGACGCAATAATGGCAGTTTATTTTATGGAAAGGGTATTACAATTGAACTTGCGGAAAGATCAGTTACAATAAATATGGATGTAAAACCCTTTCTGTAGATTGTTGCATCTAAGTTCTATGTCAGATCACGCATTGCACGACGACGTGCATCGACTCGTTCACGTTCAGCATCGGCATCAGTATCCTGATCATAAGGTTGTTCAGGTATGACAGAAACATACTGTGATGCTTCTCCCTTACGTTTAAATATACGGAAATAGTCAAAACGTGTCAATGTTGGTGGGATATTACCGGGACAGAGTGCATGCAATCCTACCCGAACTCTTGGACCCATTGCAACACGTGCTATTCCTACTCCCTTCCAATGAATACCGTCATCACTGGCAAAAGAAGAGAACTGATTTCCACGCCGTTCTAAACGTAAAAATAACTCACGTACATTACGCATGCCACCACGACCTTGTAAATGGAATCTTCTGTTGACATGACGTTCAAACCTGACATCTCCTCTAAAGGCATGAGGTCCGGAGGTTTTTTCAAGTCGCAGGAACTGATTTTCATTTTTCCAAATGATCAGTCCACCGTGCTCTCGGAGTTGTGGTGAGATTCGCATACGGGTTTCAATAGCAAAGTCTTCAGTTACTTCCATCAGGAGTCGGGGAGCAGTCATATCTCCACCTCTGCCGTTTGGACCGTGCCATAAGTCTTGTCCTGGATCTGTCCGCATTTCAAGGTACCCTTGACGTTCAGTCCAGCCACCGCCTCCCTGAGGATCTTCCCACTTCCATTCAGGACGCATATCATTGCCAATAAACTCATCTTCAAACACCATCTCTGTGAATTCTCCTGAAGATGCCCAACCTTCAATCTTTATAGCAGAGATTGAATCTCCAAAACTCTGAGGAAGCAGATGTAGATTAGGAAATTCCTTTTTGAACTCAGATGGTTCCATACGCACCTGTAATCTCTGTCCTTCAAATTCAGGGTGTTCATAAAAAACTACTTCAGCACCATCGTGGGGAAAATCAGGTCCTTTAAACATACGGATAGAGGAAATTCTGTCTTCAAACCACGTTCCACCTTGAGGAGTCCGTAGGTTCGCAATATCACGTAAGATTGTTATCTTTTTACCTCTAAACTCTACATGTTCAAAACACTCAACTATAATTGGTATCGTCCCCCATTCAGGACCCACTACATCTATGGTAGAACCGAAGTTGATGGAAGAAACTCTATCTGCAAAATTGAATGCTACATCATGTAGGTTTGGATAGAATCCAGGTCCCAATGCAAGTTTTTTTCCTTTATAGTTTGCGTGTTGATAAAGAATAGCCTTGTAATTTGGACTTCCAGAAAAATTTGGTCCTTTAAATACTCGCAGTGAGGATATATTGTCCTGAAATCCTATACGTCCTGTATGTGGTACTGGTTCTAAGACATAACCCATCCTTCCACGAAAGTTTACGTGTTGAAATACTTCAACGATAAGCCTCGGAATTACTACTGGCATTTTATTCTCCTATATGTTGGATTTTTAACAATAGTTCAATTATATAGTAAAATTCGTAATTACTTGGACACTTTGGTAGGTACGGTTTCCTAACCGAACCATAAGCGTCAATTTAGCGAGGAACGTTAGTACTTATGATACACCTTTCGCCCCTCTGGGGCTTTAGGACTGTATGTGGGCATGCGGGCGAGGCGACCTCGCCCCTACGAGGTTGTTATCAGGGTCTGGGCACGTCCCGTTCGTAGGGGCGGGGTTTCCCCGCCCGATATTCATGTCCTGCGGGCGAGGGGACCTCGCCCCTACGTTAGTGTAAGAGGCGCAATGAATTGCGCGACTACAAACGCGTTTTCTCCTTAAATTGACGCTAATGGCAGAATGCGCGTTTGGCATTCTGCATTGGTTAGAAACCGCACCTACCAAGGCGTGTGAACATATTTTGGATTTCACTATAATCGGTGAGTAGCATAATAGGCTATACAAATATAGTGTCGTTAACCTCCTAAAGTTGCTTCATATATTTGTGCATACCCACTTCTATCCGATGTATAGACAATATATTTTCCATCCGGACTAAATGATGGGTGCGGATGCGTATGTTGTGGTGCATAAACCGAAATCGGTCCGTTTGCATAAGGAAAAGGTCCGTTCCAATGTTCACCGATACTGGAGGCATCTGGATAACAAACCGTTTTCGGTTCACTTTTCTCATCATGTGGATCAAATGTTATAATACCTATATCTGGAAAATTCGTGTCTGCAACCATCATTGTTCCATCAGCATTACAAATCGCGTGCCAGGCATTAAATGTTGCGACTTGACGCTCCTTACCGGTATCAACATTGACACATCTCACTCCGCGATTCCAATCAACGAATGCGAGTTCACGCGTGCCCGGAATCCATGTTTCATGTGTAATCCACTCGTTCTTCTCAACATTCCGTGCATAGAGTCGACGGTTTCCTGTTCCATCTCGGTTAATCACCCAAACTCGGTCAGTAAGTGGACCCGCATAATAGAGTAGATTTGGATCATCAGGACAAAACTGCAGGTGTCCAATACTATCTCTTTGTAGAATAATATTATACTCGCCACTATCCGTGTTGACAATGGCAAGTGCAGATTCTTTCCCAACATTGAATCGGACTGCCCACCATTTGTCATCATGACTGAGTGCTGTTGTTCCCATCGCAGCGGCGACCATGCCCTTCTCGCGCATCGCTGTTGCTTCAAAGTTGACCAACTCACACGTATCCAATGTATCTAAGTCAAGTCGAAACCCACTTGTACCAGCGGTAAAAAAGGCATATTTACCATTGCGCGATGGATGCACTGACCATTCGCTAATATCCGGTCTATCGGTCAATTGCTTCAGTTCACCAGTCGTCCGTTCTTCTGCAAAAATCTGTGGAGAACCAGTCCTATGCGAAACAAATATTAACCGCTGCATTGCGTTGTCATACGCTGGAATAATAAAGAACGGATGATGGTGATGGGCAGATGTTCTCGTCACTTGTCTGATAGGAGTTCCTGTGCGTCTATCGTAAAATGAACGAGATTCAGATGGATAAACAGTACCTATTCCCATCTATCTATTCCCTATGTAAAACATCATGGATGATTGATTTTTCTATCCACTTGGTATTATTCTTCAAATGCAGCATCAAAAGCAACAGCAGATGGTTCGAAATCGTATCCTTTCACAGCACCACATGCTTCGCTTGCGCCGTGTTCACGATCCATACCACTATCCTCCCATTCTATGGATAGTGGACCATCATAGCCAATATCGTTGAGAGCACGGATAATTTCTTCAAAATCTATTTTTCCACGACCGATGGATCGAAAATCCCAGAAACGTTTTGAATCACCGAAGTTCAGATGTCCACCAAATACACCAGACAACCGTGCCGTATCTGACCACCATACATCCTTCATGTGAACATGATAAATGCGATCACTGAGTCGTTCAATAAATGCTACATAATCAACACCTTGATATCCAAGATGGCTGGGGTCGTAGTTGAAACCGAATGTCTCTCTTCCGTCAAGTGCTTCAATGGCGCGTTCTGCAGTTACGATGTCAAATGCAATTTCTGTTGGATGTACTTCAAGACCGAACTTAACACCTACCTCATCAAATACATCAAATATTGGGTTCCAACGGTCAGCAAAATCTTGAAAACCTGCGTCAATTTGCGTGCCATCAACTGGAGGGAATGAATAGAGTAAGTGCCAAATAGAACTTCCGGTAAAACCGTTGACAACATCAACACCGAGTTTCGCAGCGGCGCGTGCTGTATTCTTCATCTCTTCTGCTGCGCGTTCTTGAACACCAGCAGGATCACCATCACCCCATATTTGCTCCGACAGAATACCTTGATGTCGGCTGTCAATATTATCACAAACTGCTTGTCCGACAAGGTGATTACTAATTGACCATACTTTCAATCCGTATTTTGCGAGTAGGTCATGTCTGCCTTGACAGTAACTATCGTCAGAGAGAGCCTTGTCTGTTTCAAAATGGTCTCCCCAGCAAGCGAGTTCTAAACCGTCATAACCCCATTCACTCGCTTTCTTTGCCAAATCTTCAAGTGTTAAGTCCGCCCACTGTCCTGTAAACAGAGTAACAGGTCTTGCCATATTCCTTCTCCTTTATTCTAATCAGGACTTACGCAAAAGTGGTAGGCGCGCTTTGTTGAAGATTAATTTATTAATTCGGTAATTTTGGAAAAAGATCCAGTGCGGTTAGGAAACCGCACCTACCGGGTTTGGGAAAATTAGAATTACCGAAATATTTACTTAATCCTCCTGTAAGCGCGCTGGAAACTCAGAATTCTACTCAAAAACACACCGTTTTAGTCATAATTATTGAAAAATCCTGAAAAGTGCGTAAGTCCTATCTAATTTAGTAATGTGAATTTGAAAATAAATATAAACTTCATTTTCATAAAATCTTATTCTCATAGACCCGGTAGGTGCGGTTTCCTAACCGCACCGAATACAAAAATCTGATTTATCAAACTCACGTTAGACTACACCTTTCGCACCGCTGGTGCTGAGATTAGAGATGTATCATCTATACACCTTTCGTCCCGCTGAGACTTTAGGACTGTATGTGAGCATGCGGGCGAGGCGACCTCGCCCCTACGGAATGTAAGAGGCGCAATAAATTGCGCGACTACGAACGCGTTTTCTCCTTAAATTGACGCTTAGGGTGAGGTTTCCTAACCTCACTTGTTCACAGTGTTTATAAAATCGAAAAACCACTATAAATCTTATGCTGGTGGTGTATACTTCGCGTCAACCCACGCACGTTGTTTTCCACTTTCTACAGCAGTATTGATAAAGTGCACGCCGCGTGCCCCATCTTGTACCGTAGGATAATCGGTGTCAAATTCACCAGGACTTTCACCGGCAATCTTTGCTGCCATAGTGCGCGATGCGTTGACATATATGTTTGCGAATGCCTCTATAAATGCTTCAGGATGTCCAAACGGAATCCGAGAATTGTGTTGTGCTATCTCTGCAAGGTAATCGTTTCCGCGTTTATATACCTGTTCCGGTCCATCCGGGAATCGCACATAAAGATAATTCGGGTTTTCCTGATGCCATTCTAATGAAGCTTCAGTGCCATACACACGTATCCGCAGATTATTTTCTTCTCCTACCGAGATTTGTGAGGCATATAATACACCGCGAACACCTTCCTCATAATGAACAAGTAGGTTCCCATCGTCCTCTAACAAACGTCCATCAACAAAGGTGGTCATGTCCGCACAAACTTCTTCCATTTCAAGACCAGTGATATAGTGTGCCAAGTTTTCTGCGTGTGAACCGATGTCTCCAATACAAGAAGATGCACCAGCCTGTTTTGGATCTGTCCGCCAGACTGCTTGCTTCGCACCTTCGTTTTCCAAAAATGTTGAGAGCCATCCCTGTGGGTATTCAACGACTATTTTGCGTAATGTGCCGAGTTTACCCTCTTTGACAAGTTCACGCGCCTGCTTCACCATCGGATAACCCGTATAGTTGTGCGTCAGGGCAAATATCACATCGTGAGACTGGACAAGATTACAAAGTGATTCAGCATCCTCAACCGTTGTAGTCATCGGTTTATCGCAAACAACATGGAATCCTGCTTCTATAAATGTCTTCGCTACATCATAATGAACATGATTAGGCGTAACGATTGAAACGAAATCAATTCGTTCTCCTTCAGGGAGTTGACTTTCCTTTTCTGCCATCTCTTTATACGAACCGTAGACACGATTATCATCAAGATAAAGTTCTGCTCCTTGCTGTCGTGACTTCTCTGGTGAGGATGAAAATGCACCAGCAACAAGGTCTATCTCCCCATCAAGTGCGGCAGCCTTCCGATGCACTGCTCCAATAAACGCATCAGGTCCACCGCCAACCATTCCATAACGTATTTTCCTACCAAGTGGCATATTGTGTATCCATTCCTTATTCGTAGTGCGTAAAACAACGCACGTAGTTGTATAATTTCTGTGTCATACAATTATGTCATGTTTCTTCTTATATTTCAAGGTATTTTGCAGGGTTATTTAGTTTTAAGAATCCTCTGTTGATGATTGTTACAAATAGTTTATATGTCTGTCGGTTCTCGCTTGCAACACCCGACATGGCATGCGTAGGTTGGAGCGAGCAAAGCGACCTCTGACATGTTGTCTGAACCAGGATTTACAAATCAACGGTATGAATGCCTTTTGGCATTCCCCGGGATTACAGGATTTGCAGGATAAGAGATTTGGATGCCAATGTTCCTTTGTAATCTGAACCAGGATTTTCAAGATTACAGGATTTCCAGGATAAGAGGATTGTCTGAAATTCTGAAAACTACATTATATCTATTGGATATCTATTGTTCCACTCCTTTGATTAATTTCACTTCCCATATCTCCATCTGTTAAACTATAACATCGTATTATGTCTGAACCAGGATTTTCAGGATTATAGGATTTCCAGGATTGGGAGTTGGTGAGTATATATTCCGTTGTCCAGGAGGAAAGACTACCTTTTGCAAAGGAATATCGGAATATAAATCTCTTATCTTGAAAATCCTGGTTCAGACAGACAAGAATCACTAAATTAACGCTTATGTGTAGAGCACCAGCGACATCCGAAATGCAGTATCCGTCCTACATTACAATAACAGGAGCATTAGCATAACCATGGCAAACGAAAACAAAGAAACTCAGACAGAAAACCAGAATAATAACGATGTTGAAACAAAGTTAGAAATAATGGGAGAGATGCTTGACTATTTGTTGAACGAACAAATAAAAATATGCAAAAGTGTCAAAGAAGACAATTATGATGTTGAGAAATCCAAAGACCTAACCCCATGTATAAACAACACCGTGAAAATCATTAACGCATGCAA
>JAJDWI010000095.1 GCA_022825665.1 Candidatus Poribacteria bacterium
TTTTTCACCTCAAATGGTGTGATTTTTTAAGGTGAAATATAGCAGATATAGCGCGAAAAATCACGCTATATCTGCATATCCAAAACTATTAACGCTTGTGATAAAAAACAACCAAAATACCGAAAACTAAATAACCCTGATGCGATGAGCTGATACGATGAAATACTATGCTTCAAAACCTAAACTCACAGTTAACCTCATAAATTGAGAATCCTTAAAACTAAATAACCCTGATAATTTGACATTTGTTTGGAATCTGTATATACTATTACATTGCAATGCCGGGATGCTGGAATTTGGTAGACAGGCTAGATTCAGGTTCTAGTGTGCAAATCGCGCGTGAGGGTTCGAGTCCCTCTTCCGGCATTTTATTCTTTTTGTAGCGTTTCTGGTACGAGCCAGAGAAAGATACTGACCGCCAGGTAACCAATTCCACCTAAAGCGAATCCAGAAAAACCTAATCCAAATACATCTGCGATATTACCGACTACGATAGGTCCAGCTGCTCCTCCGAAGTCTCCAGTAAGCCTCCATAATCCGAGGAATTCTCCAGTTCCCTCTTTTGGTGCCAAATCTGCGCCGAGTGTCATCATTGTTCCTGATGCAATTCCGTTCCCAAACCGCATCAGAATAGCAGACAGAAGCAACCATGTAAATGAATGTGTAAACGGCATCAACACCATACCAGTAGCAAAGATGCAGATCCCTGGTACTGTTGCAAATCTCCTACCAAAACGATCCATCATCAATCCCGCTACAGGAAACATTGACATATCAACAGCCGAAGAAATCATTTCCACCAGCCGCACACCTTGTGTGCTTAAACCCGCAACATCACTGGCGTATAACGGTATGATAATATGACAACCACGTCGTAGTGTTTGAACACACACCTGTCCAACACCTGCTGTTGCCAATAGCTTATAGTGTTGTTTAGATACTTGGAGTAGTTGTGTCAGATAGGGTTGTTGTGTGTCTTGTGTTTGAACCTTTGGATCCTGTTTTGTTTGAGGTATTGAGAAAAAACAGATTAGTAACGTCAGCACTGCAATTCCTGTATATACAAAGAATGGAAGACGTAAATTTACGCCAAGAAAGATTGCCACAAACTTACCTGCAAAAGTCCCCATCCGATTGACACCACCGAATAGCGCGATTGACCTTCCCCGCTTTTCCAGTGGAATTACATCAGTCATGTAAGCATGTCGAGAGAGCATCCATAATGCATTACCGACACCGCCAATCAGTTGTGCTGCGAATAGTTGTGCAAGGTTTCCGGCTGTTCCCATTCCGATTGTTGAAATGGCTATCATCACCAATCCAATCAACATGGCAGGTTTTCTACCGACGCGCTCCACCAAAACACCCGCGGGAATATTCCCAAGAACACTGATTGCAATAACAAATGTTGTTAACGTATAAGATAATTCAAACGATTTTATATAGATTGGGAGTGTTGGAGAAATGATACCCGCACCTGTTGAAAGGAGTATAGCGGGTAGATAAATCGGTAGAATTAACGAAGTCCGGCTAAATGTTTTGGATGCCACATTGGGGTTGGCTCTCTTAGGGGTGTCGGACCTTTTCATTATAGGACGGTGTCCCGTTGTCCATCACGTGGTTGGTATGGATATTAAGGACGTGTGCCAATCAAAGGGTGAATGCGCGTATGGCAATTTTCTGGAGACACGTCCCTACAATAGTTTCCTAAAATGGACATGAATAGCGTAACAACGTATTTATTCGTCAAGCCAACTCATCATACTGCGCAAGTTTTTGCCGACTTCTTCAATCTGTAGTTCTGCTTCTTGTCTTCGGAGTGCGCGTAGTACGGCTTGGTTCGCCTGATTCTCAAGCACCCATTCTCGTGCGAAGATACCACCTTGCACGTCTTTTAGGATTTGACGCATTTTTTCACGAACGCTATCGTCAATGAGTTGAGGACCGCGCGTGAGATCACCATATTCAGCGGTATTACTGACATCATTCCGCATTTTGCTCAACCCACCAGTATAGATGAGGTCAACGATGAGTTTCAATTCGTGGAGGCATTCAAAGTATGCCATTTCCGGTTGATAGCCTGCTTCAACGAGCGTGTCAAATGCTGCTTTGATTAGGGCTGCTGTACCACCACAAAGTACGGCTTGTTCCCCAAAGAGGTCGGTTTCGGTTTCTTCACGGAATGTAGTTTCAATGACTCCAGCGCGTGTGCCACCGATTCCTCTGGCATAAGCGAGAGCGATATCGCGAGCTGCACCAGTTGTGTCTTGATGGATAGCAATGAGACACGGCACACCGCCTCCGCCTTCAAATACTTCACGGACAAGCGAACCAGGTCCCTTTGGTGCAATCATAGTTACATCTATATCGTTAGCAGGTAGAATCTGTCCGAAGTGAACGCTGAATCCATGCGACACCATCAGCATATTACCTGATTTCATATTCGGTGCGATCTCATCACGGTAGACAGCAGAATGTTTTTCATCGGGAATAAGAATCTGAACGATGTCTGCCATAGCCGATGCTTCTTGCACGGTTTTCACGGTGATGCCTTCTGCTTCTGCGCGTTCTTTTGATCTACTGCCTTCATACAATCCAACAACGACATTCGCGCCGCTGTCTTGTAGGTTCAATGCTTGTGCTCTGCCTTGTGCGCCATAACCGATAATGGCGACGGTGCGTTCCTTTAGTAAATCAAAATTGGCATCGCTATCATAATAAATTGTTGCCATATTATTTTCCTCTCTTTTAATCTTTTCCTACAAATACTTATTCTTTCTTATAATAAAAACCGTAATTATTTATAAACTACGGTAGGTTTGGTTTCCTAACCAAACCATAAGCGTCAATTTAAGAACAAGTCTCTTGTGGTAGTTCCTTGTCTAACCTATTACTACGCACCTTTCGCACCGCTGGTGCTGAGATACGCTTTGCTAAAGCCTCGGAGAGGCGAAAGGTGTATCATAAGCACTAAGGGCACACACTAAATTGACGCTTATGGTTGCTTTGCTCGCTCCAACCGACCGGACTGTATGTAAGCCTGCGGACGAGGAAACCTCGCCCCTACGGAATGTCCGACCGGACTGTATATGAGAATACGGGCGAGGAGACCTCGCCCCTACGGAATGTCCGAGACGTAATGAATTGCACAACTAAAATGCATCTCCTCTTGAAATTGACGCTACCTGTGTTTATTCAGTCTCATAATCGAATTATCAACTGTACAAACCCTTTCATTTTGCTGTTTCAATTTGCAGGTTCACAAGATAGATTCCTGCTGCGATTAAGGCAGTACCCATCAATAAGTAGAAGGTTAATGTATCTCCTAAGAACAGGATGCTAAATAATACTCCAGACACCGGCATAAGAAAAGAAAAGACCACCAGTTTGCTTGCTTTGTATTTTCTTAGCACCGATGTTAAGACTATAAAACAGAAACCTGTTATAACCCATCCTTGGTAGAGTAAAGCCGCACTGCTTGCAAATGTCCACTCAATTGGTTTCTCACGTTCAAATAGATAACTTAAGACGAAAAAAAACGGAATGTTTATACCTAATAACCAGACGAGAAGCCGATACGGATAAATGTCTTGAACAAACAATTTTGTCAACGTAATGCGGGATGCAAGTAAACAAGCCGACAGTGTTACAATCAAGTCTCCGATAAAGTGTCTTACCTGACCTACACCTTGTAGATTCGGTGTCATTGCTACAAACATACCGATAAACGCTGCAAGGATTCCGAATAACTTTGTAGGAGAAAGTCGATCACTCGGTAGCCAGAAATGTCCGAACAGAACCACAAATACTGGATATAGTGTAAAAAAGATAGTAGAACGGGAAGCTGTCGTATATTGCGTGCCAACATTCAGCGTAATTATATGTAATGCTTGAAGTAATGCAAGCAGGAGTAATCGGGGTAATTCCTCAATACGTAATCGCATTGACACCCCATAGTAGAGTCCCATCCCTCCAACAACGATAAGACCTAATATGCCACGAATAAGTGCCATTTTCAGCGGTGGGAAGCCTTGCACACCAACTTTAACAGCCAATGCTCCCGCACCTATAAGAGATACAACTAACAATATTAGGGCTATAATCTTACCGGGAGGATCATCATTTCTAAATTCTTTTTCTAACATATATGGGTCTCGCTTGCGATGCATAACAAGACACGCGTAGGTCTAAAACTGTCAAGGTAATTCTAAAATCCACAAAACATCAATTTTTAGAATTGTTCACATAACGACTGATGAGAAAGTTCCCTAATATGTTAAATAATTAACAAGTCCTAATTTGTAGCCCCACGCATCATTGCGATTTTACCCGTGCGTGCCAACTCAAGAATACCGTAAGTGCTGAAAATATTAATTGCTGCTTCCAATTTACCTTCATCCCCGGTAACTTCAAGTACGATAGATGCAGGTTTCATATCAATCACGCGTCCACGGAAGACTTCAGCGGTTTGAAGGATCTCTGTGCGTTTTTGAGCATCGTCGGTAGCAACTTTAATCAGTACAATCTCACGTTCAACATGTGTGCCGGCGGAAAGGTCTGTCACTTCAATAACGTCAATCAGTCTATTGAGGTGCTGATAGATTTGCTCTATTATCTGGGCATTGCCATGTGTGACAAGGGTAATCTGTGAGACGCTTTTGTCGTGTGTTTCTGCGACGTTAAGGCTGTCAATGTTAAAACCGCGTCCACTGAAAAGGCTTACAACCCGTGCAAGGACTCCAAATCGGTTTTCAACCATTACCGAAAAAATGTGTCGTTCTTCTTTATCCATATTTTATTAACTACCAATTTATTGAATGTTTTTATGGCGCGCTTAATGAAGATTAAAAAATAGATTCGGTAATTTATTATTGAAGTCCAGCGCGCTTACATGAAGATTAATTTATTAAATCGGTAATTTTGGAGAAAACTCCAGTGCGGTTAGGAAACCGCACCTACCGGTTTAGGGATAATTAGAATTACCGAAATATTTTCTTAATCTTCATCAAAGCGCGCCTACAGGTATTGGGAAATTAGAATTACCGAAAGAATAAATTAATCTTCATGAAAGCGCGCCTATTATATTTCAAGGCTAAGAAAGTCCACGGATGACATCGCCAAGTCCTTTTCCTGCGGGTACCATCGGGAATACGTTTTCCTCTTCATCAACAATGAAGTCTATGACGACAGGACCGTCATTGATTCCTTTTGCCTTCAGTAGTGCAGGTTCAACATCTTCGGGGTGTTCTACACGGAGACCGGTAGCACCGAATGCTTGTGCAAGTAAGGCGAAATCCGGATTGTCGTGATAATCCACAGCTGAATAGCGTTTGTTGTGGAATAGTTCTTGCCATTGACGTACCATTCCTAAATACATATTGTTGATGATAAATATCTTAAGAGGTAGCTTCATTGTTATCGCTGGGACTAATTCTTGAATGGTCATAATGTATGATCCATCACCGTTGATATTAACGACGGTATCGTCTGGACAACCGAGTTGTGCTCCGATTGCAGCTGGCAAACTGAAACCCATTGTGCCGAGACCTCCGGAGTTGAGCCATTTTCGAGGTTCAGTAAATTTGAAGTATTGTGCTGCCCACATCTGGTGTTGTCCGACATCAGCTACGACTATAGCATCACTGTAATGCTCATATATCTTCTCTATGACATATTGTGGCATCACCTTATTGCCTTTTTGCTCGTATTCAAACGGATATTTTTGTTTCCATTCCTGAATTTGATCGCGCCATGGGTCAATGTCTGCGGTGTCAACCAACTTGTTTAATTCGGTGAGTACGTTCTTCGCATCTCCAACAATTGGCACATCTACTTGCACGTTTTTCCCGATACAAGATGCATCAATATCTATATGTATTTTTTTAGCATTTGGTGCAAATTTGCTCAAGTCTCCTGTTACCCTATCGTCGAATCTCGCACCAATAGCAATAATAAGATCTGCATCGGTGAAAGCGTAATTAGCACAGCAAGACCCGTGCATTCCGGGCATCTCCATCGCCAACGGATGTGTTTCGGGAAACGCGCCAAGCCCCATCAATGTGACGGTAATCGGTATCTGTGTTTTGAGGGTTAACTCTCGTAGTTCCTCACTTGCCTCTGCGAGTACAACACCACCGCCTGCATAAAGCATCGGCTTTTTTGCTTCCTTAATCAACGTTGCGGCTTTTGCAATTTGTGCTGGATCACCATGCATTTGTGGTTTATAGCTGCGGATGTCAACTGTTTCTGGATATTGAAACAGAGTTTCATTTTTCTGAGCATCTTTTGCGATGTCAATAATAACGGGACCTTGTTTCCCAGTGCTCGCGATATGGAATGCTTCGGCGACAACATCGGCTACCTCTTCACAATCTTTGATAAGGTAACTATGTTTGCAGATAGGTCGTGTTACACCAATAACATCACATTCTTGGAAGGCATCGCTGCCGATAAAATCTGTGAACACCTGTCCGGTAATCGCTACCATTGGGATAGAATCCATATATGCAGTGGCGATTCCTGTAACAAGATTTGTTGCTCCGGGACCAGAGGTAGCAAGTGCGACACCGACTTTGCCGGTGGCGCGGGCATATCCATCAGCGGCATGAGAAGCACCTTGTTCATGACGCATCGGGATCAATTTAACTTCATTTTCATCGTACAGGGCATCGAAAATAGGCATTGCCGCGCCACCGTTCACACCGAAGATATATTCGACACCTTCACGTTTGAGACTATCAACCAGGATTTGTGCACCTGAAAGTTCCATGCCAATTTTCCTCATAGACGGTAGTAGGCACATTTTTCTGTGCCATAGCTTGTTGAAAGTAAAAAACCCTCTCGTTCCAACTTTGGAGACGAGAAGGATGCGGCTTTTTATAGCATGTTTCGGCATTCAATATTGCCGAAACCGACCTTACCGTGGTACCACTCCAATTCCCTCCCTCGTTTACAAGGAAATAAGACTTTAAGAACGACCAGAAACGAGGAAAAGCACTCTTTGGGATGCGATAACGGGCATCACACCGACTAACCTTACTGGGAAATTGCTCAACAATATATTCAGGTTAGCAGCTCCGGGGCGACCTTCAGTCGTAGGAACTTGAGGCGACCTTTCAACCTATGAGTCACCATCTCTTGCAAGTCCGGAGGACCTACTCCTCCCCTTCAACGCTTTTACGTAGTCTATTTTTATGTTGTACACCACACCGTTATTTGATGGGTGTTTGTTAGATTTCTATCTATACCGCAATAATTATAATACATCTGGACAGAAAAGTCAAGAAAATCGCAAAAGCAATTCTGTCGGTTCAATTTCCGTAGTCGCAATCAGAGGATCACGGCTACAGAAAATCTGTCTGTTATCGTACAGATTTAAGTTGTCCCCATATAACGCTAATTTTGTCTTTAGGGTCTACAGATAGATCAACAGCAAAACGATTAGAGATGAGTTCAGCATATCCTGTGGCAACTTGTTCATTACCTGGGATCTGTGTGCCACAACATGAAGTATGGAAATTGATAAACCATCCCTCCATATCCTCAGTTCGGTAAGCGATTGGATCGGCATTATTTCCGTCGTCTGCATAACTTTCAAACTCAAAATTATTATTTCTAAGTGCAGCAAGACCTACTGGACGATTTGATGTCCATTTTTTGAGTGAAGGAATTAACTCTTTTCCAAGGTCTGTCGGAGAAACTGCTGCAACGTTTCCATTGGTGACGGTAACCCCAAAAATATTTTGTTGACCTGCACCTGCTGCAGTGACGCGTGCCCCGGTATTAAAATTCCAATAATAGTACAAAGGATAGTCTCCTATGAATCCACCGATACCACCTTCTCTCAACCAGGAATAAATCAGATCATCTTTACCTTTATTTTGAAATATTGTGTCAGGAGTATTTCCTTGTGTGAGAATAAAGATACCCTTCGGATTATTATCCATATATTCTACTAAAGCTTCAGCGTCAACGATTTCTGCGGCTACTTTATGATCTGTAAGTTTCTCTACAATAAGGTCTGCTAACCCTTTTGCCCCAGCGACTCCACCTGCAATTCCTAATCCAGCACCGTTTTCTATTTTAGCGTCGTAAACGACAGCGACATCTTGTGCGAAACCGTAACATGTAAATAATAAAGCGAAAATTGATACAAGACAGCTTATTCTTTTCATTTTAGTTTCCTCCTCAATTTTAATGGACAAGTCATTACAACTTAAATGGTCTTACTGTGATTTAACATAACACGTCTGTATAGAATTATCAAGAACAAAATGTCAGTTGTTACATCACAATGACGTTCGGAATCAACGCCAAGTAGTTGTTTTTAGTTGTTTTTTAGTTGTTTTTTTTATATTTTTGGCTAAGTGCTATCGATCCTGTAGTGGTAAGGGTTTAAGCCGACTTTTTTTGTTGGCGGAAATTAAAAAAAACAACTAAAACCATACTTTTTAGTTGTTTTTTTCGGTTTTGTGTTTTGGTATGTTGTCATCACATTGCAGAAATTTTATTTGATTTATTTGAAGATTTCGTTTTTTGACTTGGCTGATTTTCATTGGGTTCCTCTATTTTGTGAGTTGTGTGTTGGATGTTGGGTTATATTATACTTGATGGTCGTTTGGTTTTGTAGTGTTATTGGTTTTGATAACAATATATATCCAATATGTTTGATGTGCGTTTCAGTTTTTTGGTTTTCAGGATTGTCTGAACCAGGATTTACAAATCAACGGTATGAATGCCTTTTGGCATTCCCCGGGATTTCAGGATTTCCAGGATAAGAGGATTGTCTGAAATTCTGAAAATTACATTATATCTATTGGATATCTATTGTTCCACTCCTTTGATTAATTTCACTTCCCATATCTCCATCTGTTAAACTATAACATTGTATTATGTCTGAACCAGGATTTTCAGGATTTCAGGATTTTCAGGATTGGGAGTTGGTGAATATATATGCCGTTGTCCAGGATAAAGGACTACCTTTTGCAAAGGAATATCGGAATATAAATCTCTTATCCTGAAAATCCTGGTTCAGACAACAAGCAATTTAGACAAGCAAGAATCACTAAATTGACGCTTATGTGTAGAGCGTCAGCGACACCCGATATGCAGTATACATTTTACATTAAACAACAGGAGCATTAGCATAACCATGGCAAACGAAAACAAAGAAACTCAGAACGAAAAACAGAATAATAACGATGTTGAAGAAAAGTTAAATAAAATGGGAGAGATGCTTGACTATTTGTTGAACGAACAAATAAAAATATGCAAAAGTGTCAAAGAAGACAATTATGATGTTGAGAAATCCAAAGACCTAACCCCATGTATAAACAACACCGTGAAAATCATTAACGCATGCAA
>JAJDWI010000169.1 GCA_022825665.1 Candidatus Poribacteria bacterium
ATAGTGAAGCCATCAGAAGTCTATATAGAGAGATTGCCACAGATTTCAGCAAAAGTCAAGGACTTTTTCAACAATGGAGACGTTAGCCGTTGGACATCCCAAAGCTAAAGCATTGGGTTTTGAACAGAACGTTTGATAAGAAAGACTAATAATAGTAACTTATTCATGAAAGGCACGTTTTTAACTAAGGTATTATCTTTTCTGAATGTAGTCTGGATATTACACAATGGATAATTTTAATGTAAACAATTTTTCGTGTAATTTTAATTTCATAATCCAAAGTAGTATAAGGAGAAACATAGTTTCAGAAGTATAATCATGTTTCCGATACTTGTTATATAGAATATGGTCCTTGGTGCACACGTTTCCACTGCTGGTGGAATACATAACTCCATAAAAAACGGTGATGGTCTTGAATGTGATGCCATACAGATTTTTCTTGCTAACCCGAATCGATGGGAATCAAAACCACCAACAAAAGAAGTAATAGAAGAATTTAGTGAAGCGTGGGAAGGCTCTCCTATTATTGATGTTATTGTTCACGATATACATCTTAGTAACCTTGCATCACCGAAGCAGGAGGTATTAGAAAAGTCACGGGTCCAGTTCAAGAAGCAGATGACACTATCCCAAGAAATTGGCGTGCGTCACATTGTTACACACCTTGGATCTCATCTCGGAGAAGGTGAAGAATTTGGATTGAAACAGTTAAGCGATAGTTTTGATTACTTATTTGAACAGACAGAAGCACCGGATGTAATAGTTCTCCTTGAAACCACAGCTGGTCAGGGAACAAATCTCGGTTACTGTTTTGAACATATCCGTGATGTAATTGGAATGTCAAAATACCCAGAGCGTTTTGGAGTATGTCTTGATACATGCCATGTATTTGCTGCAGGATATGACATACGGACAGAATCAGATTGTGATGCTACCTTTGATAAGTTTGATGACATAATAGGATTGGGGAGATTAAAAGCCTTCCATATCAATGACGCTAAATCTGAATATCAGAGCCGCGTAGACAGACATGAACATATAGCGGAAGGTAATATCGGGGTAACAGCATTTTCCTATATACTGAATGATTCACGGTTTGTAAAAATACCACTTATCATTGAAACACCAGATATGAATACAATGCATGGAAAAAATCTTACAACTTTGCGAGGTTTAATAAACAAAAACTGATGATATATTAAGATGTTTCTAAACTACAATACCATGATCTGAAGAGGTTACAACAATGCAAATTGGTTTATGGGAGGTGATATTTCTTATCTTCCTGTTATTGGCAATTATATTGGTAACCCGACTAACAACACAGATACAGATCAAACGTATCTGTCCTGATTGCGGATTAGTTGTGCGTACAAAAGTGTTGATTTGTCCTTCATGTGAACGAAGTTTGGCAACAAAACAACAGAGGAAAACCTAATGGGATTTGTTAATCCACTTGAGTTAATATTATTATTGATAGTTTACGGTGTAATTGGAATAGTAATTTTTGGATTTATTTTATTAGTGAACCGATATATATCAATTAAGCGTATCTGTCCAGACTGTGGTTATGCATTACGAAAATTGGAACCCAGTTGTCCTTCGTGTGGACGGGTTTTTTCTAACAAATAGTTGAGGTAAGTACCTAATGTGAAGTTCATAACGTTATTTGGAGAATTTGGAAATTTCGAATACATGCTCTTGATTATCCTCATAATTTGTTCTTGGGTGGGTAAAGGTAAATTGTTTGCTATTCAAATTGGAAAGCAAGTGTACCTTGACTGTGAATTAGAACTTTACTCATAACAAACAATAAATCATGTTGACGAATTTATCAAATATAAGGATAACATTATGGCAAAGTCAAATTTGAAAATTGAGGGGTGTTCTGTCAGCATAATATTTGCACCGAGTCAAAAACTCAGACGGAATTTGAGGGAGAAAAAAGTGAGAAAACAAAAATGAAAAATAATGAAAGAATGGGAAAATTATTTAAATCAAGAATTACGAACTCATATCTAACGAATGCAACAGTTGGATTGAAATTTGGGACATTAAAAAGAATCACAACTTCTCTGTGTCAATCTCTAACTCTATTTTTAATCCTGTTTGTAGGTATTATCGGTTGCTCTGATGTTCCTTATACAGGACCGGTGTTGACCGTTGACAACGTTGATCGGTTTTTAGAATCAACAGGAGAGGATACTGTTTGTCTACAAGATGGGTTTGATACCATTTGTCTAAGAGTGCTGGAACAAGAGGAAGGTGAGGAGGAACCACCAACCGTCCATATTTATCCTTCGAGCATTACTTTTGTGTTTCATTATGAAGATCGTCCTCTTTTGCAAGCGGAAAGGGTGATGGATACGACAGAGGTTGTCCAGGAATTAATTGATACTGGGAAAGTTCAGTTGCCACCAGATGCAGTCGGTGACCCAGACATTAATATTGATACTGGACTGTGGTATATTGAGATTTACTATCCAGAATCATTCCCAGAAGCAAATCGTGGAACAACACCAGAGACAAGTGGACTTGACATAAGGGTTCGTGCAGGATCTGTGTTAGATGCTAATGTGAGAAATGATCTTAGAATATTAAACTTTGAACAGATTGATAAGCCAAATGGTATCAGTGGTGTTAGATTCTCAGTTGATACGAAAGAAGCGGATTTAACAATTCAAGTTAACGGTGTAGTTCCTGAATTCACTGCAAAATTCTACATGAAAGCAGATGGTGTGGCATCTGAAGATAACGTCTATTCCTTCGAATTACAACCCAATGATAATCCATAGAGAGGAATGACATGATATGTAGAAACATAAATCGTTTCTTTAGTATGCCTTATCAGATATGTTATAAAACCTTGAAAGATATTTTATCTGGAAATAAAAACATCGAATATAAACAAGCATACATACGAAACGCAAAACCAGATACCAAATTTGATACGTCAAGATACCTTCAACACAAACTATCAGGTGAACGAAGGAAATCAGGTTTTGCTATGGCTACGAAGTTTATTGCAATTTCTTTTGGATCGATCATTTGTATTCTTATTATATTATTGAACATCATAGGTTGTTCAGATCTGCCGTATACAGGTCCACTGTTACAGCCTGGAGATGTGGATCAATATTTTCAAGACCATAGTAATGGATTGGTCTGTCTACACAATGGAACGGAATCCGCCTGCGTTACTCTCGTGCCAAAACCGAAAGAAAGCTCTTTACCTGTCATTCATATTCATCCATCAAGAACTATTTATGTCTTCTATTATAAAGGTGAAGTCATTTTGGAGGCTGAGAGGGTTTCCGATAACAGTGACTTGATAGATGAATTAATAGATGGTAAAACTGAAACTATCACCTTACCTGAAACTAACACTGTTCCTCGTGATGACGTTGTTGGTGGTCAAACGTCTCTTGAAAACAATGGTGGGAATAATAATACTGCCCCGGAATTTTTAGAAGGCGATTATACAAGTCGTGATGTTTTAGAAAATAGGGCAATAGGTGAACTAATTGGAGCACCTATATCAGCAACTGATAACGACAATGATAATTTGACATACATACTCAGTGGTACGGATCAAACATCCTTTAGTATTGATCAAACAACTGGACAGCTAAAGGTTAACACCGATTTGGATTATGAATCAAAAAGTATGTATTCAGTTATAATTACTGTTTTTGATGATAATCTATCAGATAGTATTGATGTTACTATTTACGTATTAGATATTGACGAGACACCTCCTGATATAAACAATGGTGGAAATGAGAACAACGGAAATAACGGGAATAACGGGAATAACGGCAATGGGAACAATGGAAATGGAAACAATGGGAACAACGGAAACAATGGGAATAATGGGAATGGGAATAATGGAAACAACGGAAACAATGGGAATGGGAATAATGGAAACAATGGGAACAATGGCAATAACGGAAATAATGGAAACAATGGCAATAACGGGAATAACGGCAATGGGAACAATGGAAATGGAAACAATGGGAACAACGGAAACAATGGGAATAATGGAAACAACGGAAACAATGGGAATAATGGAAACAACGGAAACAATGGGAATAATGGAAACAACGGAAATAATGGGAATGGGAATAATGGAAACAACGGAAACAATGGGAACAATGGAAACAACGGAAATAATGGAAACAATGAAAACAACGGAAATAATGGAAACAATGGGAACAATGGGAACAATGGCAATAACGGAAATAATGGAAACAATGGGAATAATGGGAATAATGGGAATAACGGAAACAATGGGAATAACGGAAACAATGGGAATAATGGCAATGAGAATAACGGGAACAATGGCAATAACGGAAACAATGAGAATGAGAATGAAAATGATGACACTACTACAACATCTCCAACTCCAACTTCAACTCCAACTACCACAACTACCACAACTACCATCCCTGTAGGGGAAACCGAAATAGGTTCACACTACTACTATGATAGTCTCGATCCTGTTTCAGGAGATGGATGGGCAGTGCATATATACTATCCGGCAAACTACAATGGACCGCGTAAATTACAGGAAGATCCTGAAGGATATGGATTTAGTATTACCTTGAGCGATGGTGATATAATAGAATTTGTGCAAACTGCTGTTGACTGTTTCGACTACGACGTTGATGGAGAATATGACAAACCCTGCAACGAAACTGATAATGCCACGTACAGTGTTCAGATATACGTTCAAACTGGTGAACCAATAATTCAAATAACTGTAACTTGGCAACCACCATATTCTGGTCGCACCCAAACATATACTCTTGATAGAAGCATTAACTTGGCAAGGTATGGTGATCCTAAATACAGTGAAGATCATAGCAATCAAGAAATAAGGTAATCTGTCGTTATAAATTAGAAATAAACCTGTGAATTGTGCTTACTGAAGTGTGGTGTATATGGACACAGCAAGAATTCAGGTCAAAGCGGGAAATGGTGGTAACGGTTGTATAAGTTTTCGCAGGGAAAAATATGTGCCTCGCGGTGGTCCTGATGGTGGTGATGGTGGTGATGGTGGAAATGTCATCCTTGTCGCTACACTCGGAATGAGTACCTTGATTGATTTGCGGCATAATCCTCGTCAGGTTGCTGAAAACGGAGGACACGGTGCTGGGAAACAACGGGATGGTGCGGATGGTGCGGATCGTATCATTAAAGTACCTGTCGGTACGATTGTAAGGGAATGTGAGTCGGAGAAAATGCTTGCCGATTTTACTGAAGCTGGACAAACAGTTGTGGCTGCACGCGGCGGAATAGGCGGTAAAGGCAATTCTCACTTTAAGAGTAGTATATTTCAAACCCCACGTGTTGCTGAAAAAGGCGAACCGGGTGAAGAACGCGAGATTAGTCTCGAAGTCAAACTCATAGCGGATATTGGCTTAGTTGGCTATCCGAATGCTGGAAAATCAACGCTTTTAGCACGAACATCTGCAGCAACCCCAAAAATTGCTTCCTACCCTTTCACAACCCTCATCCCTAACTTAGGTGTTGTACGTATTGACCAAGAACAGAATTTTGTGCTTGCAGATATACCTGGATTGATTGAAGGTGCGCATAAGGGTGCCGGGTTAGGACATCAGTTTTTGCGACATATCGAACGTACAAAGATGCTAATTCATGTAATTGACCTTAGTGCTACAGATGGTCGGGACCCAATAGAAGACTATGAGCAGCTAAACCTTGAGCTTGGTCACTATAATGATAATTTGACAGAGTTACCTCAGATCATTGCACTAAATAAGGTAGATATGCCCGATGCGGAAGCGAATTTAGCACGGGTCCAGGACTATTTCGGTAAACGTAAAGTTTTCCCTATCTCAGCAATAACGGGTGAGGGTGTTGATGCTTTGATGCAACAAGCCTACCGTTCTTTACAGTATCTGGAAACTAAGGCACGCAAGGAAGCAGAAACAACGATTACATTTGAAGACGAATTATCGCCTGAACCGCGAGCACGTTTTGAACTAAATCAAACTGAGAGTGGATTTGTTGTCAGTGGTACAGAACCAAAACGTGCTGTAGTTATGACCGATATGGCAAATGAACAAGCTTTGATTTTACTATTCCGTAAATTAAAAAAGATGGGTGTCATAAACGCTCTGACCCGTGCAGGCGTCAAAGAGGGAGATACAATTCAGATTGATGAATATGAGTTTACCTATAATCCAAGAACAATGAAATGAAATAACGTAAGCATGGAACCCTCCGACTTTATATTTTCTCAGAAACAACCTAACCGAAAAGTCAAAAACAGTATTCATAATATGCAGATTCATGGTCGTGAATGTATATCCAATGTTAAACGTATCGTGGTAAAGATTGGTAGCAGCACGATTTCAGACGATTTGCGTATCAATGACGCAGCACTTGATGGCTTAGTCCACGATTTAGCGACAGTCAAACAGCAGGGAATAGAGTTGATTCTTGTTACTTCAGGTGCGATTGCTGCAGGTCTACCGCACCTTGGACTAAACACTCGTCCCAAAACCCTGCCCGGTCTGCAAGCCGCTGCTGCTGTAGGACAAATACGATTAATGGCAGCTTATGCAGAACGTTTTCAACATTATGGACTGTGTCCTTCTCAGTTATTACTTACACAAGACGACTTTTCTGATAGGAAACGTTATACCCGCATGAATGATGCCCTGCATACGCTGCTTCAGCTCGGAACGATTCCTATCATCAATGAGAATGATAGTGTATCAGTAGAGGAAATAAAGGTTGGTGACAATGATACTCTTTCGGCTTATGTGACCAATCTTGCTCAAGCAGATCTCCTCATCATCCTATCAGACCAGCAAGGATTTTTCACTGCTGATCCGAGGCACAATCCTGACGTGGAACTTATTCACACTGTTAAAGAAATCTCTAACGAGATTTGGCAGGCAGCAGGAAAAGCAGGTACAGCAAGCGGAACTGGTGGAATGATCACGAAGTTGCGTGCTGCAGAGATTGTAACTGCATCCGGTGAGATGATGATTATTGCTTATGGAAGAGAGCCTCTGGTCGTTACTCGTCTACTTAAAGGTGAACTTCTTGGAACACTATTCCTTCCGAATACCCGTATTTCTGGACGCAAAAGATGGATTGCATATTCACGTCCACCTAAAGGCTATCTCGTTATTGATAATGGCGCGCGGAATGCACTCATCCAAGGTGGAAAAAGTCTACTTCCGGCAGGTATCCAAAGCGTTGAAGGACATTTTAATTACAGTGATACAGTATCATGTTTCGCAGAAAACGGTGTTGAAATTGCACGAGGTTTGATAAACTACAATTCAACTGAGACTTCAAAACTCGCAGGTAAACAGACACAAGATATTGAAAGTATTCTCGGTTATCATGATTATGATGAAATCATTCATCGTGATAACCTTGTATTGCTGACTTGAGATAAATATTTAGGTTGCCTATCATCATTCGGTTTGGTAGACTTTTTCGCGTGTGTGGAATCCATCTTTAATTACGACTTCATCAAGGTTGTCTTTATCAACTTGAATTGGTGTGAGTAAAATTGAAGGAACATCAGTTACCCCGTTGTTGACAGTCTGATTTGCTTTTTGGACAGATTCCCCTTTTGCAAGAGCAACAGCAGCATGTGCAGCCTCTTTTGCTAATTGCTTTATCGACTTGTATACTGTCATTGTTTGTGTGCCTTTAACAATACGTTGACATGCTGCGATGTCAGCATCTTGTCCAGAGACTAGGACCTTCCCATCCAGATTTTGCCCCTCAAGTGCTTGGATAACACCTCCCGCAGTGCCATCATTGGAAGCAACGACAGCATCAATTTGGTTGTTGGTCTGTGTTAAGACTTGTTCAGTTTTGTTGAGTGCGTCAAGAGGATCCCAGTCAACTGCCCAGTGTTTTTGTTCTGCGACGAATTGTATGTCCCCATTGTCAATTGCTTGTTGCAGTGCGCGCAATTGTCCTTTCCGTAATAGCTGTGCGTTATTGTCACCCGGGTCTCCACCCAATAAGAAATAGTTACCTTTTGGCTTATGTCGGATTAGGTATTCTGCTTGCAAATATCCGACCCGTTCGTTATCAAATGAGATATATAGGTCGGGTTCACTTTCACGAATAAGTCTATCATAAGCGATAACCTTTATCCCTTCAGCATGTGCTGCTTTTACGATTTGCGCTGCGGCAACACTGTCTTGCGGTATCACCACGAGAATATCTACACCTTGCGTAATCATATTTTCGGCTTGTTCGTTCTGTTTCCGGGCATCATTATCCGCAGACTGAACGATAACTTCTGCCCCCAGTTTTTCAGCCTCTTCGACGAAAATGTCTCTGTCCTTAGGCCAACGTTCAACACGTAACGAACTAATGGACAGTCCTATTTTTATCTTTTTCTCCGATGTATCAGCACAACCTAACAACATTACAAAACAACATATCATTGTTATAAAAATAGAAAACATAACATATACTGACAAATTACTATAGTTATACAAACATTGACTGATTTTGCTCTTCATTGTATATTCCTCCACATAATCGTTACATAGTCTGAATTGTTTTAGGAATTAAGAGTTTACTGCGTGGTTTCATCTGAAGACATTGCCTTTAGCAAATCCCCTCTTTTCAGGTCACCAATTTTTTCTACGATTTTTACCATTGAGAGTCTATCATTGCGTATCTCTGTGACAGCGACTGTTGCTATTTTCTTTAGTTTGTAGTCAAGTATTTCACCGGTGTCAACATCGCGAATTGGTTCACCATCAGTATAAACAGAAAACTGTTGACCTATTGCTAAACCGCGAGCAGAACCGGCATTTATGTAGATAATATCTGGACTTTCACTATCGACATAGGTGACTTTAATTGGACGTTTCGCTGCTTCTTCTATAACTTTTTTCTGCTTTTCTTCGTCAGTCTCAACGGGTGTTTCCCAAGGTGTAAGAAAATTCGGACCGTAGTTATCTCTAAGTGCAACTACTGTCTTTTTAAGTGCTTCATTTGTTGCCATACCAAGTAGTGTTCTGTCATACTCAGGTGTTGCGAACTTTATTTTATTGAGTTCCGTAGGTTTCGTAATTGGTCGTTCATATTTACCGTGTTGTTCACTTAATTGACCAAAACGTAGTTGAGAACCCGATTCTGTGATGGATGCTTCTACACCAGCGATTTGTGTTCCAGCCAGACTGTGAACAAGGGAAGCATCAATAGGGACAGTGGCAATTTCACTGCCAGATGTTTCGTAGAATTTCATTTTCAGTTTTACGGTGGCTTTATTTCGATACCCAACTGCTGAAATTCCTCCCATGTAACTTGTTGTTAAAGGGACTGATTGTGTTTCTCGGTTGCTTTCTGTCAAGGAACGTGATGCTGTGCCCTTCATGCGTGGCATACCAAATTTCTGTATCTCCCCCATAACAAGTACATCCGCCTTGAGCAGTTTAGCAAGTTGTGCAATTTGTTCCTTGTTGAGTTTCTTGAAACTGTGTTGCGAGATATTCATTTCTGCCATTGCATCCAGTAACTCGTCGCGAGACACTGGTTGATACACAGTGGTTTCAGCGAGTTTACGTTCAAGCATAGTTGTAAATCCTGCTTCCAAATCCCAATGTTTCTTTGTACTGAATATATATCCGATAAAGTTTGGCACACAACCGCATCCGGTTGGGGAATCAAAATTACTTTTGTCTTCAAAATGTAGGACTGCTACACGTTTCGTGGATGGTTGAGAATTGTTTTTTGCAGTAGGAGTAGTAGCTGTCGTTGTATTTCCATAAGCAACGATATCAAGAACAAGATATACGCCAAATACCATTATCAAAAACAAAGAAATAGTGCGTTTCATTTTTGCATACCTTCTTATATGTTCGTTATTTATCATTGTAGTTTACCAACATTCAGGACATATAGCAAGTTAAATTGGGAGTAGATCATAGGCATTCAATTGTCGTCTTTTTTCCTGAATCGCTGAAAGCGTGGAAATACACAGAAGACACTGAAAAAGACCTCTTTCTTCTGCGTCTTCTGTGTTATTTGTGATTCTATAATCAAACTCTTGTTAACATAATTGTGTAGCTGGCAAAGAATATGTGATATGTATAATCACATTAGAAAACCACGTAAGAAGATATGCATGGAATACTTGAATTGTCCTGAACAATAGTCAATTTACTTGAAATAACACTTTAAGTTTGGTAATATCTTGTGTAGTTATACCATTTCTAATAAATAAAGTGCCATTTTCGGGAATACTTATAGGATCTACCTCGAATCGATGCCAATTGCGCTTATTGCATTGTCTGGGCTTTAGTGTTTTTATGTCGGAGGTCGCTTCCGCTCGCTCCGACCTACCAGACTTTATGTGAGCATGCGGGCGAGGAGACCTCGTCTCTACGATAAGGTAAAAGCAACCGAATCAAATGAAAATTGGAATTACCGATTTAATTTAATAACTTATTCTTTATTTAGTTGTTTTTAGTTGTTTTTTAGTTGTTTTTTTTAAAATTTTGCTTAGGTGTCCTAAATCCTGTAGTAGTAAGGGTTTAAGTCGTTTTTTTTGTTAACGGAAATTTAAAAAAAACAACTAAAAGTAAGTTTTTTTTAGTTGTTTTTTCAGTTTTTGTGTGATATGTTGTCATCGCATTGCATAAGTTTTGTGTGATTTATTTGAAGATTTCGTTTTTGGATTTGGTATATTGTCATCGGTGTTCCTTTATTTTGTAAGTTGTGTGTTGGATGTTGGGTTATATTATACTTGATGGTCGTTTGGTTTTGTAGTGTTATTGATTTTGATAACAATATATATCCAATATGTTTGATGTCTGTTTTAGTTTTTTGGTTCAGTTTTCAGTATTGACTAAACCGGGATTTTCAGGATAATAGGTTGCTCCTACAGAAGAAAGATTGCCAATCAACAACTAATGGGATAAGAATTATTAGAATTGGTATCATTCATTCTTGTAGGGCGGGTCTTCCCGCCCGAATTGTCAAACTTTAGTATTAAAATATTATGTATTCAAACTTTCTTTCATTATTTTGCCGCGTAACACGTAGTCATCTTTACCGTGTCTGACGCGTTGAAATTCAGCTTCAGTCGCTTCTCTGCGTACTTGTGCAGGTACCCCCATTGCAATTGTACCAGGGGGAATTTCCTGCCCTTCACGAACAAGTGTTCCTGCAGCAACAATCGCCCGTTCACCAATTTTGCAACCAGTTAATAAAATTGCTCCCATTCCAATTAATGCTTCATTATCAATTGCGCAGCTATGAAGAATCGCTCCGTGTCCAACAGTAACATCATCACCGATGAGACAAGGTATTTCTTTATCCATGTGTATTACCGATCCGTCTTGGATATTTGTGCGACACCCAATATGTATCGGTTCAAGGTCACCTCGGAGTACGCAGTTGAACCAAACAGTGGATTCTTCACCGATTTTCACATCCCCAATAATCATTGCCCCCGGAGCGACAAAGACAGAGGAATGTATATTTGGTGTTATTCCTTCGTATTCTATAATCATATATCCTTCTTTCATGTCGCTTGTGCGACTAAAAACTTATTTAGATTACCGATTCCAAACCTATATGACATCAGGAACACGCCAATAAATAGGATTGTCATCATCAAGAAAATCAATATATTTTGCGAATGCCATACAATTATAGGCATCATTACGAATGCTAAATCAAGAATGAGCGTAACTTTAAAAGTTAATACTCTAAAGAAAGGTCTTGGATTATCGGTAAGTTCTGCCATCCAAGGTAATGTTCCTATCGTTGTATTCAAGGCACAAACTACTGGAAGTAGAATAATCGGAGTTATCAAGATAAGTGTCCAATTATCTACTGGAATACGCAACAAGAAAACGGCTATTATAGACCAGAATACTGCATAAAATACAGCACATAATAAGGTTGTCAGATACTTACTCATGAATACTAATTTAGCAGAAACAGGAGAAGATTGCATCATCCACCACGTTTTTGATTCATCACGAAGTCCATTACAACTGATTCCAAAGGTAATTAATATGCTATATAGTAACAATTGAATAGTGAGAATTATAACTGAACTTTCGTCCATATTACTTCCATCAGCAACCAGTACACCAATGTGAATAACTAAAAATAACGTCAACATTATGATTGCAATTACTCGTCCAGTATGGTGTATGAAAATAAGAAAGTCTTTTAACATCATGGATTGTAACTTGCCACGTCCAAGGGTAACAACCAATCCGTTCAAATTAGATGCTTCAACATTACCATTGTTCCGTGAGGGTTTGCGTTTGGTTTTGATTTGTCGGATATTTTCCCATCCGCGCTGATAAAACAGTTGTGCAGTGAGAAATGCTAATCCAACAGATACGATTCCAACCGTAAATCCACCAAGTCCCCATTTTACCCGTTCCCAAATCGTCGATTCTGTTCCCCAACTCAACAACATATTTCCTATCCATTCGTGTGGAAACCAAGCAGTGCTTGTCTCTGTAGTCCTTGCAGATACCCAATCAAGAAAAATCCTTTTTACTGGAAGTAATCCAGAACCTGAAAACAAAGAAAAGGACAGCAAGAAACCTATCGACACTCCGATAATAGTTCCTATTATCTTCAACGTTGTGAGAAGAGCAGCGGATGAAAAAAATCGCGCGATTACCAACATACTGATGGTGACATAACTTGCCATTATTACGAGCAGGCACACAGACAAAGGAATAAGCACTACATAAAAATGCCATGGCAATTCATATAATACTCCAAAAACAACCCACGGAGGTCCCAAAAAACAGAACATATTCAATAAACGTGACACCATAATTTGGACGAATTTATATCCAAATATAGACACTGGACGTATAGGCGCAGCATGGAGCAATTGCGAATCAGGTGCTTCATATAGTATCTTCAAAGAACTTTCCATCAACTCCTTTACTATAATGATGATTCCGAACACCATGAAACCGTTAATGACACTTAGAGTAGTCTGTGATGGTGCATCTGTTGTCCGCAAAAACGAAAACAGCGTATAACCTAACACCGACAAAGCAACGATGAAAAATAGGTATCCAATAACTTTTAAAACACCTTTTCTCCATGCTTGTCTATCGTATTTAATACTATTCAACCATGCATGGTAATCTGCTATTAATAGTACTCTTATATTCTTAAACATAGGTTTATTGCAGTTTAATGTCTGAATTGCTTGTTGTCTGAACCAGGATTTTCAGGATTATAGGATTTTCAGGATAAGAGATTTGTACGCCAATGTTCCTTGGCAAAAGGTAGTCCTTCATTCTTACAACGGAATATATACTTACCAACTCCTAATCCTGTCCATCTTGTAATCCCGAAAATCCTGGTTCAGACAACAAGCAATTCAGATAGGCAAGAATCACTAAATTGACGCTAATGGTGCGGTCTCCTAACCGCACCGGACGTTACAAGAAACTAAAAATTGCCCGATTAAATTCTTAATCTTCATCAAAGCGCGCCTACCTTTTATGCGTAAGTCCTGCAATATTATACAATCTAAACATCTGCAGTGAGATCAAGAAAAATATCCTCTAAGGTTTCTGTATGATCAGGTTTTATCTCTGATGGTTGTGTATGTAACTCACGTTTCTTCTGTTGAAGTTCAGCAATAGTGCCGACAGCAATAAGTTTCCCTTTACTGATGATACCAACCCGATCACAGATTCGTTCAGCAATTTCCAGTATATGTGTTGTCATAAAGACAGTACATCCATGTTCACACCGTTGTCGCAAAATCTCTCTAACGGTGCGAGCACTTTTTGGATCTAATCCACTTGTGGGTTCATCAAGAAAAAGAATTTGAGGGTGGTGAATAAGGACAGAGATGAGCAGAATCTTCTTCTGCATACCGTAGGAATACCCTTTTATCTGATCATCAGCAGCATCAACGAGCTCCAATTGTTCAAGAAGCATATTCATTTCATTTTCAGCTTGTTGCGGAGGCACTTCATACAAATCTGCAATCATCCGTACAAACTGCCTACCATTTAATGCTTCATAAAGTTGAGGGGTATCTGGCATAAGACCGAGAATTGATTTTGCTTGTAAACTCTGTTCTTGTATATCAAACCCACCGAGTGTTGCTGTGCCAGATGTAGGTTGTAGTAACCCCGTGAGCATATTGATTGTTGTTGTCTTGCCCGCGCCGTTTGGTCCAAGAAATCCGAATATTTCACCAGAGTCTACCTGTAGCATGAGTGAATCGACAGCACACAATTTACCGAAATATTTGGTTAGGTTTTGGGTCTCAATCATTTTGACTATCGCCAAGAATATCGTTTTTGAGTGCTGCGAGAGCTTCGTCGAGTTTATTTTCTTTCTTAGGAGTTTCACGCTTCACAGTAGTTTTACGACTTCTTTCTTCCCACCTTTTTGCTTCTTCTTCTGCAGCCTTCAACGCCTCTTCAGCTTGTTGAAAGGTGTTATTATCATCAGACAAATCAAATTCTGCCAAGACTTTATAGAATGCTGCACGGGTTTCTGCCTGTTTTTTGCGGTGAGATAACGACTCTACATGTTCTGATGAATTTTTTAATCTGAGATAAAATTCGAGAAGTTCCGTTTTCAGTTCAGTTACTATATTTTCCTGAGTCTGAATCCGTTGTTCTATATCTTGTGCGCGTCGTATAAGTTGTTCTTTATGTTGATTCGCCTCGCTTGCTCGTTCATGATCTCCATTCTCAATAGACGTTTTAGTGATTTCATCCCACATTCTTACTTTATCAACTACCATCTGATATGTGTGTTTGAGTGTCTGTACTCCCGCAATTGCAGTGGCAACATGTGCTTTCGCTGCATTAATCCTTTTTTTCATATCATAAATGGTATTATCAAGAGTTGACCCGTTTTTTTCTAAATCCTCTATAAACTTGTTGATTCTCTCTGTAATCTGTTCTGAGATGGCTCTTAGTCTTTTCATTGTTTCCCTCCTGATGTCTATATCTTCATAAATACCGATAAGTGGCAATATAAGTCATATATATTTAGAGACATCTGGAACAGAGAAGATAGATATAAACACAAATTGATTTATCATAAGATATTTATCATTACCAGCATTAGTTACAATGTATCGTAATTTGCGTTGACGAGTTCAACTCCCCAAAGTGCCAACCTTGACATAATACTGTGTATAGCAGGTATATTGTTATCAATGAGAATTGAGGAACGGTTGTGTAATGCTGCTGCTTCACCCAATGTACCACTACCTGCAAAAAAATCCAACAACATATCCCCTTGTGATGAATGTACCTTAACAATACGGTTCAGAACTCCAAGTGGTTTTTGTGTTGGATAGCCAGTTTTTTCTGTGCCATTTGTGCTTACAATTGTATGCCACCAAACATCAGTAGGTGTTTTACCTCGTGCTGCCTTTTCTTTTCCTACTAAACCCGGTGCCATATACGGTATCCTGTCCATTTCATCAAAATTGAATGTATAACGTTTTGGTGTTTTAGCATACCAAAGGATACTATCATGTTTAGTAGGCCAACGGGTTTTGGAACGACCACCAAAATCATACGCCCAAATTATTTCATTCATAAATGATGCACGTCCAAATATCTCATCCAAGAGAATCTTACAATAATGCACCTCTCTGTAATCTATGTGCAGGAAAAAACTTCCATACGGATGTAGGACACGGTAAGCTTCTTCAAAACGTGGACGTAAAAACTTCAAAAAGGCATTTGAACTCTCAAATTTGTCGGAATAATGTCTTGTTTCACCTTTATGAGTTTTGTATGTCTTGCCTTGAAAACCTACACGATCCCCATTATCATCCTGTTCAACCTGGATTTCAGTACGGAGTTGATATTTACCTGTGTTGAATGGCGGATCTATGTATATTAGGTGGATACTCTCATCAGAGACATGCTCCTGTAGAATTGTGAGATTATCTCCATAATAAAGGGAATGTGTGGACATACAGATCTTTTCAATTTGTGATTTTAAGTGATTATATTAGAATTACTCGTGATGACAATTTTGTGGAAATATTGTATCAGAGTCTGTATAATTTATCAACCTTATTGTCAAGAAGTTTCGTCGATAGTAGTTTACGTCAAGTTGGATTATCCTTAGTAATTTGTATAATAAAATGGAATATTGATGTGGAGATATTTATCTTGACGATACGGATTATATCGTGTAAAATTTGAATCGTGTTATAGTTGGAAAGGAGAATAGGTTAAAACAAGAGGATTAGGTATGGGAGTATTACTCGGTTTAGATGTTGGGGATGTAAGGATCGGTGTTGCAGTTAGTGATGTGCTTGGTAGCGGTGCACATCCTTTATGTACACTAACGCGTACAAATCGGCAGCGTGATATGATTGCAATAGGCGATCTTGTTTCTATCCACGAAGTAGAACGAATAATCATCGGATTACCAATCTCAATTGATGGAACTATCGGGACACAAGCAGAGAAAGTACAAAAATTTGGCTCGCGATTATCAAAAGCACTTGATGTCCCTGTTGAGTTTATTGATGAAAGTTTTACGACATCGGATGCTGAAGATATATTAAATCAACTCGAAATAAATTCAAAGGATCGTCGTAAGGTTATTGACCAAATTTCAGCCGTGATAATCCTTGATGAGTATTTACGTGGTAACACAGATCAATAACAAGCGTAATATATTATAACAAAATAGTGTTATAGGTTTAATTACTTACCAAGTCTGATGTGGAGGAAACCCATGTTCCTACGTGGTTTAGGAGCAGGACTGAATCGGAAACGTATATGGAAGTTCGGGGTATACGTACTCGGATGTCTCGTAATTTTATGTTTCAGTGTTGTTTTAGTGGGTTTACACTACTTTTCACCAACTGCTTCTTCAGAAGAAATTGTATCCATAACCATCGAACCGGGCAGTAGCACTTCTAAAATTGCACAACAACTGGTAAATAATAAATTAATTCGAAGTCCACTCGCTTTCAAACTTGCTGTACGGTATCGTAGAATCGGGACAGAATTAAAAGCTGGAAATTACAAGCTCAGCCGAGATATGTCGCTTTCACGAATTCTTGGTGAACTTAAGACAGGACAAATTGAATATAAGACATTCACTGTTCCTGAAGGAATCACGGCAGCAGCAATTGCTGAACTCTGGGAGAAAGGTGGATACGGCACAGCAGAAGCATTTCAAGAAGCAATTAAGTTGCCTGAACTGCTTGAAAAACATGTACCTGAAGATGTAACAGTCGAAGGTTACCTTTTTCCTGATACCTATAAGTTCGCAAAAGGCACTACGGCAAAAACCGTTGTAAAGATGATGTTGTCTGAATCCTCAAATAGATGGACCGAAAAATTAGCAAAAGAAGCGGAAGCATTAGATTTAACGCGTCATGAAGTCATCACACTTGCTTCCATTATACAGAGAGAGGCAGGTTCTACCTCAGAAATACCATTAATTTCTGGTGTTTTTCATAATCGACTTAGGGATAAATGGCGACTACAAGCAGACCCAACTGTACTATATGCTTTAGGAGACCCTGACCGTTTATTGACAAGAGCAGATTTGAAGGTTAAATCACCTTACAATACCTATTTAAATAAAGGGTTACCTCCAGGTCCGATAGGAAATCCAGGAATGGAGGCTATCTTGGGTGCATTAAGACCAGAGGAAACATCATTTTTTTATTTTGTCGCTGTTGAAAAAGGGAAACATCATTTTTCTCAAACACTTGCGGAACATAATAGAATGATCCGTCAAATAAAACGGAATAGAAAGATAACAAGATAATAGTAGAATATAATAAAATACATCCATCAAAATCGAAAATAAACATATATACATGAATGGAGTCATATATATTATATGGGAAATGTTGAATCACAACAAACACTTCAGTCCGAAATCTCTATTTCAGGAATAGGATTGATGCTTGGTGAGTCTGTTGAACTGACTATAAAACCAGCACCTGCTGATTACGGGATTGTTTTTCATCGGACTGATCAAACAGATTCATCGGAAGTGAATGTTTGTCCAGAGAACTGGAAGGATATATTACCACGTTGTACAAGTTTGCAAAAAGGTGATACAATAATCAGTAGTATTGAGCATTTACTGTCTGCACTTGCAGGAATGAGAATTGACAATGCTATAGTAGAACTCAATGCACAGGAACCCCCTGGACTTGATGGTAGCGCGTTACCATACATCAATAAAATCCAAGAAGTTGGATTGACACAATTAGATGTACCTCGTCGTTACATTGAAGTATCTGAACCATTCGTTATAAATGACGATAACAAGCAACTTATCTTTCTTCCATCAGATAAATTTGAGGTTACATTCGCCTACGATCATCCCAATACTGCACCACAATTTGCTACTTGGGAGGTGACACCAGAAACATATATACAAGATATTGCTCCGGCACGCAGTTTCTGTTTTGAGGCAGAAATTGAGGCACTGCAAGCGTTAGGTATTGGAAAAGGAGCCAGTTATGATAATGTTTTGGTAGTTAAGTCAGATGGAGAGACAAGTTCTGAGTTGAGGTTTGACGATGAATTTGTCCGTCATAAAACACTTGACCTTATAGGAGATCTATACCTTGCTGGATACCTGCCAAAAGCACAAGTCATCGCAATGCGTACTGGACATACATTTCATGCACAGTTTGTGAATGCTATGGCAGAAAAAGGTATATTGGACTCAACACTCAAAGATGATAAGATAAATCAGACAGTTGAAGCAAAGGAAATTTACCGAATTCTACCACATAGACACCCTATGTGTCTGATTGATCGCGTTATTGAATATGAAAATGGGAAACGAGCAGTTGGAATAAAAAACCTTACCTATAATGAACCTATATTTGAGGGACATTTTCCTGTAGAACCAGTGATGCCGGGTGTTTTACAAGTTGAGGCACTCGCGCAACTTGGTGCGTGGTTACTCCTACAGGAAATTGAAAAAGAGGATCAATTAGGGTATTTTAGGTCTATTAGTAAAGCCACTTTCCGAAAAACTGTAATTCCTGGAGATCAACTTCGTTTGGAAATAGAGATTGTTCAACGTCGCAGCACATTGGCGCGTATCGCAGGGGAGGTATATGTAGATGGTGCTCTCGCTACCGAAGCAGAATTGTCAATCGCACTCGCTCCAACTGAAAATGAGTAGATTCAACAGCAAAAAATGCTTCAGAAGGAAAATTATAAGCCATAATAAGAAAGTAGAGGCAATCCTGTGACAGCGACAAACATTCATCCAACAGCAATTATTTCACCTGAGTCTGAATTGGGAGAAGGGGTTCGTATTGAACCCTATACCATTATAGAAGACCATGTAAAGATAGGTGCAAATACTGTCATTGGTCCCCATGTTCAGATTGGGAAATGGACAACAATTGGTGATGATTGCCAAATCTTTTTCGGTGCCTCCATTGGAAACCCATCAAAAGACCTAAAATATAAAGGTGAACGGAGTTTTGTCCGTATTGGCAACCGAAACATACTTCGTGAATATGTCTCAATATCTCGTTCAACATTTGAAGATGAAGAAACTGTAATCGGTGATGATAATCTGTTTATGAATTGGGTGAACATTGCCCATGATTGTATCATTGGGAGTAGAGTCATCATGGCAAATTTTGCCACACTCGCCGGTCATGTCATTATTGAAGATGATGTACGTCTCGGTGCTTATGCAGCACTTCATCAATTTGTTCGTGTAGGAAAAATGGCGATGGCAGGCGGTTGTTCAAAAATCGTTCAGGATATTCCACCCTTCATGCTTTCTGCTGGTCAACCTTCCCGTGTCCGTGATCTAAATCGTCTCGGTATTCGTACCTCCCAAATCAATCCTTTATCGAAGCTTTCTCCTGAAACATTTGCGATTCTAAAGAAAGCTTTCCGTATTTTGTTCCGTTCTGGAATACCCTTAAAGCATGCTGTTACCAGAACAAGAGAAGAATTACCAGCAAATCCAGAAGTTGAATATCTGTTACAATTTATTGAAGCATCTAAACGTGGTATCGGCTTCAGCCAACCAAATCGTTCTGTAAAAAGCGACATGTAATTTATTCCACTTCACAGCGAATGATATTGAAATGCGAATCCTGTACGAGGGATGAAGTAACCTACTCACGATTCAACACCGCAGTCTAACAAATACTATAGTTTGGACAGTTATATTCTGATTTATGTTGGGTATTCAAGGATTCTCTACTATTTGCGAGTTTTCTTAGGGATCGTAACTCGTAGAAAAGGATGTTTTATACATATCTGAGCAGCCCCAGCGGGGCGGAATGTGTATAGAACAAGAAACTTTCCAGACAAACAGCCCCAGCGGGGCGACAGGTGGAAAACCAAAACTGGTTAGGATGCACAGTTCTTCATTAAACAAATTTTAGATAATTATTAAAATTGTCCAAACTATAGTAACAAATAGTAATACCAATTCTAATAATTATTATTCCATTACTGGATTCAACCATTGTTGTCTGACCACTGAATACTGAAACATATATCAAATATATTGGATATATATTGTTATCAAAATCAATAACACTACAAAACCAAACGACCATCAAGTATAATATAACCCAACATCCAACACACAACTTACAAAATTGAGGAACAAAATGACTATCAACCAAATTCAAAAACGAAATCCTGAAATAAATCACACAAAACTTATGCAATGTGATGACAACATACCAAAACACAAAAACCGAAAAAAGGCTAAAAAAAACTTGCTTTTAGTTGTTTTTTTTAATTTCCGTCAACAAACAAAACCGACTTAAACCCTTACTACTACAGGATCGAGAACACCTAAGCAAAATTTAAAAAAAAACAACTAAAAAACAACTAAAAACAACTAAATAAAGAATAATAGCGTTTCTAAATAATAACTTCTCATTAACAAAAAACGCGTTCGTAGTCGCGCAATTCATTGCCAAATCAACGCCAAATGCGCGTTTGGCATTTGTCGCCTCTTACATTTTTCACTTAATAGCGAATTCCAGACTTTTATAATGAGACTGTATTTATTAGAATTGGTATAATAACAGAATCCCAAAGGATTAGAACGGTATGAGAATTCTTCTAACAGGACATAAAGGTTTCCTCGGCAGACACATCATTAAGTTACTCATAGACAATGATGCGCATGATGTTACTGGCTTAGATTGCGAATCCAATTATGATGTGTTTGTTGAAATGTATCAGAATTTGTTGTCCGAAGAAGATAAATATGATTTGGTAATCCACAACGGTGGTCTAAGCAATTCGCAAGTTACCGATAACTTATTATGGCAACTCAATTACAAAGCAAGCACAAAAATAGCGGATTACTGCGAACAGACACATACAAAATTGATATATATTTCATCCGCTGCAGCGATTGATCCAGACGTTCCTTATGGATGGAGTAAACACTGTGCTGAGTATTATATGTCTCAGGTAATTACCAGTAGAAATCTGTGTATCTTACGTCCTTTCAATATTTGGGACTATGATGAAGTTGGTAAGGAAAGTCCAAGCATAGTCTACAAAATATTAGCGGGAAAATTAGAGAGAGCATATAACGGTTGTCTACGTGATTTTGTGCATGTAACGAATGCAGCCAATGCCATTATTCGTGTAGTGAATGATTGGGAATATGGCATATTTGACATCGGAACAGCACAACCGACAAACATTGCAACATTAGTTGACCAGTTGTACCAAAACGGAAACAACTATAAACATCCGAAACCTGTAATAGTAAATGAGTGTCCCATTAAAGAAAGACTCGTTGCAAGACCTGAAGAACTACTCCCAAACTGGAAGGCAACACCATTAGACGACTATTTTGCAGAATTACGTCAACATCTTAGAAAGTAATAAGCAATTGATCTTAACAAGGGTTTGTTGACGATTGTCAAGATAGAGTTATATATTTTATAGTGTAGAGAACCCATTATTGGATTCATACGGAGTGTCAATTATGAACGGAGAATGTTTCAATCACTTACTAACAGAAGAAGAACGAAATCACTTTCAGGAACAAGGTTATCTATACGTCCCCAACGCACTTACTTCAGATATGGTGAATCGTCTATTAAATGCTGTAAATAAAATCCATAGTAACGCACTTTCCACTGGAAGAGCAAAACCAAACAATCATTGGGGTTTCTCCAATTTCTTAGGAGAAGATGACGCTTTTTTAGATCTTGTTGATATGCCGACGACATTGCCTAAAGTATGGGGTATTCTGGGATGGAATATTTATCTTTATCATGCACACATGCATGTCAAACCACCAGCACCAGCAGAAGCACAAGATGGTGACGGATGGTTGGAATGGCATCAAGACAGTGGTCGTGTCAATATTGAGATGGAAACGCACCCACGTCCACGCCTATCGTTGAAGGTAGCATATTTCCTCACAGATGTATCAGAACCCGGACGCGGTAACTTTTACATTCGTCCCGGTAGCCAATTATCCGACATGCCATTACCTGAAATGGAAATCAGTCGTGACCCGCGAGAAAAAATAGCGACAGGCATTCCCGATGATGCCATACCTGTATGTGTGGAACCAGGAACTGCTGTGCTCTTTGATAGGCGACTTTGGCATTCACGTAGTCCAAATACATCACAAATGACACGGAAGGCTCTTTTTTACGGATACGGGTATCGTTGGATTCGTCCAAAAGACGATATGGTCGTTGAACACCTATATGAACGTTGTGATCCGATCCGTCGGCAATTACTTGGGGATGCAGTTCGAAACAATGGTCGCTATGTCCCAACTGATGAGGACGTGCCGTTGCGTGGTTGGTTAATTGAGCAATTTGGTGAAAATTCTGTGTATTTACAGTAACCTCTCGGTTCTTATACCATTTCCAAATAATAACATCTCATTAACAAGAAACGCGTTTGTAGTCGCGCAATTCATTGCGTTTATTGCATTCACTGGGTAGGTGCACATAGAAAGCACACTACTCAATAGTGTTCAAATAATTGTATTGCTACAAAACGAAGATGGCAGATACCAATAGAATTGGGAAACACTAATTTGGTATGTTATAATCAATGTATTTTGCGCCATCTAATATTCCCTTCTCTTCTTTCAATAGAAACTTCAACCATTTCCAATTGCTGTTTTTCAAAGTATTCCTTGAGATTCTTAGTATATTGCTGTGTTGGAATTTGCTCAATGATATGATATAACTGAGAACCAACATGGGAAAGTGTAACTCCACTTAACATGAACTTATCTTTTTCTATTCGTTCTGAAGATGGTTCTAAAATCCAATGTCCTCCTTGATGCATGAAAGGGTTAGCAATATTTTTTCCCTTATCCACAATACAAATCTTGTAGTCATTTATAGTATCGTAGTTTGGTACAACCAATTCGTATTCAATTAAAATATTAATTTCACTAAAGCTTAAACCGTATTTCCGAAGATCATTTTGACCTGGGTTTCCATCTAACGAAGGAACTCTAATGTCAACGATACTATTATCAACAAAACTCTCGAGTGCAACGGACATTGAACATACCCTTTGGAACAACTCAGCGATATCTTGATCCATTTCACCAAGGACTTTTACAGACTTTATTGAATGCGAACCTGGTTTCTCAATCTCACCTGCTAATACTTTAGCAAAACGACGCTGCATATCCTCGACGCTTTTTTGACTTGCTTCTTTCTCAAAGATATTGAACCAATCCTCACTGATTGTTTTTCCTTCATGGACACTCGTTTGTTGATTTTCTGAACTGTCATATTTCTTATTCTTAAATATGTCTATAACAAAGTTGAAAACTCTTTCAAGATTAAACCGCTCCCGAAGAACTCTATGTGTAAATGTTCTTGACGCTCTAAGTGCAAACTCAGGATCAGCTTCTATATGTTTGATATTTTTAGCATTAACTGCCCTTATGAATTTAATGCGTTCTTCTAATATTGCTCGCCTTTCGGCTGGTCCTTCCTCAAGCTTTTGTACCGGTATATCAATTACAGCACACAAAATTCTGTCCAAAGCCTTAACAAAGTTCTTTTTTATAGGAACAGGGATAGCAAGATCAGATACAATATCATTGAAACAGTCAACTGCTTCGCTTATTGTGTTACCAGACTC
This sequence comes from Candidatus Poribacteria bacterium, assembly GCA_022825665.1. Lineage (GTDB taxonomy): Bacteria > Poribacteria > WGA-4E > WGA-4E > WGA-3G > MSPOR6. The sequence continues at coordinate 24,129 of JAJDWI010000169.1, forward strand.
TATAGGTAGTTCATTTTTCTTTTCGTCAGACATATTGAAATTCTTTCTCCTAATATTTTCAATGTTTTGTTAAAATTAGTTTACCATTACCTAACTTTAGGGAAGAAGACATACCTTCCCAAAGTTCTTACGCGCTTCCAATAATTGATGTGCTTCAGCTGCATCTTGTAAAGGTAATGTCCGATCAATGATGGGAACTAACCGTCGCTGTTCTGCAAGTCGCACAAGTGTTCGGAGTTCTGTAACTGTTCCCAACGCCGAACCCATGATTGTAAGCTGCTTCTGATACATTTTGCGGATATTGATCTCTCCGATGTTTCCCGTCGTAACCCCGCACGAAACAAGTCTACCGTTTTTTGCGAGACTGTTGATACTTTGATCCCAAGTCGCAGCACCAACATGTTCCAAGACAACATCAACCCCACGACTATTTGTCTCTTCAAGTATCGCCTCAGAGAAATCAACATCGGTGTAGTTTATAGTAACGTCTGCGCCGTAATGTTCGGCACGTGCTAATTTTTCATCAGTGCTTGCGGTAGCAAAGATACGTGCCCCAACAAGTTTAGCAATTTGTAGACCCGCGCTCCCAACACTCCCTCCCGCGCCAAGTATTAAGATATCTTCACCCGCTTGGAGTTGTGCGCGCGTGATAAGCATATGCCATGCTGTAAGGTAAGCAATAGGAAGGGCTGCCGCTTCAACAAATGGTAACCCATCAGCTATCTGAATAGCATTCTTTGCAGGTGCTTTGACGAACTCCGCATAACCTCCATCAGTCTGGAATCCGAGCAGCTCTTGTGTATCACATAGATTTTCATATCCGTTAATGCAGTCACTACATACACCGCAAGGAATACACGGGGCAAGTAGCACACGGTCACCGATATTGAGTTGGGGGTGGTTTTCGTTAATGGCTGCGATTTCACCTGCGATATCAGAACCTAAAATATGGGGTGCTCCTGTTTTTTCAAGTTTCTGTTTTATCTCAGGTCGGTCGCGCCGCGCGTGGATGTCAAGGTAGTTCACAGCACATGCTTTTACCTTCACAAGGATTTCATCATGTTCAAGGGTAGGTTTTGGCACATCTTGATATTGTAAAACGTTAACCTCACCCTGTTCAGAAAACGCAATTGCTTTCATACCATATCCAATTTATTCCAGAGGTGAGTCTAAGTATCTATCCATAAGCACCATGATTCAAAAACCCAAGCAATCGCCGTAGCCGCGGACTTGCATCCTGATAGACCGATTCTGGCATATTGTAATTCATAAATGGATAAAACTTATGACCAACCAGTCTGCGCGCGTAAGTCACTTGTGTAATGTAGCGAGTGCGTTGACTTTGATTCGGACCACCCCGATGCCATACCTGATTGTTAAACATTATTACGCTTCCTGCTTGACCTAAGTTGTATTGCACCTTATCCTCCCACGCTGTGCCGTCTATTGGATTAGGAGGAGATGCACCAAAAAGATGTGAACCTGGAACCACTTCCGTTCCACCATGTTCAATCTCGGTAACATCAGTGAGGTAATAATTTGCGGTAAAAAGCAATACAGGAAGCTTTATGTTTTTGGGTGGTTCTCCATCTGTCACGAGAAAGTGTGGAGCATCATCTTGATGCCACGAAGTGATTCCTCCACCAGGACGCGTTTGAAAGGAATTGTTGTGGATAACATGACAGTTTCCAGAGACAAGAGCTTCAGCAAAGGAGACAATAGGTTCGAGGTCAAATAACCGTAGGTTTGCCTTACTGTGTTCAAACATGCGATGACACAAGTGCATGGTTGATTCGTAATTACCACTGTTCAAACCGTTCGGATTGTTTTCAAGTGACCACTCTAAATCCTGCCGAAGTTCCGCACAGTGATCAGGAGTCAACACATTTTGAAGGAATAGACATCCATCTCGGTGGAATGTTTCAACCCATTCTTGGATCTGTTCTGCACTGACATCCTGCTCCGACCAATAACGTATTTCAGACATGTGAAACCTCTTTATAATCCAAAATAGGCGGAGATGAACCCCGCCTAACATGATGTTATACAAAACTATATGTGTGAAGTCATCCTATGTAAGATATTGGATAGATTACCCCATAGCAGCGGCAACGATTATACCGAGTGAGACAAGCACACCCGCAACTGCAATACCAGCTGCGACGTTGTTATCCTCCGCAATTTGTCGGTTGAGATCATACGGGGTTGCCATATCAAAAACCTTATAACCAATCATCAAAATAATTAATCCAACAATACTAAAGACTGCAACTAAGATAATGTCTCGGGCAATAACTTTCCACGGAAACAGTGAGGGTTCTTCTGATGCTGCAGCATCATCTTGTGCATACGCAACTGTGACAAATACTGTAAAGACACAGAGTGCTATCATAACTAAGCAAAATGTTGTTGATACGATTCTTTTGGCTTTCATTGTTCCTCCTATTGAGACATAAATGTGCATATACCTTATGTAATATGCGTTCAAGAGTATGTATTATCGTAACAAAGTTTATCTTATACAACTAAAGACACTTTACAGAAAATAGTTAATTTATTCAACAGATTTAATCAGTTGAAATTGCATCTCATTTGTAATGTGTTGCTGTTTTATCAAGATAGCATCTTTTTCTCGGATATAACGCCATCCGGATGTAACTCCGTCAAAGGATTCTACTTGAGGAATGTCATTAGTAGAATTATCATTGTTATCATCAGTCTGTGCTTTTTTGGCACGGATAAGTGATGGTGCTTGTCCATAACCGGTAATCAACGTATGACTTGTTTCGTTTTCCACATAATTAAGACTCCATTTTAACTCACCTGAACGAGATGATGTAAAACCTTCTGGTTTTGCTCCAGAACTTAAATGAACTGAGCCTGTAATCGCAGTTTTTACATCAGGGTCAAGTCCGCGGAGCGTGTAGACATTCACCATGATATCTTCAGGATTGAGATGTGGTCCTTTGCCTTCTGTACAGAAACCGTAGAATCCATCTGGGTATGTACCTTTCAACTCACCATCGTCCCACTGCTGATACATAGCACTAACGGTAATTCCCTCTGCGATCTGTCGCCATCTTTCATCACGTGTGTGTTGATTTAGACGTTGAAGGTAATATGCATACACCAGACCGTTCCACTGAACCGGCACACCAAACCAAGGATGTGTATAAAACGTTGTTCCGAATACAGGTATAGAAGCAAACTGCATGCCGGGACGGTCAGGAAGATGCCAATGATAAAGGAATGGCAACCCTGTTTCTGCCCAATATTCTGCCCGTTTCAAATACGTCTTATTACCGATGACTTCATAAGCTTCAATATAGGCACCGATCGCATGCGCAGCAGCGAGAATATCAGGTTCGTAAAGTGGACATTCCCATGCTTGGGCACCACGTGGCACAACAAAGCGATCCATATAAGAGAGGGCTTTTTTACCCGCCTCAAGTGATTCCTTGTCCCCTGTTATACGCGCATGTTTTAGGAGCTTGAGTGCCTTTGCAGCACACGTTCCAAGAACTATATCTCCCTCTTTACCAAGGTTTTGTGTTTTCTCGGATGTCGGATGAAAACCCCAACTACCATCATCAGACTGAGAATCAATAATAGGTTGGACATCTGACTTATATACTTCTAATGCATCTTCCAAATGACCAAAATAGAATGGAAATTCACCACTTAGAATATGACACGATCCACGTGATGCCAAACTTCCAGCACCCGCATCTGCAATCGTTTTCTCTGCAATTTCTATTACACGGGCTTTTACATCCTCAGCTTTCGTAATTAGGTAATCATACCAAAGTAAAGTCGCAAATCCTGGTTCATTATGTGATACCCAATCAACACAATGTCTGGATTGTCTTGCCTCAGCATCCCAAACAGTATGCATAAACCCGTGTCGTGAGAGGAGGACCTGCTCTGTATCCTTGCGGGGAGGTCTTAACGGTTTTGGTATTCCATAAGCAGATGTCCAATGGTTTATTGCTGCTAAGATTGAAGCATTCCCATCAGCTATTATTTCACATTCCAAATTAATTGATTGTTCTGTGCTTAGTTGATAAGGTTTTTCAGCAACCAAGGCATTTTCTTTGACAAAATCTGGCACAGTCGGTAGAAAAAGTCCCATTAAGTGATTTCTCTCTCGGTTATGCCAATTGGGTGATGCAAATGCTGCGGATACATTCTGCATCTGACCATCCCAACTCTTCAACGGATTCCAAGCAATGCCAACAACCGACTTCTGTATCTCAACTGCCATCACAGGGATAGTAATCTTATATGGATGGGGCACTAACCGATTATTGAGCGGTGGGGCTGCATCCCGTGTATTTGAAGAGGGTTCATCACTTTCAAGATATTCTAAGCCCGGAAACAGGGCTGCAGTTTTCTTTTCCCGCGTACTCTTGTGTCCTGCATAAATCTCTGTACCACGAAAAGCAAGAAGTTCTCGTTCCTTATCAACCGACAAACTATATGAGGACTTAATACGTTTAGTATCTTCAGTGAGAATCAACTGTAACTGTAGAGTCCATGTTACTCCATCAGTATCTTTGTGTTCACCAGATAAGCGGACAATGGATTCTCCAAGACTGTTTCCAGCTAACTGCACATCGTTTGGAATGAAATTTATGGTATGGGCAGTATCATTTGAAATATAGGTTGCTTCAGCAATCATCTTAGAGGTAGCAACCTGTTGATATGTACTCCCTTTCGCGACAAATATAGCATAATACTCATATCCCTGCGGGGATTTCTCTTGTGTTTTTGCTTTGGACTTCCCTATATTTTGGGTAGGTGAACTGTTGTGAACGAAAATTAAGCGAAGATGCTTATTTCCTAATACCAAATGTTTACCTTCCATGTAGGTATGAAGTTCAGGTATAACATTCGTCTCAAGTTTCGGCAATGCCGGTCGGATGATAACATTACCCTTCCTCTGACTATCACCTTTAATATGACGGGACTTTAATGTCACTTTGAAATTAATTTCAGATGGACGTGATACACCACGGGCATACCAAACGTATGTTAAAGTGTCACCTGGAGCGAGAGGCTTGACATTATGAGAGGTTCTTCCTCGTCGTAACTTTATGTCGCTTAAACTTATTCGCGTTTTACTGTCTTTTGGCAGAGGTCCTTCACCTACATTTCTGATAGTACATTGCACCTCATACGCTTCACCAGTTCCAACGACCGCTGCAGTTGTACCAACACTCACAATTTCTAATTTCGGCTGTGATGCGAATAGCGTCAAGTCAATCGGTGTGGTTTCTAATTGACTATATATATCATTAACAATTTCTGTAGCAGGAGTAAAACCATCTCGATTAAACTCAAATAGCACATTACGGTTTTCAGCAACTTGCGCAATTGCTATCCCACATTGTATATCTATAGGTGGTAACTTTTCATCTGTAACAGGTTCACTATTCCGTGTGAGTTTGAGAAGTTTCGGTTGTCCCCATAATGCCCATGCAAAACTACTATTTCCCTCAACATTACATTGTGTGATGAAAACAAGTTCTATCTTTTGTCCTGCATAACGGGTTAGATCCACACCATTTTGTGTCCAATGACATTCAGTTGAAACTGATTCAAAACACTGTTCACCTGAGATTTCAATAGAATATTTCACACCACCAGGCGGGCTTTGTGGATCATCAAAGACGACACCATCACGGAGTCCAATACTGAAATTCAAGAATAGCATCTCTTTTTTATTTACAGAAGGTAATTCCAGATTGTAGGCAACTCGGGAAAGTTCAGTCGATGAAGGATGTTCAAAGATCGCAGGTTTTGATACGCCACCAGACGAAGCTGTCAAGTTTGCAGAGATATGTTCACCACCAGAACACTCACTCTCCTCAAAATTCACCACGAAATCATACAATTCCTCGCTCTCTCCAAGAGTATATGGTCTAACATTCTCATCAGATGCGGGAGTGTCTTCTACCTCAGCCTTCTCTTCATCAGGTGTATCTTCAGTTTCTGTAGGCTGATCTGTCACAGATGCTTCTTCAGTCTCAGAGACAATCTCAACTTCTGGTACAGTTGGCGTATCTTGATGTTGAGGAGTTTGATCCGTATCAGATATATCCTGAGCCTCAGACATTACTGCAACTTCAGTTGGTTCTTCTTCTGGTGTATCTTCAGATTCAGGTGTTACAGCCTCCACCTCAGTTGGTTCTTCAGAAACTTGGGTGTTTTCTTCCTCATCTGCTTTTTGTTCTTCTGACTCAGAGGTTTCATCTGTTTCAGATGCCACTACTTCTTCTGAATCGTCTAATTGTGGTGTATGTTCTGATTGAGACTCTGCTTCAGAGTCGGTTGTTTCTGAGGAAGAGTCAGATTCGTTTTCAGGTTGATCTTCATGTGGGGTTTCATCCTCCACGATTTCCTCAGTATCTGTAGAAGAATCGGTTTCAGATGTTTGGTCTTGATGTTCAGACTCCGGTTGTTCTTGATCAACTCCTTCCTCGTCATTAGGTGTTTCTTCTTCCATTTTCCCGATGAGAAAATGTTGGAAAAACGTAAGCATATTACTTCTCCTCTGGTCATTACTCATAGCAAGACATCTGCATCTATTGCTTTTCTTGCCACTGCTTTTTCTTTTGTTTCATTTCGTCATTAAGAACGATTTCGGATGATGGTGTTTGGTTCGACTTGTCAATAATCCAATTCCCATCTTCATCCTTCAGCACAGGTTTGCGTTGTTCAACGGGTAGCACACCAAAAGGTTTATGTGGTTCTATCTGATACCAATATGCGACAGAGGATGTCTCGTTGCTCAGATGGTTTCCATGTCCGTGTTCAATCGTCACCCGTATTTCCTTCTCAAAACGGATTGGGTTTTCAAGATGGTACACATACGAAGTTTGGTAACCGTTGGTGTTGTTCTCGTGAATAGATGAACCGTTATGTGCAAATGCATTTTGCTGCATTCCCCATGCTTGATTGAGATAATCTTCAGAACCTGTGCCGTGTAAATCTGGAGGCCATTTATATCCATCAATCCAAATCATATCATCACCTTCACCCCACCACGTGCCTTGGAAGTTGCTGACAGATAGGTTACAACCTATATACTGTCCTCTGCCTTCTGCGGATAGGATTAGGTAGTTGTTGTCCCAAGCGAGACGTTCGGCATTGATAATGTTTGCTTCCGCGGTATTGACCTTAATTTCGTGTCCCCAACCATCACAAGGATTTTCACGATGGAATTGTGCGTGAAAGTATGCTACATCTTCACCGTGTTCTGTTGGATATAACTCGTAATCAACATAAAAGTATTGACGGTGCGAAGTATCGCCTTCGTTGACAAGTTCCACACGGGCAGAGCGATTAAATGGCATTTGTAAATAGCAATTGAGTGCACAACCTGAGTTGAACTGATTGTTGCTATGTGTAGACGCTGAAAACGGAATAGAATCGTAAGAGTTGACTATTTCGTTTCCAAGTCCAAAAAAATCACCCAACGGACACAAAACACTCGGATGTTCCTCATCGTCCCAAAACATCCGAATCAGTACATTCCGATATCCATTCGGTTGTGTCATCCAGATATGATTGATACATCCTGGTCCTTTAATATCCGCCAATACACGCGTTTCACCGGGGGCAATATCCCATGCATCGTTATTGCGTCCTGTCGTATCCCACGAGGAGATACGAAGTGTCCGAGCATCTTTCACCCGCGTCAACGACGACAATAACCCATCAACATAATTCATTCACTGTTTCCTTTACTATAAACTAAATTTAAAATATTATATCATTAGAATATAGGGTAAAATACGTTTTACAGTTCCACGATAGCACGCATCTTCTCCAACCCAATCTTTGCAACTTCCGCAGGATCTTCCTCCCAATAACTCGGATTGAACAACTCCAACGAAATAACACCAGAATAATCTGCATCTTCCAAAATAGAGATCATCCTTTTCAAGTCAAGGATACCATCCCCTGGATAAACCCTATCGGCATCGGTTTGTTCAGCACGTGCAGGTTCCGCAGGGGCATCGTTGAAATGGAACACAGCGATTTTATCGCCAGGGATACCTTCCATATCCTCTATTTCACCGCCACCACGAAAAATATGAAACGGATCAAGCACTATAGTACTATCAGGATGGTCAGCAATTTCTATCACTTCCCATGCATGCTTTACCTGATTTACACCATCCACAAAACCGAGAAACTCCATTGCAGGTTTAACCCCAAATTCTCGTCCGAGTTCAAGCAGTTTCCTATAATTCTCTCCGCCTAACTGCAAGTCAGCAACTTCACGTGGCGGACTTGAAATAATATAGGTTGCACCGACAGCAGCTGCTTGTGCCATCCGTTTCTTAGCATCTTCCATTGCATTTTGCAGATCTGTACCAGTTGCGTTCAGCCATCCGTGTAAAGCAATGACAGTCGGGACAGAAAGACCGTGATCACCAAGTGCCTTTTTTACATCAGCAAGTGAACCGCCTTGATCCTCATATTCGGATAGATCGTTATTCCACAACTCAATCGCTGTATATCCGGTTTCACCAGCAATCCGTATTTTCTCCATTAAATCGGCAGGACGAATAGTGCTTGTATTCAACCCTAACTGAAATTGTCCCATTGTATCTCCTTATTTATCCATCAAAGCGCGGATGAATCGCACATCTACGCGAGCCAAATCTACCACACTATCCACAGGTTCACCACCGTATTCACTATGAAAACTTACAGGTCCTGAATAGTCCAATGCCTTCAGTGTGTCAAGTGTTGTTTCCCAGTCAACAAAACCTTTACCCATACGAACAACCTTACCACCCTTCATACCGGGAGAACGCGCAAGGTCCTTAAAAGCAATCACAGCAAGATGCGATTTGACTATATCAAGTGCCATATTGATAGGTTCTCCAACGATTGACAAATGACCAGTATCTGAAAACACACCAACGTGTTGTGGGTTAAACCCTTTCACAAGGTTCATCACCGCGCATGAGTTTAGTCCCATAGATGTACCAGAGTGGTTGTGAATACATGTCCTGGGTCCGTATTTTTCTGACAGGTTTGCAAACCCATCAAGTTTCTTGCGAATAGAATCAACCTGAGACCAGTAACCACCATCATCCGCATGCCAATGCCAATAGCCAAGCTTAATATTCTCAACTCCTGCCTGACCAGCAGCGGCATAAACACGAACTGCATCCTCACTTGTCGGCTCTAAAAAATCTCCTGGAGTTGTAACAAGGGGTATTGATAGACCTGCTTCTGCAAATTGCTTCGCTGCAGCAGGTAACTCTTTCTCTGCATTTTCAGGATTTACAGGATAACCGGGACGAACACAAAGGTCTGCCCCTTCAACACCAACTGCCTGCAAGGCAGTGATAATTTCTGGAATCTCTAAACCTTCCAGATGTTTTGTGAACATTATAAATTTCATAATAATAATTGTCGTTTCTTTCCGTTTATCAGATGTTAGATGGAATTGTTGTTAGTCACCAACTTTTAACAAAGACAGACGCGTTTATCTTAACATTCCTTGTAACTGACGACTGATTACTGATGACTGAAAACTAATCGTTACCAATCCACGACAGAACCATCATCGGGATGATAAGATTCAGGATTTCTCCAATCGTGGTCTATTTTATCCTCAAGTGCATCTTCGTCCAGTTCAATCCCTAAACCAGGTCCAGTTGGCAATTCAACGAAACCGTCCTTGAACACAAAGGGATTCTTGAGATACCCTTCACCGAGTGTTGTATGTTCTTGCATCACAAAATTCGGAATTGAAGCATCTAATTGAATACATGCTGCCAACGAAATAGGACCCAAAGGGTTATGTGGCGCAATTCCGCCATAATATGCTTCTGCCATTCCTGCAATAATACGCACTTCATTGATCCCACCAGCATGACATAGGTCCGGTTGTAGAATTGACGCTGCCTGTTTCTCCAATATCTCACGGAATCCCCATTTCGTGAAAATCCGTTCACCTGTTGCAATCGGTAAATGTGTGCTTCGCGCTATTTCCGCAAGCGTATCAACATTTTGACACTGTATCGGTTCCTCAACAAACATCGGTTGATAAGGTTCCAACGCCTTAATCAAAACCTTCGCTGTCTGTGGACTAACCGCACCGTGGAAGTCAATTGCCAAATCAACCTCTGTCCCTGCAGCTTCACGCAGCGCAGCAAAGTGATCTACGGCTTTGTCAATGAAAGCCTTATTCTCAATAATACGAGCAGGTCTTCCACCAGCGACACCCGTTTTAAATGCAGTAAACCCTTTGTCAATCCATTCCTTAATACCTTGTGGATCGCCACCACCCTTATACAACCTAATACGATCGCGAGTTGGTCCCCCAAAAAGCTGATAGACAGGTACACCCAGTGATTTACCCGCTAAGTCCCAAAGTGCTTGCTCAACACCGCTGAGTGCACTCGTGAGAATGGGACCCCCTCGGTAAAACGCATGACGATACATCGCTTGCCAATGATGTACAACACGTCTCGGGTCCTCACCGATGAGGTAAGGAGCAAGTTCGTCAACTGCCTGTGCACATGTTTTTGCGCGTCCCTCTAAAATCGGTTCGCCGAGACCGACTAATCCTTCATCTGTATGTATTTTTAGGAAAAGCCAGCGAGGCTGTACAAGAAAAGTTTCCAGCTTCGTTATTTTCATGAAGGGTTCACCTTATATAATTTATGCACATCAAAAGTGCTTTAATTTGTATTCTATAGTACCACCTTGAATAGAAATTGTCAATCTATTTTTCTCTACACAGTGGCATTCAATTGTCGTGCATTAATCTTGTAGGAGAGTTTCTAACTCGATTACTTTCTATCTGAATCACGGATTATTAAGTGTTGGATTTCACAACCGTTGCTGATGTCAATGTTGTCAATTTGGGAACAGAATCCGACACACCAGACTCAATAATCCACGTATCTACTGGATTGAAGATAACACCTATACTGAAAAAGCACATTTATCTGAGCTAATACTTATCCTGTCAATCCTATAATCCTGTCCATCCTGGTTCAGACAAACTGAGTGCTTTTGCGAGTGCGGGTCGTGATCGTACCCAAGTTACGATGGATGTCCAGCCTTTGTGTCCACACATCAAACCGATAACGAGAAATACGAGGATTGACTTCAATGGATGTCGTTTTCCTTTATTGTTGCGGGGGTCTGGCACTTCTGCTAACATATCTATCAAGTGGCAAGATGGTTTTCTTGTCATTTTTCACCTCAAAATGGTGTAAGTTTTTAAGGTGAAATATAGCAGATATAGCGCGAAAAATTACGCTATATCTGCGAATTCAAAAACATTAACGTTTGTGATAAAAAACAATCAAAATGCCTAAAACTAAATAAACATGGCTTCTACACCATTAACTATAACCTAATGTAAAGTGACATTATCCCTTCGTATACAAGGATTGCCTATGCGTCGCTATAGTATACAAACCAAAATCGTACTCCCATTTTTGCTTCTCTTTGCCCTTGTATCTATCTTTGTACCGCTAATCACAGTTGAACTTTTCGCTTGGAAATATAGTGAACAGTTTACTCGTGAAACACATGGATGGCTCAATGTCATCATGCAAACAGGAAATATTCATGAAGATATTGAAAAATTAAAACAGGCATACAGCGTTGAAATAATGGTATTTGGTAAGGACTACACCCTAAACGCGAGTACATTAACTACACTTTCTCAGACAGAACATAATCGAACCTATTTAGTCGAAAAATTACATCTGAATCATATAAAGCAAAAACTTGATTCTACCGGTGAAACTCCCATTACAAAAGATGTTACACTTGGTGGAAAACCTTACAAAGTGTTTTATCGCATGATACCGCTTGGACGACTGTACTGTTTATTACGACCAATGGATGATATCGCTGAAGCGCGGAGAACTCTTACTTTATATATGTTAGGATTAGCAATCCTTGTAATCGCATTAGTAGCACTCATCAGTCATCGCATTGGAAAAAACCTAACCGAACCTATAAAGGATTTAGTCGTTTTTACCGAACAAGTTGCTGAGGGTAACCTTGACGATTTATGTGAAATTAGGGCACAAGATGAAATAGGTGATTTAACTATCGCCTTCAATCAGATGACACAGGAACTCAAGCAGTCAAGAGATAAATTAATTCAAGCTGAGCGACTCGCAACAGCAGGGAAAATGTCCGCATCTTTCGCACATGAGATCCGAAATCCATTGTCTTCTATGCGGATGTTATCACAAATGTTACTTCAGAAACCTGAATTATCTGCGGAACAACTACAATCAATTCAATATATACTTGATGAAATCGAACGTATTGACAACATAGTAAAAGGTCTGATGGACTTCGCGCGACCTGTACCCCTAAACCTTGAGATTCAACCGTTAGTACCAACATTGGAATCAGTTTTAGCACTTATGGAAGCAAACCTAACACATCATCAAATTGAGTTAGTTTTAGATTTTTCACCTGATCTACCCGATTTTCAATTTGATTCAGACAAGTTGAAACAAGCATTTATGAACCTCGTATTAAATTCAATGGAAGCAACGCCCAATGGAGGCACAATAACGATATCTACATTTCAACAAGAAAACAAGGTTTGCATCATGCTCATAGATACTGGAATAGGTATATCTGAAGAAGATATTGAACATATATTTGAACCTTTCTTTACACGGAAAAATAAGGGCACGGGACTTGGTTTAGCAAATGTCCAGCGAGTAATAGAGGAACACGGTGGTACAGTTAAGATTGAAAGCACCCTGGGCGAAGGAACTACTGTTTCAATGTTGTTACCACTGAGAATCTAAACCCACCAAATCCAAGGTTACTTATGTTTGAGGTTTTTCTGATGTATTTTTTACCAAACGTTGCGGTGTGAAAGCCCAATGCTTTAATTTTGGGATGAAACACCGCCAAAAATCCTTGACTTTTTCTATAAAATGCGGTATCATGTATTTAGTCCGTTGGATAGGAAAGCAATCGCCTACTCTCTGTAGGTGTCCTATCCAAATCAAATTGCTTTGATTGGAACGGATTGGGACTAAATCCCTTAG
>JAJDWI010000006.1 GCA_022825665.1 Candidatus Poribacteria bacterium
AATAACCCTGTTAGTCGGGACTTTGGCAATCCCCTCGGTGTCAAATTTAATTGGCATCTCAGTAGTCTTGGATTAAACCCAAGAAACTTTGCTATAAGCAAAGAAAGAATCCCATGCCTTTAGGCTTGGGAGTATGTCAAATTAATAATAGTATTAGAGTTTCAAATTATGGTTTAATTTATTAGAATTGGTATAATCTTGAAAATTCTGGTTCAGATAAACTGAAATTCTGAAAACTACATAAAACATATTGGATATCTATTGTTCCACTCCCATGATTAATTTCACTTTACATACCACCACCCGTTAAACTATAACATCATTTCGAAATGAAACTATTTATTGACTCAAATCTGTTTGTAGTCGCGCAATTAATTGCCCAAATCAACGTCAAATGTGTTTATTGCATTTGCCGCCTCGGACATTATCGTAGGGGCGAGGTCTCCTCGCCCGTATTCTCACATACAGTCCGTAGGGTCGGAGCGAGCAAAGCAACCTCCGACTTGCACACTAAAGCCTCGGAGAGGCGACAGGTGTATCAGATGCACCAACGTTTCTCACTAAATTAACGCTTATAGAACAGACAAATTTAAAATCCTTTTGTTTCCATTGTAATCCGAATACTAACGACTGAATATGAAAAAAAACCGAAAAGGAAAAACGCACCAAAATGAAAATTTCAAAAAAATCGTACACACCTATAAACCCAGTTTCAGACTGGTCCAAACCCGAAAACCAAAACGCACCAATGTGCGAAAAACATCCGTTTTTAGTGCGTTTTTTTCGAAGCAATTTTATTCATATTAGGACATATTCTAACCACCGTAGGGGCGGGTCTCCCCGCCCGTATTCAGACAAAAAAGAGGAAAATTAAAAAAATGCAAAAAATGTCAATTTGTCAATTCTATAACATTGACATTCTTCATATACAATGATATAATTCTCATGACTTGTAAATCACTGCCTTAGGATATAATATGTCTACCCTCAAGTTTCTCATTTTCCACATACTCTTTTTTTATATTTCAAGTTTTCTTTGGGTTAATGCACAGGAAGCCCAAAAACCGGTAGTACTGGAGAAAATTGTTGTTACTCCTGGACGATTTACAATTTATGACGGTGCAACACCGCAAATCTCTCTCTCAAAACAGGAGATAGAAAGGTTTCCGTTAATTGACAATGATATAATGCGATCAGGACATGTCTTCCCCGGTGTCATCGCAAGCGACTACAGTGCACGTTTCAGTGTGCGAGGTGGAGAAAAGGATGGTGTCGCCGTTAGATTAGATGGTATGGAGCTTTATAACCCGTATCATTTACAAGATTTCGGTGGTGCAGTTTCATTGGTTGGACTGGGTTTAATCCAACGTTCAGATTTGTTGATGGGCGGATTCCCAGCAGAATATGGTCAAAAAATGTCAGGGGTTTTTGACATCTCTACAAAGATGCCAAATACTGAAAAGGTCTCTGCAAATTTCGGACTTGACCTTATCAACGCAACCGCTATGGTGGAGGGTCCCCTAACTGAAAAAGGAGGGTGGCTGCTGTCAGCACGCAGAGGATATGTGGACATCATTCTCACACTCATGGATATAGATGAAAAATACAAGCCACAATACGCTGATGTCTATGGAAAACTTGTGTATCAGTTGACAGATGTGGACACACTCACGCTCAACGGCTTATACGGTTGGGATAAGAACAGGATACGTATAGAGGACGTGGATAACAATTTGGATTCCCAATATGATAATACTACCGCTTGGTTAAAATGGAGACATACATTTGGCACTTCGCATTGGACAGATATTTATCTATTTGCTGGAACATCAAGCCAAGAGAGAACAACAAGAGAGACTGATTTTGACAATAGAGATTTCAGATTTATCGGTACAAAAGCGGAATTAACAGCAAATGTATTTGAGAAACACACTATTCGAAGTGGTATTGAGTGGCGTTGGTTGACTGCACAATATGCTTACGATGTTATGGAACGTATAGCAGGTGTAAATAATTATAAGCATATACTTGCAGATATTGACGACAATGGGAACGACATCAAATTCTTCTTGCAAGATGAATGGCAAATTCATCCGAAACTCGCTGTCAACGTAGGAGGACGTTATGTCGTTCAAAACTATAGAAGACCAGATGTTCAAAACTACGAGATTGGACCTCGTGTTGCAATTGCGGTGCGTCCGAAGGAGAATTTAGTGTTTCGAGGTGCATGGGGAATCTACCATCAACCTGTTGATCTAATGTCAGTACCAGTTGAGGACGGTATTCAAACCGTTGGATTGGCGGAGCAGTCTACACATTACATTCTTGGTGGTGAATATAGTCGGAACAATTTTCTTATCAAATTGGAAGGTTACTACAAAAAGTTTGATAATCTTGTGGGTAGACTTAGAGAATTTGGTCGTCAAACACAGATTTTTACCTCCCCTGAATCCGCAGAGGCAACAGGATTTGATGTCTTCGCAACACAAGCCGTCTCATCAAGGTTCACATGGGGACTCGGCTACGCGTATGGAATTGCAGAAGAAACATCAGATAGCACAACCATCTATCGGCAATACGACAGACGACATTCTATTTTTTTGAGCAGTAGCCAGCAGATAACTTCAACATGGCATCTGTATGTTAGTTGGCGTTTTCACACCGGTGATCCAAGAACACCTTTGATTCACGAACTTATAGATAATGGGACCGCATGCAACCGACAGTTCGGAGAAACGCATTCTGACCGACTACCACCTTATCACAGTCTTGATTTTCGAATTACAAAACGAAGCCCTTATAAACGTTGGACACTCACATGGTATTTCCAAATTTTAAACTTGTATAACCATACCAATGTAGACCAATATGCGTTCAGTGAAGTATTAGATGAGGAAACAGGTGTAATAGTTGATTGTGCCATTGGAGAGGAACCACTGTTTCCAATTGTTCCCACGTTGGGCATGACGATCACATTTTAGATGAGAACTGGACATGTTTAAGCGTATTAAAGAACTGCTGCATAGAATCTACGAATCAGCCACAATTAACTCACGAGACAATACCATACCACGAGCAGCACCCAGTGTAGAAGAAGCAATTCTACCATTTGATCCAGAGGATTATACCATTTATCCGCATGAACTGAAATATATGATAGAGACTGGTAGAGATTTTGTTTTGCTTGATGTTCGGGAAAAATGGGAGTATGAACTGGTACACATTGAAGGGGCAGTATCTATTCCACTCGGTGAACTACCGAGAAGGTTCCGAGAACTCACACCGGTAGATGAGATTATCGTATATTGTCATCACGGTATGAGAAGCCTTGATGCAGCTTGTCTTCTTCAACAACTCGGATTCAAGTCCGTACTCAGTGTAGTCGGTGGGATAGACAAATGGGCAATCGAAATTGATCATGACCTACACCGTTATTAGTCTGTTAAGGCACAATAAATTGATCAACTACCAACGATTTTGTGGAAACAATCTAAATTGTGATGACCAAAAACAGAAAGGACAGGTATAAATACCTGTCCCTACTAATGATATGTTCAACAGAAATAGAAATTATATAGCGGCGGGACCTTTTTCTCCTGTTCGGATGCGGATTGTTTCGTCAATCGGTATGATAAAGATCTTTCCATCTCCGATCTTACCTGTAGATGCTGCCTGTTGGACTGCCTCAGCGACTTTATCAACATTTTCTTCCGCGACAACGATTTCAATTTTCAACTTCGGCACAAACTCAATCGTATATTCACTACCACGATAAAGTTCTGTATGCCCACGGCTACGTCCGAATCCGCGGACTTCACTGACAGTCATTCCCCGGACACCAACGTTGCTGAGAGCTTCTTTGACTTCCTCCAGTTTGAAGGGACGAATAATACACTCTAATTTTATCATTGGATTTTCTCCTAATACCTACGCAAATTGGATAGGATTGTCTTGGCGGATCCAGAGATTCGCCTTAATTAGCCATAAGGTTGTTTTGTTAACGGATACGTAATCCGTTTTTACATAAGGATTAAGGCATCAACTTAAACACGTTTCATTACGAAGCATATTGAGTTAATGTGTTGTAGAACCCCGTCCTGCAAATTAAACAGATAACTACGAGCCAATTTACGCGTTCACCATTTCAACGCACGCGCTTATGTGATGCCTTGCAACAGGGTTCTAACAACACAATAATCATGTCCTATATATCGTGATAGAGAAAGAACTCATACGGATGAGGACGCATATTGATTGCATCTACCTCATTTTCACGCTTATAATCGATCCAGACATCAAGGACATCTTCCGTAAACACATCGCCTTTGAGGAGATATTCGTGGTCATCCTCAAGAGCATCAAGGGCGTCGCCAAGTGATACTGGCGTGGATTCAATCTCATCAAGTTCCTCAGGTTCAAGATCGTAGAGGTCCTTATCCAGCGGATCACCAGGATGAATTCTGTTCTGAATTCCATCAAGACCAGCCATCATCAACGCACTGAATGCAAGATACGGGTTACAAGATGGATCAGGTGTTCGGAACTCAACTCGCTTAGCCTTTTCACTCTTGGAATACACGGGAATACGAACACAGGCACTACGGTTTCTTTGTGAGTAAGCGATATTAACCGGTGCTTCATAACCGGGGACTAACCGTTTATAGGAATTAGTTGTCGGAGCGATGATCGCACATAATGACCGGGCATGTGCAAGTAAACCACCGATGTAATAAAGTGCTGTCTCACTTAGAAGTGAGTAACCTTGTGGATCAAAAAAGACATTCTTTCCATCTTTCCATAAACTTGTGTGCACGTGCATTCCTGAACCGTTGTCTTGGAAAAGCGGTTTTGGCATGAAAGTCGCTACGAGGTTATGTGAACGCGCAACATTCTTAACAATATATTTATACAAAGCAATTTTATCGCCAACAGTGGTTAACGTGTCATAGCGAATGTCAATTTCACCTTGTCCTGCTGTGCCTACCTCGTGGTGATGTACTTCTACATCTACGCCAGATTCAATAAGCTTTAAGCAGATCTCTGAACGGATATCTTGAAGCGTGTCTGACGGTGGAACGGGGAAATATCCCTCTTTATAGCGGGGTTTATAACCGAGGTTTGGATTTTCTTCTCGACCAGAATTCCAACTTCCCTCAACGGAATCAACGTGATAAAATCCAGAATTTTGAGTCTGACTGTACCTTATATCGTTGAGAAGGTAGAACTCAGCTTCAGGTCCCCAATAACTTATATCAGCGATTCCTGTAGACTGAAGATAAGCCTCCGCTTTCTGCGCAATATGCCTTACGTCACGAGTGTAATTTTCCAATGTTATTGGATCTTTGATATTACAGGTAATACTCAACGTTGGTATTTGGCAGACAGGGTCAACCAGTGCAGTTGCGGGGTCTGGGAATAGCAACATATCACTCTCGTTAATCGCCTGAAAACCACGGATACTTGACCCATCAAAACCGATTCCATCCGTAAACAAGTCCTCGCTCAATTCATCAACCATAATAGAGAAATGTTGCCACATCCCTGGTAGGTCCATGAATTTTAGGTCAACTATTTTAATATTCTTTTCTTTTGCAAGTGCAACCACCTCACTTGGTGTCATTCGCATTTCCTCCTAATAAATCAAATATAAATTATAATATCATAACTCGTGACGTACAATCATATTGAGTTCGCAACTGACTTCGTTTCACAAGATTTCTTTGTTTAGATTATGCAAAGTCTATGCCAATAGTAAAACCTCTCGCAGTATTGACATTATACACACTCTCTGATGACAATAGAATCACAGAGAGCATAAGTTTCGTATAGAAACTAAACCGTTGAGAATAAGATGTCTACAAAGGAAAACGCAAGAAAGCGCAACAAAATATGCTAAATTATTAGGCATAGAATTGCCCAAATTTTCAGCAGAATCAGGATTCGTTCTTTTTCTTTAATTCAACATCTTCAGCAAATCGACTGGTTTCAGGTCCATCTTGACCAGCATATTTATTCGCAGGTTTCAGACGGTAAGGCATACTTGATGGTGATGAAAGTTGTTCAAAAGTAAAAGCACAAATTCGCATACCCGGATAGAGTAAGACAGGCATCCGTCCGAGATTACCCAACTCCAATGTAGCGTTCCCAACCCAACCAGGATCGAATAGACCAGCGGTACTATGGACAATAATTCCGAGTCTACCGACACTGCTTCTGCCTTCAAGCCGTGCCATCACGTCGTCCGCTAATTCCAGTTTTTCATGAGTTGCTGCGAGGACAAACTCACCCGGTTGCATCGTAAAAGCCTCACCATCAGGCACCTCCACTTTCCGCATCAGATCATCAGCGTCAACCTTTGTCTTTAAATCGATAAACGGGTATTTACTATGCTCAAAAACACGAAAGGTATTGCCCAACCTGAAATCAATAGAACAACTTCCTAACTGTGTATCAAAATCTGGATCAGGAGTAATTTTAATTTTCCCTTCGCGTATATATTTTTCTATGTCAACATTTGATAAAACCATATATCAATGTTACCATAATTGACTAAAGATGTCACGTTTTTATTCAGGTAAATCGGTGAAGATTAGAATATATAATATTTGAACAAGGATTCTTACATTCAACCTACGATTCTATTCCTCCCAATCTTCTGGGGCAACACCGCGATAAGCATAGTCTAAGAGTGTTACAGGGTGTATTGCTTTCATATCTAAATTATGCTTCTTGATGCCGAGTTGAATCTGAAGTAAGCATCCGGGGTTACCTGTAGCCACAATATCCGCGTCGGTTTCAGCAATGTGTTCCATTTTCCGTTCAAGTATCTCCTGTGAAAGTTCAGGTTGTGTAATATTATAGATACCCGCGCTACCACAACACCACTCTGATTCTGTCAACTCAATTAGTTCAAGTCCCGGTATTGCTTGCAAGACTTTACGTGGTTGTGATTTCACGCGTTGTCCATGTAATAGATGGCAAGGTTCATCGTATGTGACACGTTGATGGATTTCACCTTGTGGAGGTATCATCTCAATTTCAGCTAAGAACTCACTGATGTCTCGCATTTTATTGCTGAAATGCTCTGCTTTCTCCGCGTAAACATTATCGTTTTCAAGTAGTGCCTTATATTCCTTGAGTGTTGCACCACACCCCGCAGAGTTAATAATAATTGCGTCTAATTGTTCCTCTTCAAACGCATCAATGTTCTGTTTTGCAAGGTCTGAAGCAAGATCTCGCGAACCGTTGTGCAGGTGCAGCGCACCACAGCAAGTTTGCTTACGCGGTGTAACAACTTCACATCCATTTTCTGCTAACACGCGGATAGTTGCCAAATTAGTTTCCGTAAACATTTGGTTCATGATACACCCAGGAATAAATCCTACTCGATATCGGGTCTCACCTACTGCTGGTGTGATGTCCCGTATAGTATATTTGAGATGAGGTGGTGGGATTTTGGGTAGTAACGATTCCATCTGCCCGAGTTGACCCATCAACTTGAGTATCCCTGATTTTTGGACTAACCACCTAATACCGAGCTTTTGGTAAAGCCACATCAGTTCAAAGATAAGGTCTAATCTTTCTCTATTCGGTAGTATTTGTTTGAAAACGAGGTTACTCCAGAATCTGTGGCTTGTTGATCTTTGTGCGTTTTGTTCATAAATTGCACGAGCCTGTTCGAGAAGTTCACCGAAGTGGACACCGGAAGGACAAGCGGTTTCACATGCCCTGCAATCCAAGCACCGGTAAATATATTCTGCCCAATCTTCGTTGAGTGGCGTGGCATCATGCGGTTTGAATGCACTCCCCATAAGATACAATCGTCCTCTGGGGGAATCGGTTTCTAATCCTAATTCTCGGTAGGTTGGACAGGTAGGTAGGCAGAGACCACAATGGGTACATGCATCCCATTTTTTCCAACTGAAGGTCTCCATGCCAATCAAAGGCTGTGTTTGTAGGTTGGACATATCAGGTTTGTTACTTAAGTAATATCACTCCGACTCCAGATGTTCATTATCGTTTATAAAATTGTCTTCATTTTACAAGAATATTATCGGTGAAATCTTTCCAATATAATGTGTGTAAACCAAAGCAATACTAACAGAATCAAGCCGATTGTGGCAAATATCATACCGTAGGAACTTACTGTACCAGCAAAGGTTTTCTTTATATTATCCCTTCTGCTTTCATTGATCTTATCAGCAAGTATCCGCTTATCGTAATCCGTCATATTCTTTTTTTGTACAGGTAATATGTCAGATGGCGTGCGTCTGTAAATTCTACTTTTCCACTTTCTGTATAGAATACGAAGAATTACCACACAACCCACACTGCCGAATAAGACAGCGACGATAATAAGAATATCTGTAAATGGCAAGAATTCAATCGGATCAACAGGACTCGGTTCAGCGTACAAAATCTTACCTATAGTGTAAGCCACTTGAGTTGAGTTCATTTATGTTCCTGTGATGATTTTTGTTATCCCTTCATTTAGACTACCAGAGCGATACCCTTGCAGATCAAGTGTGACGTGTGTGTATCCGAGTGATTTAAAGTGGTCGCTGATTTGACTACGTCTTTCTTTTTTCTGCAACAGCGCAATTTCCTCTGCTTCAAGTTCAATTCGGGCAAGTTCACCGTGATGGCGAACACGGAATTGACGAATACCTAAATCATAGAGGAATTGTTCTGCAGCATCCACCTGACGTAGCAATTCACGGGTGATACGCATACCGTAAGGAAACCTTGAGGATAAGCATGCAAACGCTGGTTTATCCCACGTCGGTAGATCCCATGCTTTTGAAACCTCACGTATTTCTGCTTTTGTTAGGTCAACATCAATTAAAGGGGCTTTGATTCCCATCTGTTTCGCAGCATCCATGCCGGGACGATGATCCCCTACATCATCAGGAATTGCACCGTAAACAATTGTTCCCACATCATATTTATCAGCGATTGGACGTAGTTTATCGAACAACTCCGACTTACAAAAGAAACATCTGTTCGTCGGATTGCTCGCGTATCCTTCCTGTTCTAACTCTTCTGTGTTGACCGTTTCAAAACGGATACCAATCTGTTTGGCAATATCCTGTGCTGCTTTCATCTCGCGGATAGGATAGGAATCAGAGATAGCAGTAACAGCAAGGGCATTTTCACCTAACGCGTTTTGCGCAGCTTCTGCGAGAAATGTGCTGTCTACACCACCTGAAAATGCAACAATAACTTTTTGGTAATCGCGTAGGCATTCATAAAGTCGATCTATTTTTGTTTGTAAAGGTATCGATAACATCTATTCGTATCCTTAAGATCTATGTAGGGTGTTCGGCTTGTTGGATTTTCTTCAGTTCATTCCTGAGTAGTTGTCTCTTCAAGCCGCTAATTCTATCAATAAAAAGTGTTCCGTTGAGATGATCAATTTCGTGCTGAAGCACACGGGCGATAAGTCCATCCGTTTCAATCCCAATTTCTTCACCTTTTAGGTTCATTGCTTTAACGACTATCTTCTCAGGTCGTTTCACATCTGCCCGAACATCGGGTATGCTCAGACAACCTTCCTCAGCAACAGACTCCCCTTCATAACTCAATATTTCCGGATTAAATAACAGCAACGGTTCAAATTTTTCCTCATCAGTGTCACCTATATCTACAATGAGAAATCTTTTTAAAATCCCTACCTGTGTCGCTGCGAGTCCAATACCGTTACCGGTATCATACAACGTCATTAACATATCATCAGCAAGTTTGACTTCTGCCTCGGTAATCTCTTGAACTGGTTCTGCCCTCTTACGGAGCACAGGATCCCCATAGTAGCGAAGTTGTAGTGGTTTTGTTTTTGCTAAACGTGGTATTTCGTCTATGTCTTCAGATTGTCTGTCTTTGCGTTTTCTTTTCGGTTTTGACATGCCTTCGTCATTACTCCATAATTCTATCGTCAAAGTAAAGTCTTATAAATCTTAACACCTACAACGCGTTATGTCAAGTGAAATAAAATTCATTTCAGGTTGATTTAGTTTTTAGTAATTCTAACCCATTCTTTCACATCCGTGGATGTTTCAAATATACTTCAGCAACTCAGAAAATGTTTGTGGGTCTGAGCAAGTATAATGACCTTCAACGTTTGTCTGATTCACAGAACTTTAGACTCAAAAACCCACGCAATCTGTCCGAATTGCGGATGAACGTAGTTGGATTTCAAACGCATCAAGAATTTTTTGTAGTATAATCTTTTAGTTTGTGCTGGAGTTGTTATAACACAAACCGAAAGTGGAACCTACAAAGAGATATTGATATACCAACTCTTTCAGTGTCTTCTGTGTCTTCAGTGCTTTCTGTGATTCAGACAATAGGCAAGGCACTATCAAATAACTTTCACACGAGGCATAATGCATAATCCTTAAATTGACGCTAATGCTGCGGTTTCCTAACCAATGCAGAATGCCAAACGCGCATTCTGCTAAGTCCAAAATATGATTTATCAAACTCACGTTCAATACTAAATAAACCTGATAATTCGGTTAGATGTATTTTAGCAGATAAAGGTGGAATCCCTCACTACCAATTGTAGAACCTGTGAAAGATTCCAACTGTGTAAGCTGATATTTTTCTATCAATTCATCCGAGAATGTGCGATTCATGATAATCAAGACATCTTGCGAATATCGTTTGTTCAGCATTCTTGCATCAATGATAATGCCTTCGTTAACAACACCATGTGTCCTCAAATTATCCCATCTAACAAAGGAACCAAATCTACAACCCTTTGGATAGTACACCTTATCCTTCTCTAAATATCCGACAACAGTACTGACGGCAAAATCTGTGTCACCTACCATTGGCAGGTCTTGCATATCTTGTTGTTTTATATACTCGGCAGTTTCTTTTCCGTAAGAGAATACGTGCCGTTTTTCCATTGCAATGGCGGTGATACCACCGAGATAATGAATAATCAGAATGCACGTGAAAACGAAACTGAAACATCGTTGTGCTAAATTACTAATAAAGTTTGTTGGTAGTTTTATCTCAGGACAGTCGTGGTAAATCCAACTCGTTAGAATGAATGTTGCAAATAGAAACCCGTGATGACGGATACTACCACCATATTTTACATAGAAGAACGCGAGAAGTCCAACGGTGGCAGTAACATATATGATGAGCGCGGTGGGACGTTTCAAGAACCGTAAAATGCACCAGAAAATGATCAAATAACAGAGTGATAAACGAATTAATTGAAAAAACTCCACACTATAGAGTCGATTGCTACCCCAAAAACCTCTTGCAGATCTTGTGAACGGGAGAAATGCATTCGTTATGATTCTGACGATGTTATTCATGCGTTGAATGGTAAAGTTAAAGTTCCAGCCAACCGCAAAGCCTGTATCTGAAGGGGGATTGAGTTGTAGCACAGCAGTCACGATACCAAAACCGATGAGAACAAAACCGATCCAGATGTGTTGTCTATTTTCAGTGAGTTTCTCTGTCTTACAACAGTAGAAATATAGATACTCACACATGAGACCAAATCCAATGGCTATTGCTACAATCAGTGCATGTACGCTGGTGTGGGAAAGCAAAATTAGAACGATACCGATCCATACAAATCGCTTATAACGTTCTCGATAGAGTATGCAGAAGATTATAATTAGGAGAATACCGATTGCATAATTTCTGGCAACGATAGCGTATTCGTAGAGTGCAAAATATCCGAAGGAGAAAAGAAATTTTTGGACTTTATTGAACGGGGCATATCGTGTAAATAGGAAAACTGTGGTAGCAGCAATTAAGAAATGAAACACTTGCATCATAATAGGAGATGCATTTATACGTGTGAGGGGCATCAGGCAAAGGTGCCAGAATGCTGGGTGTCCCTCATATTTCATATTAGCAAAAAGATCTATAATAGATGTGCTGTCCCTCGCGAGTAGCCATGCTTGGACTTCGTCTCGCCACATTTCATGGTGTATCGCCCCATAGCCACCAACGAGAAGGAAAAGGAGGGTCACGCCTATCGCGTAGAAATCTTTTGTTACTATGGGTATCTGACGGTTGGATTTTGGGAAGGTTGATCTATCTACATGCTGCGGAGATTGTGAAAAATACTGGAGAAACATTGTGTTATTCTAATGTGCACCTAAACTTGAAATTGGTAGCCATAAACCCCCAGTGCTACTTGCGATGAATTTTTGGAACGGTTCATCTCGACCAATGACATCCACTTTGATTTTGGCACGACTGATTTTGTTCAATACATCTTTCGCTGAATAGTTTCCACTAACATATTCATCTGTAATAAGGATGAAGTGGACATCTGCGTTCTGCCTAAAATCAACTTCGTCAGCAGCACGGATAAGTGCATCCAAAGCTTTTTCTCCACCTTGACATTTCACTTGTGCGAGGAGTCTTTTGGTTTGTGGTACAGAACGAGTTTGTGGAAATATTTCAAAATCAACACCAAACATTTTATCACGAAACACAATAATACCAAGTGTAAAATCTATTTCTGCTTCATCAAATAGTTCTGTCATACGGTTCAGATGACTCCGGACTGCGTTGATGTTATCTTTCATACTACCACTGCCATCAATAACAAAGGTAATATCCACATTATTACTGGAACGGTTTGCTACAATATGCTGTCCAATTCTTACTAAAATTACATGTGGCAACGGAAGATCACTGACCTGAGGGAGTGCATTATCAATAGGTGGTTTGAAAGTTTTTTGTTTTGTGTTTCTAAGCACACGCGGTGATATGATTTTTCCTACTCGTGGTTGATTGCTAATATCTTGATTGACTGTAGGAGTTGTAGAATCTATTACTGAATTACCAGTTCCCAAAGTGTTAGAAGTCGAAAGTGAAAAACCGCTGTTCTGGGTGATAGGATTTTGGTGCGCTATCGGCTGTGGCGAGGGAACTGATGCCAACGAAGGATTGACGTTAACCTCAATCTGCTTATGTGTTATTGGTGTGATTTTGGGAGGAATAAATTTGTCTCGTTTCAGGGGACGTAAAGCACGTTGAGAACGGACTTCGGAGATTTCAAGATATGTTATATCATCAATAGAACGTGGTTCACTTTGATGTAGACCGATGACAACAAAACCCAGAACAACATGAATGCTTATGGAAATAAGAAGGGCACTGCGGATGGACTTACTGACTTTGGTTTTCATTTCGCGCACCCAGATATTCAGAGATGTAAGTTTTTGCTCTGATAGGATAAAAGTAAGGTTATGGATATTTGTTTATGCATTTAATCATATTGATATGTATTAGTATTATCTCATTAACGTTGTGAAATATCAAGGTAAATTGTCCGTTGAGGTGTGTAGGATTATCATGATTTACTTGTCCAATATACTTCATTGTGATATAATTTCCATACATTTATTTGATAATTAAAGCAATAGCAATCCAATGCTCGTTTCAAAAACCGCATAATCAACACTGATACCGTTTTCTTAGAAAACTCTGACGAAATTGACTCTGTTCTCGCGTTGATCCGCAATGAGGAAACGAATGTAACGCTCTCGTAGAAGCAATTTCCGAATTTCGACTTATCTGTCATTTGGTCGCAATCTCTTCACCGAATTTTTTATTATTAACTCCAGCAAGTTAGCATTGTGGAGGAAAAAAACTTGAACAAACCACTAAAAGGATTCATTACTTATTCACACAAGGATGCAAAACAGAAAGATGAATTACGAGAACATCTTGCTGTAATGGAGCAGCAAAACGAGTTAATAACTTGGGATGATTGCCAGCTCACTCCAGGGGACCAAGCACTTCAGGAAGATATTCTCGAAAAAGTTGCTGATTCAGATTTGCTTCTCTATCTCGTCTCCGCTGCCAGTCTCGCATCTAAAAACTGCAACAGGGAATTAGCAGAGGCATTGAAGCGAGAGATAAGAGTTATTCCCATTCTCCTTGAGCATTGTGATTGGCTCAACCATCAAATCAGTCGTTTTGAAGTGCTTCCTCACAAGGGTAAACCTATTAGTAAATGGGAGGATCCGAGTGAAGGTTGGCAAAATGTCGTAGATGGGGTTCGAAAAGCTGTACACAAAAAGCAGGCTCAAAAGGATTCTCCATCTAGTAGACCTGAAGCAGACATACTCACTGGAGAGGTATTCCAATATGGAAATGTTCAATTGCTGCTTGGACAATTAAACAAGGCGATAGAAGCCTACTCAGATGTGATTGAACTCAATCCACTTTTCGTTAATGCATATAATAACCGTGGAGTTGTTTATGCTATGCTTGGTAAGTTTGACAAAACTATTGCAGATATGAATGAGGCAATTAGACTTGAACCTAATTCCGCTGATGTCTACACAAACCGTGGGTTTGCTTATGCCAAGAAAGGCAATTACGATCGTGCCATTACAGATTATAAAAAAGCGATTAAACTGAATCCGAATTTTTCTAATGCCTATACTAACCGCGGGATTGCTTATGCCGAGAAGAACGATTATGAACGCGCTATCGAAGATTATAATAAAGCAATAAGACTGAATCCAGATTTTCCTAACACTTATACCAACCGTGGAAATGCTTATGCTGAGAAAGGTGATTATAATCGTGCCATCAAAAACCATAACAAAGCAATAGAATTAGATCCAAATAATGCTAATGCCTATGCTAACCTTGGAAGTGTTCATGCCAAGAAAGGTGATTATGATCGTGCCATCAAAAACTGCAACAAAGCGATAAAACTAAATCCAAATTTTGCTAATGCTTATACTAATTGTGGGGTTGCATACGCCGGAAAAAACAATTATGAACTTGCCATTGACAACTTCAACAAAGCAATAGAATTAGATCCAGACGCTGCTAATGCCTTTGCTAATCGTGGTGCTGCTTTCGCTATGCTTGGTGAGTTTGACAAAGCCTTCACAGATTTGAATGAGGCAATTAGGCTTAAACCCAATTCTGCTAATGCCTTTGCTAATCGTGGTGCTGCTTATAACGGAAAAAACGATTATGAACGTGCTATTACAGATCTTAATAAAGCAATAGAATTAGATCCAGATATTGCTCATGCTTACAGTAGTCTTGGTAATGCTTATGCCAAGAAAGGCAATTACAAAGTTGCTATTACAAACCATAACAAAGCAATAAAACTGGATCCGAATTCTGCTGAGGCCTATAATAGTCGTGGCAATGCTTATGCCCAGAACGGTGATTATGATCGTGCTATAGAAGACTATAACAAAGCAATAGAGTTGGATCCAGATATTGCTCATGCTTACACTCACCGTGGTGCTGCTTATAACGGAAAAAACGATTATGAACGTGCTATTATGGACCATAATAAAACGATAAAACTGGATCCGAATTCTGCTAATGCCTACATGAATCGTGGGGTTGCTTATGCCGGGAAGAATAACTATGAACACGCCATAGAAGACTATAACAAGGCAATAGAGTTGGATCCAGATTTTGCTAATGCCTATACTAATCGCGGTCAAGCTTATGCTATGCGTGGTGAGTTTGATAAAGCTATCACAGACCATACTACAGCAATAACCCTGCAAATTAATGATTATAGATTCTATAGCAATCGCGGTTATGCGTACTTCTGCAAAGGGGATTTTGACCCTGCAATAAAAGACTTTACAAAATCAATACAATTGGATCCCAAGCATGCTGATACTTATTATAATCGCGGGGCAGCTTACAGCAAAAAAAGCAAACTTGATACGGTAATTGACGACTTCACCAAAGCTATTGAGTTAGAGCCCAATTATGCCGATATATACTTTAATTGTAGGATAGTCTATAGAAAAAAAGGTGAACTTGACAAGGCAATTAATGACTTAACTAAAGCTATAAATCTCCGGTATGATTACGCCAAAGCCTATTTCGTTCGGGGCCTCGTGTGGTTTCATCTCAGAGAACGCGATAGAGCCAAATCTGACTTAACAACTGCCAAAAATATGGGAATGGTTAATGTTTCTAATTTAGACAAAATCTTACAAGTATTGGAAAACTCTTAGCATTATATTCCGAACAAAAAATGCAAATTTCCCAGCAAATACAAAATGTACCAAAATTAAATTTTTTCATTATGAAAAATCCGATTTTAACAACCTATAAACCCAGTCAAGCACTACGTTTAGACGCAATGTACCAAAATGTACCACTGAACGAAATTAATGTACCATAGGGTACACTAATTTTAAGGAAAATCTACCCACGTTTGTAGTCGCGTAATTCATCGCACCTTTAAAGTTAAAAGGACATATACTAAAACGGATTAGTTATGCTAACCGTATTAATTGGTTGTTATTTTACTGACCTGTTGTTATAATGATGTTAAATTGGAATCAGTTAAGGAGACCTATATGAAAGATTTTGCGTTTACAGGAGGCAGACCAGACCCTTATACATTTCCCACCGAGGCATTGATTGAAGCAAGTGCAAAGGCACTTCGCAAATTAGGAGGGCAACTGGTCAATTATCCGGGTGAGTCTGGCTACCGCGGGCTACGTGAACTGGCATCAATGCGTTTTGAACGTAGAGAAGGCGTTCCACTTCCAGTGGATAATACTTCAATTACTTCAGGTTCAATGCAGGCACTTGAATTGGTCTTGGGAACATTCATTAAACCTGGGGATACGGTATTAACAGAGGAATATACCTACAGTGGCACCCTCGGTATTATGCGACACCTCAAAGCAAATATTGTTGGTATCCCGATGGATTATATAGATGGCATGGATATGGACGCGCTTGAGGAAAAGTTAAAGGAACTTAAACGACAAAATGTCACACCTTCTCTCATCTACACCACTTCCAATCACCAAAACCCTACTGGTGCAATCTTGTCACTTGAACGACGGGACCGCATGCTCGAACTTGCAGAGGAATACGACACGCTCATCGTTGAAGATGACTGTTATGGTGATATTGATTTTGTGCCGAATCCGACTCCTGCATCACTCTTTAAGTTAGATACAGCAAATCGGGTTATCTTCATTGCGACATTCTCAAAGATACTGGGTGCAGGTGTTCGACAAGGTTACTTTGTAGCAAAACAACCTTATTACGGGATGATTCATCAGAACCGATGGGATGGTGGTACGAGCGCACTTGCGAGTGCTATTGTGGCAGAATTTTTTATGGAGCATCTTGAAGCACATCTTGAAAAAACAAACGCTGCTGTTGGTGCTAAATGCAAGGCTGTAGTGGACACACTTGAAGAGCATGTCAGTGATATATGCTCGTGGACAAAGCCGCGTGGGGGTCTATTCCTCTGGATTGACCTTCCTGAAACAACCGATATGAAAAAGCTAAATGAGTATGCATCTGCAAAAGGTGTTGGTTATAGTAATGGTAGTGCATTCCACTATGCTGGTGACCCTGTGAAAGCAATACGTTTGGCGTATGCATATTGCCATGTAGATGATGTTCCTGAGGGTATAACCTATTTAGCAAATGCAATTCGTAACGCACAGATAGCAGCAGTTGATGCAGCCGCAGCCGATTAGTGTCTACCTCAGTTCCCATATAGCATTACTTTTCAACAATAAATTTGCTCCGGAGGAGTATATTGCGTAATATCATCCTTTTTTCATTAGATACATTACGTGCGTCAAGTATGAGTTGTTATGGAAATAAACACCTAACCACACCACATCTTGATGCTCTTGCAGCAAATGCGACCCTTTTTGAGAGTTGTATCAGTCCACATATCCCGACTCACCCGGCACATACGACGATGTTTACCGGGAAAGATGTACTGACCCACCATATTATCACGCAAGGTGGACGTGTAGATCTTGCTGAGAACATCAAAACACTTCCAGAGTTGCTTAGCGAAGCAGGATATTTTACTGTGGCAGCTGACAATTTGGAACGCTGGTTTCAACGCGGTTTTCCAGATAATCAATACCGTGGTTATAGTTGGGAAAGTCGTTATCAAAATGCACGCAAAGCAGAGGCAGTTAATCAGACAGCCGTAGAACTGTTGGAACTCGCGCAATCACAGGATAAACCGTGGTTTGCATTTCTACATTATTGGGATCCACATACACCTTACCTACCACCGCTTCCGTTTGAGCGGATGTTCTATAGTGGTGACGAATGTGATCCAAATAATCGGAGTATGGATGATGTTTATGCTTGTGAACCTTTCACAGACTATTTTCGTCAGTGGATGTGTAAGCCAGATCCGGATGACCCAGACAATATAGAGAAAAAGCGTCTATGGACTGACCGTAGGTATGTGAACTCACAATATGACGCTTCTATTGCTTATATGGATGCATCCTTAGCACAACTTTTTCAATATCTGTACGACTGTGACCTCATGAATGAGACGCTTTTGGTTATTACAGCTGATCACGGTGAGGAACTTGATGAACACGAACTTTGGTATGACCATCACGGGTTGTATCAGACAAATTGTCATATTCCGCTGTTCCTACACTGTCCCAACATTATTCCAAAAGGACAACGTCTTGAAGGGATTGTGACGTTGAAGGATATTGCCCCCACTATTTTGGATTATGCTTCACAGAATACACTGGCAGAACGTGAAAAGATGGAGGGAACAAGTCTCCGCTCTTTGGTAGACAATGGATCAAATGACGGTTCGTGCGATGCAATCTATCTGACTGAATGTGGTTGGATGAAAAAGCGTGGTTGGCAGACACGTAAGTGGAAACTAATTGTTGAGACAGGTGGCACCCCCGCTGTTTACAATAAACCTGATATTGAACTCTATGATCTTGAAGACGACCCAGATGAGATATACAATTTGGCTGAGGAAGCGGAGGACATTGTTCTGCAATTGAAGAACGAGATGGATGAATTTTTGAAACGACGATTGTCTGAAACAGGGTTACCTGATCCAACAGTTGAACAGGAAATTACAATGCGGAAGATTGGAGACGAAACAAAAGCAGTACCGTTACCCGAAAAGTAAAACAGAGGAATAAAGATGGAAAATAAAACACAATTTCTACAAACTGGTACAGGTAATATACAGATTCTTACCCTCCTGATTTTTCTACTTGGATTCGTTTTTAATGGGTGTGCAGCATTACAAGAAGCACAGAAACAGAGACAGAAACGACTTGATGAAAGACGAAAAGTTGATCAACTATTGTTAGCAGCGTCAGATGCAAATATTGTTGTTGATCCGACACCTATTGAAGGTAAACCACATGGTGAAAGCGACCACTATACATTGACATTCGCAGACGATTTGCTGGTTAAGGCTGATTTTGATGAAGAAGATGAACGGAAGATGTTTGCTAACAGTGCACTCAGTTATATGGAAAGCCTTTATAACGCGCTGCACTCCATTTTCGGATTTAAACCAAAGCACAAAATACATGTGACCTTATATGACCTATATCAAGGTACAGATAGAATAGCCACAACTGGTACTCAATATGGTTTCAGGAATAATGGAAGATTTGTCGCTGGTATTGAGATGAATTTTCCTATGAATATGTATGATAGGCATGAAGTTCGGGTGCACGAGTTAACACATGCCTTTACTAATATATACTACTTACCCACATGGTTCTCAGAAGGAATTGCTGTGTTGATGCAGACAGAGTACGCAAAAGGCGGAGGATCACCTAAATATGATAATTTGAAACAAAGTATGAAACTTGATCCGAACGGTATAAATGAATTAGAAAATTGGGGTAGCCATAGAGAATCCACATCATTGACCCCGTGGAGATACAGTTATGCCTATACCGTTGTATCAGAACTCCGAGAAAAGTATGGGAAAGAATTATATATCAGACTTTTTGAATTAATGGACGCTGATCAACTTCATCTTAGACTGTATGGGAAGATGCCGTCAAGTTTTTTGATTTACTATATGAGTCAAGCAGCGGGAAAGGATCTTGTGCCATTCTTTAAGGAATTACAGTTTAAAGTACAAAAATTGGAAAAAGACGATCTTGTGAAATATATTCAACAGATAAATGCCGAATCCCAAAAGGGGCATCAACATTGAATATAGAAAACCGTGTGTCGTTATGGAATTATACACCATTTTGACTTGAATTTACTCATTGCATACACTGTTAGTCAACAGTGGAGTGATAACTACTCTTATATGGCCGGTGTAAGGTCAAGTGCGGAGATCGAATTATTCGGTTCTGCTTATGGCACACAATAACAGATTGAATGCAGTCAAATAGAGTTCTAAAATTCTTTGATAGATATGTCGGTATTCCGATCTGCATATCGTTGTCCATCATCAAATACATTAGATCTTTTCTGGATAGAGAAGTTGAAGCACAAAACCGTGAATTTCAATCTGAGAGTGCATCCGTATACTCTATAGATGAACCGAAAAAGATATTATTTATACAACTCTCTGCGTTGGGCGACACAATCTTGGCAATTCCCACTGTTCGGGCTATACGTCGTCGTTATCCGAATGCAGAACTTTCGTTTTTAGCATCACCTACAAATCTATCGTACTTAGAACGGTGTCCCTATATTGATCATCAGATTCTATTTCGTTCTCGACTTTATCAACTAATTCAAACTCTACGACGTGAGCGTTTTGACTTGGTGATTGATTTGGAGCATTGGTCTCGATTCAGTGCCCTCTTTGCGTATACGACTGGTGCCTTTCGTCTTATCGGTTTCAGTGCTGCACATCAATATCGGCACTATCTATTTAACGATACCGTTCCACATATCCCAGGAAAGCATGAAGTCCTTAATTTTTTAAGCATTGCACATGAATTAGGCTGCAATACCGATGATTTGAAACTTGAAACTTGGGTAGATAAGACAGAAGAGGAATGGTGTTGTAACCTGTTAGTACAGAAACATATCCACCCATCTGACTTGTTGATTGTGCTTCATCCTGAAGCAGGTAGACGCGGTGAACCCCGTCGTAGGTGGTCTCTTAAAAAATATGTGGTGTTAGCGGATACACTATCGGAACAATACAATGCCCGAATCGTCTTGACAGGTGCCCCGAATGAGGTTGTAGTATCGGAATGGATTGCTGAACGGACGAAGTGTGAGACGGTCTGTCTTGCGGGTCAAACGCAGGTGAATCAACTTGCTGCTTTGTTTATGCGTGCAGATTTAGTGGTCTGCGGGAATTGCGGTCCAATGCATCTTGCTGCAGCAGCAGGAACACCGGTAGTCGCTATTCACGGTCCGACGAATTCGAAACAGTGGGGTCCTTGGGCTGAAAAGTCAACTTGTCTTGAGTCAAATCTACCATGTAGTCCGTGTCTCAATTTGGGATTTGAATATGCTTGTCAAGCTTTACCGGATGGGACATCGCCTTGTATGCATACCATTAGTGTCGAGGATGTATTAATGGCATGTGACATGTTTTTCAAATAATTACTCAATGTTATCAGATTGTAGGTTTATTGACAGACTTATTTAATTTGTTGTATAATACACTTGTTGACTGATCCTGATTTTTGTTATTAATATAGGGTGAAGTCCGTGTCAGACTCACCTACGGAGCAGTGGGTGCTGAAGCAGGCAACGTCATTTAGAGGTTAAACTGAAATATAAGAACGAAAGAATCACCAAAGCTTAGTTCGGTGAGTATGTCAGATTAAATGTCACAACAATACGATAGTGCGACCAAATATTTAACACATGAATATCCGCTGACATTCGCTCAATTTGCTTTCGGTATAACAGATATCACAGTGTTAGAACGTCTTGATACAGAACAACCGACTATCAAAACACACCGTAATGACTGCACGCTTAAGGTAAGAATTGATAATGAAATAACGATATTTCATGTTGAAATTCAAACGCATAACAGTCAAAAACCGATGCCCTGTCGTATAGCGGGGTATCAAGGGTTTCTGATAAGTGAACATCAGATGCCGGTTTATAGTTGTGTCGTATACTTGCATCCGGATGCAGGATTAAACGACCCAGGTTATTACGCGTATGAAGGGCATGGTTGTAAATATGTCAACGAATACAAAGTCATTCGTCTGATAGAGATTGAAGGACAACCAATTTTGGAGGCACAAACGTCCGGTTTGTTACCGTTGACACCTCTAATGAAACCACCTACGGGAATGGATTCAGAACAATGGTTACGCACTTGTGTTGAGGTAATAGCCTCATCAAGTAAAAGTATTTCGAACCGTAATCAATTAATGGAAACGTTGGGTATTTTTAGCGGTTTGGTTTATCGAGCTGAATTGATTAGACAATCTTTACCGGAGGGTATTATGAGAGAATCATCTATTGTCCAACATTATATGGATGAAGCTAAAGCACAAGGGATTGAACAAGGGATTGAACAAGGTGAAAAGAAGGCTACCATTGAATCTATCCTTGCTTTTCTTTCAACACAATTTCAGTCAGAGGTCGTTCAATCTTTAAGACCACAACTTGAAGCGATTGAGGATTTGAACTTACTGAAGGAACTACTTCTTACTGCATACAGAACAAAAAGCCTCGGTGATTTCACTCAAACACTACCTGAGTAATTAATTCTATGTATGGTGTAGTAGTTTGCCTTGCTCGAATTTTCATGGTTTGGTTTGCTCAAAGTAATAGAGTGGATGTTCAATCCACTCTATTACTTTTACCAGAGAGTCTCTGAGATTAGTACATGTCACCACCGGGAGGCATTGGAGGTGCTGGAGCTTCCTTCTCAGGAATTTCAGCGATAAGCGTCTCAGTGGTAATCATTAATGCTGCAATACTGGCTGCATTCTGAAGAGCAACTCGTACGACCTTTGTTGGATCGGGGATACCGGCTTCAAACATGTCAATGAAACGTTCTTCGCGAGCATCGTATCCAATATTTCCACCATCCTCTTTGACTTTGGCGATAATGACTGAGTCTTCTTTGCCAGCATTTTTCGCGATCTGGCGGAGAGGATCTTCAAGTGCACGAGCGACAATAGAGACACCGACCTGTTCGGTAGCATCATCAAGTGTGAGTTCGTTGAGCGCGTTTTGTGCTCTAACGAGTGCGACACCACCACCGACAACAACGCCTTCTTCAACAGCGGCGCGTGTGGCGTGCATTGCGTCTTCAACGCGTGCTTTCTTCTCTTTCATTTCAACTTCGGTTGCTGCGCCTACATTGATCACAGCGACACCACCAGCGAGTTTCGCAAGACGTTCCTGCAATTTTTCGCGGTCGTAATCAGAGGTAGTATCTTCTATTTGCCGTCTGATCTGATCAATGCGTCCTTGAATTGCTTCGGTCGTTCCTGCACCTTCAACAACTGTAGTGTTATCTTTGTCAATAACAATCCGTTTAGCAGTTCCGAGATCGTTTGCGGTAACATTTTCAAGTTTGATACCGAGGTCTTCCGAAATGACACGTCCATTTGTTAAGACAGCGATGTCTTCCAGCATAGCTTTCCGACGATCGCCGTAGCCTGGTGCTTTGACTGCGGCACAACGGAGTGCTCCGCGTATCTTATTAACGACGGTTGTTGCGAGTGCTTCACCTTCAACGTCCTCTGCAATAATCAGCAGTGGTTTGCCTTGTTGTGCGACTTGTTCAAGAACAGGGACAAGGTCTTTCATAGTGCTGATTTTCTTTTCGTGAATCAGGATCACTGCGTCTTCAAGGATGGCTTCCATCCGGTCAGGATCTGTCACGAAATAGGGAGATAAGTATCCTCTATCAAACTGCATCCCTTCAACGACATCAAGGTTCGTATCAAGACTCTTCGCTTCTTCAACAGTAATGACACCATCTTTTCCGACTCTATCCATTGCATCTGCGATGAGGTCACCGATAGCATTATCATTATTTGCGGAGATAGCCGCGACTTGTGCGATTTCCGTTTTCTCGGATACCTCTTTGCTGAGTCCTTGAATAGCATCAACGACTGTATCAACTGCTTTTTCAATACCGCGTTTGAGAGCCATTGGATTGTGTCCAGCGGCGACGTTTTTTAAACCTTCGCGGTAAATAGATTGTGCCAAAATGGTTGCGGTTGTTGTTCCATCACCAGCGACATCACTGGTTTTAGATGCAACCTCTTTCACCATCTGTGCTCCCATATTTTCATAGGGATCTTCCAATTCAATTTCTTTAGCGACAGTCACACCATCTTTTGTGATAGTAGGAGCACCGAATTTTTTATCAAGGACTACGTTGCGTCCTTTTGGACCTAAGGTGACTTTGACCGCTTCTGCTAACTTGTCAACGCCTTGTTTAATAGAATTCCGGGCTTCTTCATCAAACGCTAACTGTTTTGCTGCCATGTGTATAACTCCTTCACTTATTTAGTTAACCTTGGCTAAGATATCATCTTCGCGCAAGATGAGAAATTCAACATTATCGTATGTAACTTCGGTACCGCCGTATTTCGCGAACAAGACCTTATCACCGACTTCTACATCAACGGCTTGTCGTTCGCCACTATCAAGTATACGACCTTTACCGACCGCAACAACCTCACCTTCTTGAGGCTTCTCTTTAGCGGTGTCTGGAATAATGATCCCACCACTGGTTTTCTGTTCATCCTCTTCAGAACGTTTCACGAGGATACGATCGCCAAGGGGTACAAGTGCCATATTAAATATTTCCTCCTAATGAGTAATTAACGTATCTCGGGCTTTATTTGAATTCATAAAACCCAAACTTAGTTTTCAATATGGTATAAACATAGCAAGATATATGCCAATTTGAGGAATCCAGACAAAACACACTGTTAGAGGGTCTGACAGTATTTTCAATATGTGAAATCTATGACAATTTGTCCCGCATTATGATGTGTGAAAAATAAATGTGCCATTTTGGCACACATTTGAAAACTGAAAGAGATTAACGATGAATAATTACATTGTTCTGCAGAATTTGTCTGTTGTTATCAGCAATGAATCACTTTACCAGTTTGAGCAGATTGGTATGCTGCATCTAAGATAACATTTGCTCTCAGTCCATCATCACCACTCGCGAGTGGTGCAACTCCAGTGCTTACACATTCTGCGAAATGTTCAAATTGGTGTTGATATAGATCCTCGTATTGAGAAGCGATAATCTGCTTTTCACCGTCAAAGTATGTTTGGATTTTCCATCCGTCGTCGTTGATTACAGTAACAGTCCCTTCTGTTCCGTAGATTTCAAGCACTATGTCGCACTGTGCAACAGAGAAACTGAGATCAGTGAATCCTTGCGCCCCGTTCTGAAACTGCATGAGGATTCCACCAGTTTCTTCAACCTTATAATTATGGATTGCGCTGTTACAAAATGCCGATACCTGTGTCACTTCACCGATGAGATAACGTAGTAAATCAACACTGTGTGGTCCCAAGTCCATCAGACACCCACCGCCACCTTGGTCAGGTTGTGCACGCCATTCATCAGCAGACAATAGGTATTTTTTCAGGAAAGGCATCCTGCCATGAACTATCTTTCCGAGACGGTTTTCGTCAATCCATGTCTTGATTTGTTGGAAGCAAGAGTGGAATCGGAATAAGAAACATACTTGAAGATGTACGTTGTTTGCATTGCATGCGGTGATCATCCTCTCACATTCCTGTGGAGTGAGTGCCATCGGTTTGTCACAGAGGACATGTAATCCGCGTTCTGCGGCAGCTATGACCTGTTCACAGTGGAGATTAACCGGTGTTGAGACGTAGATAGCATCAATTTCACTGTCGTCGAGTAGGTCGTCAACACTGCTATATGGTTTTGTAGCGTTATGTTCTGTTGCGAGTTGTTTGGCACGTGCTGCGTCTCGTGAGAAGAGCGCGTGTAGTTCTGCGTTTGTTGCTTTGTGAATAGCAGGCATAGCACGTCGTTGTGCGACACTACCCGCACCGAGCACACCCCATTTTAGTGTCATTTATATGACTCCTTGTGTTTTTAATCGATCAATTCTTCTTGTGTGCCTTACGGCAACTTCAGACATGTATAGATTGTGCATACTTTCACACTGACAAATAACATATCATATTCTTTGAATGAAATCAAGGGATTGTGGATACTTGTTGAACCAAGATTTTCAAGATTGTTGTCTGAATCGCGGATTTCACGGAGGACGCGGATCCATGAGTCTGTTCATTCTGTCCGTAATGTTACAAATGACACCGATTCAGAAGGTTGCACGGTTTCATTCCAAAGAAAAGACTGTTAAGCGTATCTCTCTATCTGCTTTGGAAAAGAGATTGATAAACGTGTATATACGTTGTATAATTTAACAGCAGAAGAAATTGCTATTGTGGAGGAAGAAAAGTGATGCTACAACCGAACTCGAATCTTTCTACTGCCGGCAGTGCATACAGCCATATTGGTAAGCCTAACATGGTCGTTGGAAGGTATATAAAGACAACAACTGCCATCAATGATGAAGCGGATGCGTACAACAAACGTGGCATTGTTCATTGTGAAAATGGTGACTATAAGCAGGGAATCGCACAGTTTAACAAAGCGATCGCATTAGCACCAGAATTTACCAGTGCCTATTACAATCGAGGCATCACTTACGCTCGCAAAGGCGATTTCGACAACGCTATCAAGAACTTCAATAAGACGATACAACTCAAACCGGATTATGCCAATGCTTACAACGGTCTCGGATTTGCTTACGCCAATAAAAACGATTTTGATAACGCCATAAAAAACTTTGATAAAGCAATACAACTTAACCCCGATGATGCTAAAGCATACTATAATCGCGGTACTGCTTACTTCAATATAGACGATTTAGACAATGCTCTAGAAGACTATAATAGATCAGTAAAACTAAATTCCAATGAGGCAAACACCTATTACAATCGTGGACTTACTTACGCCAATAAAGACAATTTTGATAACGCTATAAAAGATTGTACTTCCGCTGTAGAACTTAAACCCAATTATGCTGAGGCATATAACTGTCGCGGTGCTGCTTACGCCAACAAAAGTGATTTTGATAATGCTATAAAAGACTATAACATAGCAATACAACTCAAACCGGAGTGTGCTGGGTTCTATTACAATCGCGGTGCTGCTTACGCCAATAGAGACGATTTTGATAATGCTATAAAAGACTATAACATAGCAATACAACTCAAACCGGATTTTACCGAGGTATACAACAACCGGGGTACTGCTTATGCTAATAAAGACGAATTGGATAATGCCATCATAGACTTTAATAAAGTAATACAACTACAACCAAATTATGTCAACGCCTATCATAATCGAGGTACTGTTTACCTCAACAAAGGCGAGTCCAACAAAGCCATTAAAGACTTTAGTAGGGCTCTTGATCTGAATTCGGAGCATGTGGCCTTTATTTATAGAGGTCGCGGCTTGGCTTACTACGCAGAAGACAGATTCTACCGAGCAGTTGATGACTTTAGCAAAGTCTTAAGTCTCACACCGGACGACCCAGTTGTCTACTATAACCGCGGGTTAGCTTATCGCAATCTGCTGGTTTTTGAAAAAGCAATCCAAGACTTTACCAAAGCAATAAATCTCAAACCTGAGACAGCTGCCGATGCCTACACCCAGCGCGGTATAACCTACCACATCAAAGGGGATATAGACAAGGCGATTGAAGACTATAACGCTGCAATCACGTTAGAGGCAGGATTTGCAGAGGCATGGACAGAACGCGGTAAAGCTTACCGTGATAAAGGCGAGGTGAACAAGGCGATTGAAGATTACAATAAAGCGATCGAACTCAATCCAGAACTTGCTGAGCCTTATACTTTACGCGGTCTCATTCACACCGAACAGGGCGAGGTGAATAAGGCGATTGAAGATCATAGTAAAGCGATCGCGTGCTACCCGGATTTTGCTGAAGCATATCTCAATCGGGGGCAGGCTTACCACGCCAAAAACGATTTGGATAAGGCAATTGAAGATTACGATAAGGCAATACAACTCAATCCAGAACTTGTTGAGGTATACACGCATCGGGGTAAAGCGTATCACGACAAGGTTGAGTTAGACAGCGCGATTGCGGATTATACTGAAGTCCTAAAACTCAGACCGAAGGTTGCTGAATACTATTACACACGGGGTGAGGCGTGGCTGCTTGCGAAAGATTGGGAAGAAGCGAAAACCGACCTGACAGCTGCACTCCTACAAGACGTAGATGTCGCCGCTGCGTTTCACAATACCTACAAGAGCATAGATGCCTTTGAACAGAAAATAGAGGATCGTTTGCCAAAAGAGATTGTAGCATTATTGACACCACGAAGCGAGCCGTTTGAAATTGATAAAGAGGCGCGGATAGCATTAGGAATGAAGTATTACGGAGAAGATATACTCAGCAGTGGACTCGCGGCGCGCCTTGCGGGGGTACCACGCGAAGAGTTTTGGTATCTGATGGAGGACTACGGACATTATCTCTTGACTCTTGATGAAGAAGATCTCATCAATAGCGGATTTTAGGAATGCCGATACAACCAGTTATTAGCAATAACAGTCCGCTTGTTGGACTTATGGGGATTAACCTTCTTTCTCTGTTGCAAGAGCTTTATACAGAGGTGTGGATTCCACGAAAAGTTGAACAGGAGTTTCTCAAAAAAGAACCGATAGTCCGTCGGAAAGTCCTTGAAAATGTTCCCTGGATTAAGACTGTTGATTTAACGGATCCGCAAACCGCTGAGGCTTATGTAGGACTTGATGAAGGTGAAGCCGAGGCCTTGGCACTTGCGGTTGAACATGATGCACGTCTCATTCTTCTTGATGAAAAGAAAGGGAGACAGAGGGCGAAAGAAATTGGATTAACGGTCGAGGGCACATTAGGCGTTTTGTTGGAAGCAAAGGAAGAGGGTTTAATAGTTGCTATCAAACCACTTTTAATTCAGTTACGGGCTAACGGCATTCGTATGAGCGATTCGCTCATCAATAAAGTCTTACAAAAAGCAGGTGAGATAGATTAGCTGAACTTGCTTTCGAAAACTATTCAGATGCACCCCTCAACTGATTAATAGATGTACCCCAGTTGCGAATAGAACGATAAGTACGATTCTTGAAAAGTTGCGTTCCGAAA
This sequence comes from Candidatus Poribacteria bacterium, assembly GCA_022825665.1. GTDB lineage: Bacteria > Poribacteria > WGA-4E > WGA-4E > WGA-3G > MSPOR6. The sequence continues at coordinate 28,941 of JAJDWI010000006.1, forward strand.
AACGGCTGTTTAGATATACACCTGCTTGTACACCGAGTCCAACAAACGGGAGCAGTACCAATGCCTCAATAATGATTTCAAATGAAAATAATCCGAGTTGGTAATAGGCAGGTATCTTTGTAAGATTGATACAGAAGTAAAGTAGTGTTGTTGTTGCTACGAATTTACGGTTACCTAATCTTTGCGGTAAAAGGTACATAACGATGACAGGACCAGCCATGTGCGCGAGCGTTGAGAAAATCCCTCCGAGGATACCTAATAGGACACCGTGCCATGCTTTGAATTGTAGTGCTGGCACTTCATCAGAGACATCTGGGTTGAGTCGTCGTATTATCCGAGGACGAAGAAATTCTAATACTGAAAATAGACAGGCAATACCTCCGATTGTTTTCTTTAAATGAATATCAGAGATGTCATTTAAGATAAAACTTGCTAATACGATACCGATGATTGCCCCTGGGATCAAACGCCAGATGCTTTTTCGATGCCACTGTTTCCAGTAATGCCCCAAAGAGATAACATCGGTTGAGATGAGAAGGAGAACCATCAGTGGAAGCACTTGGTTACGAACAGGACGAAATTGTGCAAATAGTGGCACGACAATCATACCGATACCACCCCCGAAACCTGCTTTGCTTACACCTGTTAACCATGTCCCAAAACAAAAGATTAATATTTCGTAAATAAGGATTTCTCCTGTTACTGTTTGATGTTTGTGTGCTTTATAATAGCGGTTTGTGTCGGTTTTGTCAACAGGGTGTGTTAGTCATGACAACTAAATTACCATACTACAGAATTTGAGAAGAGATTGCTTCCTTGCTGAATCAACGTCCATGCTGTCTCATTATCTGTTTTAATTTATCCAGTGGAATGGTATGCATGGTTCGATTGTTACGTCCAGTCGTTGTTGTTGCCATTGTCATAGAATTAATGATTGCTTCCTCAGTTGCCTCCATAACTGCCTGAAATAGAGAGCTTAAACGACTGTTTACGACCATCTGAATCTGGAATGTTCCGTTCTCTGTGCGGCGTGGAAAAACATTTGCCGTTGAAAACGCAATGACGAACTCTCCACTACTGTCTGTACTTGGTGTTCCTGTGCGCGCAAGACCGTGTGTAGCACGAATTGCTAACTGTTTCAACTGACGGTGAGTCAACGGCGCATCCGTTGCAATTACAATAATAAACGAACCATCTCTACCCGGTTTCAGTTGATCGTTTTCCAAAGCCTTGCCAACAGGTACTCCATCAATACGTAGTTGGTGCCGTCGTCCACCGTTAGAGTTTACCAGTACTCCAACTTTCCATCCGCCACTGTCATTTGGTAGCACTCGCGAGGCAGTACCGATGCCAGCTTTGAAACCGTAGCATCGCATACCTGTGCCTGCCCCGACACACCCCTCTGCAACCGGACCAGACTTTGCCTTTTCAATCGCTTCAATAGCGTGTTCTGGCGTTACGTGTAGTCCACTGATGTCATTTAAGCCACCGTCGTAGCACTCCGCCACAATAGGTAGCACGATGTTATTGTCAGGATATCGTTTGACAATATATCGGACGACCCCATCGTGTACAGCACCAACACTGAGCGTATTTGTCAGCAAAATTGGTGACTCAATCCAACCTGCTTGGTTGATTCGAGCAATACCCGTAGCTTCACCGTTTCCGTGGATTGTATAACCAGCACCAAATAACCGTGATCTCCAAATATCATCGTGTGGAAGGACTGCGGTAACACCTGTACGAATGGAGTCTCCTTCGTTCAATGTAACGTGTCCGACTTTCACACCCGGAATATCGGTAATAGCATTATGTTCACCTGTAGGATATATCCCTATATGGATACCGAGTTCACGCACACGTACACGGGAACTTTCTTCCGCTTGCGCATTGATAGATAATCCTATCTGCATTAATAATACACTGAGAAACAATAATGAGAACAATTTTGGTCGTGTGTGTGAACAACCGATAGGTTTTTTATTATATTTTTTGATTGACGACAGACATATTTTCATGAGTTGAGCTGCTCCCGATAAAGTGTGCGAATATGATTAAATATATTAATGTAAGATTGGGAACGATAATCTGGATATGTCCATTCCCATGGTTGGAACGTTTTGTGATAAAACCGTAGTGTAATTTCTGCATAGATACTGTTGCTGAGATAGATTCGGTGTGCATGATCCTTTGTTGAGGCAAGTACTAACTTTGCCATACAGATATAACCGACATCTAAATTGACACGTCTTCGTGAAGAATTTTCTTCCGTAAACTCCTGTTCTACCTGATTTGTAAAGAGCTTTTTGTCCGACAATGTACCTGCATCAATCAAGTTTTTAAAACTGATGAATTGCCTTTGGATTCCTTGTCCCATCTCTGCTTCATAATAGTTAGTATAGGTGAACGGTAAAAGTTCACTGGTATAGTCTAAGGGACCGAATTTATCTGTGAGTCGTTGATAGACGGTTGGTAATATTGGGGGTTCTGCTGTCAGCACACCGATGATTGCTTTGACAGGTAATTGTTCTACAAGTGTTCCCATAATTCTCGTGTAGATAGTTAATCTAAATACAAGACATTTCAAACAGTAAAATGTAAAAATTAGATCAAATTAAAAAATAATCACAAAATATTACATTTTTTCTTGACATTAATTAAACCTTGATGTATAATTTTACGTTACGCATTTAAGAAGTTTTAAAATCATACGTATATTATAAATTTAAAAGGTGACTTTTAAGGAAGTATATAACTTCTACAAAAAATAGGCAACTGTTTTTGAAACTAAGTGATAAGATAGTATGTATAATCTTTTCGTTTATACTGGAGGTCGTTTAGTACTTCATCCGCTTTTTCCTGTCGGTATGTGAAGTCAAGAACTTTGTCGCGCCTACTACCTGATATCATCAACTAACTCAACTTTTATTGTATTGACATACTACTCCGTTGTGTGGAGGAATTGAGACAACAAGAAACAAGTCTTAATTTATGCTACCCCCATAACCTAAATAATGAACATTAGTTCTTCTGAGAATTCGTTTCTCTTTTGAAGAAACACGAATTGATTATCAATTGTTAGTTGCGTGAATAGGATTCCGACTACTATTTCACTACGCAACACGATACCGAACTGTTCTTATATGAATATCCTTTAAAGTAATTCAACTATATGTCAAAAGATGTGAAGGTATTTTTCAGAAGCAGTTTGTTCCTGTTTTCTGCAAGAATCTTTTATTCTATAACTAAAAGGTGTTCTCTGTCAATTTGTTCGGGACAGTTGTCCAATCGTTAAATCTTCAATCCATCCGCTACTTTGCAAGGTGAAAATATATGCCCAATATAAGTAAAACTAATGGAAGTCCGGCTGCGTTACGACGGCGCGTCTCCTTTGCTAAAACCCCATCAGTTCTTGAACTGCCTGATTTAATTGAGACACAAAAACGTTCATACGCCGCATTTCTGCAACGTTTTGTTGCAGATAATGAACGTGAGTCTAAAGGACTTCAGGCATTGTTCGAAGAAGTTTTTCCGATTTATGACTTTAAAGAAACTACAAGCCTTGAATTTGTCAGTTACACACTCAGTCCACCGACACATGATCTTGCGGATTGCCAAGCACGCGGTCTGAACTATCAGGTCAGATTACAAGCCCGTCTGATGTGTGTTGAGCGCGAAAAAGATGAAGATACTGGTCAAACGCGTGTGTTAGACATCACCGAATCCGATGTGTACCTGGGTGATATTCCTTTGATGACAGAAAATGGCACTTTTATTATTAATGGATCGGAACGTGTCATCGTGAATCAGTTGCAAAGGTCTCCTGGTGTAATATTTCTTGATAAATCGCATGCGTCAAGTGTACAGAAACTTCCTACAGGACAAATAATCCCATATCGCGGTGCTTGGATAGAGTTTGAATATGATTCAAAGGACTGCATTCATGTCCGATTAGATCGTAAGAAAAAACTGTTGGTCACTGTGCTTTTACGCGCACTCGGTTGGGAAACAGATGCGGAAATCCTCAAACTATTCGGGAACACAGAGATCGTTCCATTGACTCAGGATGTTGTCGGACGCGTAATTGCTGAATCTGTGATTGATAAGAAAACTGGTGAAGTTCTACTTGAAGCAAATACAAAGATGTCTGAGATAGAATTTGATAGACTCATGGATGCAAAGATTTCGGAAGTAGAAGTGCTGTTGGAATCAGATGAACAGGAACTTCGCTTTTTGCGAAATACCTTGTCCCGTGATACAGTCAAGGCTTATGCAGGTGGAACATTGCAGGAGGGTGCGTTACTTGAGATCTTTCGTACGTTGAGACCTGGTGATGCCCCGACACGTGAAGCCGCTTCATCATGTTTGGAACGTCTCTTTTTTGATGGTGCTCGCTACGATTTAGGTGTCGTCGGTAGATATAAAATAAATTCAAAACTCGGCGATCTATCTACCTATCAGGACGAATCCGGCGAGATGCCGTCAGAAGAAATACGTGTGCTTCGGAAAGAAGATATTGCTGCCACACTGCAATACCTCATGGATATCCGAAACGGTCACCGAAATGTTGATGACTTAGACCACCTCGGAAATAGAAGGGTGCGAGTTATCGGTGAACTTCTTGAGAATCAATTTCGCATTGCGTTACTGCAGATTCGTCGGTCAGCCCGGGAAAAATTGAGCACTACCAGCGATGCACAGCTCAAGAACCCTAAGAATATAGTGGTACCAAAACCTCTCATGATGTCACTCCGTGAGTTTTTCGGTTCTAACCAACTTTCGCAATTCATGCAACAGATCAATCCATTGGATGAACTTACCCATAAACGTCGGATTTCAGCGATCGGTCCTGGTGGTTTACACCGTGACCGTGCGACTGCTGCCGTACGAGACGTACATCGCACTCACTATGGGCGTGTCTGTCCCTTAGAAACTCCCGAAGGTCCCTCTATTGGTCTCATCGTGTCTTTAGCGACATTTGCACGAGTTAATCCGTATGGATTTTTAGAAACACCCTACCGTGCAATCGAGAACGGTAAGATCACGAAAGATGTTCAATACTTAACTGCTGATGCAGAAGACAAATACAATATTGCTCCTGCAGATGCCATCTCTTCAGGTAAAAGAGCAAAAAGTTTACGTAGCCGCAAAGGTGAAGAGGTAATTGAACGCGACATAAAAGAGATTGACTACATTGGGATTGCACCTCAACAGATTGTTGGTGTCTCTGCAGCACTTGTTCCCTTTTTAGAGCATGAAGATGCCAACCGAGCGTTAATGGGGGCAAACCACCAACGTCAGGCTGTCCCGTTGATCCGTCCGGAGGCACCGTGGGTCGGTACAGGTATGGAACATCGTGCTGCACGCGACGCAAATGCAATGGTCGTTGCAAACCGTGGAGGTGTTGTTTCCAGCGTTGATGCAGAAGAAATACTGATACGTACTGGGCAAGCATTGCATCTGGAAGAGGGTGAAAACACTTTCAGTGAAATGGGCTACGATGTCTATAAACTGAAAAACTTCAAACGAAGCAATAGTGGCACTTGTATCCATCAACGTCCGCGTGTGAATATCGGAGATGTTGTGGAGGCTGGAGATGTAATTGCAGATGGCACTGCTACAGAAGGTGGTGAACTTGCTCTCGGAAGAAATATTCTATGTGCCTACATGCCATGGGGTGGACATAACTTTGAGGATTCAATCCTCATCAGTGAATCACTTATCAAAAACGATACATTTACCTCTATCCATATTGAAGAATTTGAAGTTGCAGCACGGCAAACGAAGATGGGAGACGAGGAGATTACCCGTGACATACCGAACATGTCTCCCCGAAGTCTCGCACAACTGGATGATGAAGGTATCATTCGGATAGGGAGTGTCGTTGGTACAGGTAGTATACTCGTTGGCAAAATATCTCCGAAAGGGGAAAGTGAATCTGGTCCAGAGGAGAAACTCCTAAGGGCTATTTTCGGAGAAAAAGTCAAGGAGGTCAAAGATGCATCCGCATATACACGTCCTGGTGTTGAAGGTGTAGTTATTGATGTGAAGGTGTTCTCTCGACAGGCGACACCTAATAGCGAACGAACAGCATGGAGGCAGGACGCACAACGTAAAAAGATTGAGCAGACATATCAGGAACAGTGTCAACAGGTATTAGAACGTCTTACTGAAGGACTACGCGAGACTTTGATTAACAAAGAACTTGCATATCCAACGACTTTTGAGACAAGTAATGACAGCGAAGATGCAAGTAACGGCGAATCACCCGCACAGTTGAATGCAGGCGATGTGTTGACGCGTGAGTATCTGGAAGCATTGTCAAAAAGCGAACTGGAAACGCTTCAGGTTACTGACAAAGATGCATCTACCTATATAAAAAGCCTACAAGAACTTGCTAAAGGTCGCATTGATGCCTATACCAAGGAAAAAAATGATGCTTTGGAAAAACTTGATGCTGGTGAAGAACTGAAACCGGGTGTATTAAAACTCGTGAAAGTTTATGTTGCAAGCCGCCGTCCTATCTCTGTTGGAGATAAAATGGCAGGACGTTATGGCAATAAAGGTGTGGTGGCAAAGATACTTCCTGATGAAGATATGCCATACATGCCAGACGGTACACCTGTTGATATTGTTTTGAATCCTCTCGGTGTGCCTTCGCGAATGAATGTTGGTCAAATCCTTGAAATTCACTTAGGTTTAGCATGCAAGGAACTCGGATTGCATATTTCTTCACCGGTATTTGATGGTGCTACGGAAGATGAGGTGTTTGGCATGCTGGATAAAACGGATTTACCGGATAACGTCAAGGAGACCGGAAAAAGTGTTTTATACGATGGACGCACTGGTGAACCGTTTGGACAGGAAGTGACTGTCGGCTATGTCTATTTCCTCAAACTAAATCACCTTGTTGCTGATAAGATGCATGCGCGGTCGACAGGACCTTATTCACTGGTAACACAGCAACCACTTGGCGGTAAAGCACAGCATGGTGGACAACGTCTCGGTGAGATGGAGGTGTGGGCATTAGAAGCTTATGGTGCTGCACATACCCTGCAAGAGATGTTGACCATCAAATCCGATGATGTTAAAGGTAGAACCAAAATCTATGAATCTATTGTAAAAGGGCAAAGCCCTATGAAACCCGGAACTCCTGAATCATTCAATGTATTGGTCAGAGAACTGCAGAGTCTCGGTTTAAATGTAGAATTAACTGAAGGGGATCCCTCAGATGCTGACGCGGAACAAACAGGACTTCACGATACCGACTTCCCACTCTTACATACATTGGATACAATGGAGCCCATAGAAGATGAACCGCCTTTGAAACTGACATGGGACACCGACGATACCGAATAGTTATCTGTTGTCAGTTATCGGTTAAAAGGGAAGATTTATTATTTAGTACCTCTTAACTGATAACTGACACTATTATATTATAAGGAGCATGAACAATGGCAGACAAAGAGAATCGTTTTAATCGTATATCTATCAGTATCGCCTCACCTGATCAGATAAAAGAATGGGCAAAACGAACATCTTGTAAACGACGAAATCCAGCAAATGATACATGGTCGTGTCCAGAAAAAGACACGTGTGATTGCGGTGAAATAAAGAAAGCGGAAACGATCAATTACCGTAGTTTTCGTCCTGAACATCAAGGTTTGTTCTGTGAAGCCACATTCGGTCCTCAAAAGGATTTTGAATGCAGTTGTGGTAAATACAAACGGATTAAGCACAAAGGTCTTATTTGTGACCAGTGCGGCGTTGAGGTTACAAAATCCCAAGTCCGTAGAGAACGCCTCGGTTATATCAAACTCGCAACCCCGGTCTCACATATATGGTTTTTCAAAGGGATACCGTCGCGTCTCGGAACATTTCTTGAACTTGCCTCCAGACAAGTTGAACGTGTGCTATACTTTGATGCATTTATCGTCACAGAGGTAATGGATGACAGTTGTGGCTTAGCGGTAAAAGATATACTCACCGAATTAGAAGTACATACTAAGTTACGTGAACACCCAGAATCGTTTAAAGCGGGAACTGGTGCGGAGGCGATTCAGGAACTACTGCGCAATATTGATCTACCAGAAGATGTGAAAAAGTTTAGAGAGGAACTTGAGGCGACATCAAGTCATCAGAAAAAAGTAAAACTCTCAAAACAGCTCAAAATGGTCGCTGGATTTGACAAGGCAGAAATGCAACCTGACTGGATGATTCTTGATGTCCTTCCAGTCATTAGTCCTGACCTACGTCCTTTAGTATCTCTGGAAGGTGGTAGATTTGCAACAAGTGATCTCAACGATCTATACCGTCGCGTCATCAACAGGAATAACCGTCTACAGAAACTTATTGATCTTCGGTCTCCAGAAGTTATCCTACGAAATGAGAAACGGATGCTACAAGAATCTGTTGATGCATTCTTGGATAATGGTAGACATGGACGACGTGTAACAGGTCCTGGTAAACGCGCACTCAAATCTTTGTCCGATATCCTCAAAGGTAAAGTCGGAAGGTTCCGTCAGAATCTGCTTGGAAAACGGGTAGACTATTCCGGTAGAAGTGTGATTGTTGTCGGTCCAGAATTAGAACTTCATCAGTGTGGGTTACCGAAATTAATGGCTGTTGAACTCTTCAAGCCATTCATTATAGAAAAACTTTTGACATCTGGAGAAGTCCAGACTATCAAACGCGGAAAATACTTGACGGAACACGTTACACCTGACTCACCTGTCTGGGAAGCATTGGAAGAGGTTATCGCTGATCATCCGGTGTTATTAAATCGTCCGCCAACACTCCACCGTCTTGGTATACAAGCGTTTATGCCGGTGCTCGTTGAAGGGAAATCGATACGAATTCCGCCGCTTGTTTGTAAAGCGTTCAATGCTGACTTTGATGGTGACCAGATGGCAGTTCATGTGCCGCTGTCTATTGAAGCACGGACAGAAGCAAAGATGTTGCTGCTGAGCAGTGGAAACATACTCAAGCCTTCACATGGAGAACCAATTTCAGTGCCGGAACTTGATATGATTTTGGGGGCGAGTTTTCTAACGAAGCAACTCCCGGAACATCAAAAACGAGCGGAACAGCTGCATGCTGCATACACTGAGAAGAAAAAGACTACGTTTGCAAAATTGGAAAACGAAGTTTGGGCGAAACGACGTTTTACAACTTTGGATGAGGTGACACACGCGCACGGTTGCGGAACGCTAAAACTGCATGATTCCGTTGTGCTGTTCTTTAAAGGTGTACGTGAACCGATTCTAACAACCGTCGGACGCGTAATCTTTAATGAGGTGCTTCCACAGACAAACGGATCTGCTTCACTTCTATGGAAAGATGAAGTAACAGGTCTTGAATTGCCGTTCTTCAATGAAGAGGCGCGCGGCAGGCGTTTATCAGAACTTATCAAAACATGTTTCAACGAACTTGGCACCGCCGAAACTGTATCCCTGTTGGATAGATTACAGAAACTTAGTTTTGAGTATGCTACCCGCAGCGGGATTTCTCCTGGAATAAAAGACTATCTAATACCACCTGAAAAGGAAAAGATTCTTTCCGAAGCAAGAAAGCAAATTGAACTTCTCTACGAACAAGATAACCTTGAGGTGGAGGAATTAGAGAACCAGAAGATTAGGATATGGTCTAACGCAGTTAACGAAGTAGGAGAGACCCTGTTCACCGTTCTTCCTGAAACAGAAACCCATCTGGTTGAACAAGGGAAAGAAGTAGAAGGATTTAGTCCGGTTCATTTGATGGCAGACAGTGGTGCACGTGCTCGTAAAAACCCATTCACGCAAATTAGTGCTATCGTAGGATTGAAGTCTAAACAAAGCGGTGAAATTCTATCTACACCAATCCAATCCTCTTATCGGGAAGGTTTAGATGTACTTGACTACTTTACCTCAACCTACGGTTCACGTAAAGGGTTGGTGGATACTGCTATGAAAACAGCAGCATCGGGCTACCTCACGCGGAAACTCGTTGATGTCGCACAAGATGTTATGATTACTGAAGAGAATTGTGGTACAACGCACGGTATCCTTAAATTTACCACAGATGCTGGTTCAATCAGTTTCAAAATCAGTGGACGTGTTACGGTGGAACCTGTTAAGTTTTCTATTGAACACTATAATGCAAATACAGCACCTAATATACAAGGGCGTGTTGTGTTCATGGTGACCGAAGTGCCTAAGGTAACTGATGGAATTATCGGTCAAGTAGATCATTATGAGGTGACCGAAGTACCCAATACCAATATAAAGATGACAAAGGTTCCTGATGGTATTATAGGTCAAATAGATCATTACAAGGTGACCAAAGTGCCCGATGGTATTATAGGTCAAATAGATCATTATAAAGTAATTAAAGTGGATCCTCCTCATTTCCATTCGAATTTTGAGAAGGAAGTCTATCAGTTTCTCTCGGATAGCAAATATGAAGTCACTTCACAAGTTAAAGTTGACACACCAGAAAGTTCTAATGATTACCGTCTAATTGATGTTGCAGTAAATGCCACTAAACAGGGAGAGTATTGGATTGGAATAGAATGTGACGGTCCCGATCACGATGAACCTGAGAAAAAAGAGAAAGATAGTGCAAGGCAGCAAGAACTTGAAAAATTAGGATGGAAAATTCTGCGTATCTCTGGGGAAGATTGGTCCGAGAATCGTAAGGAAACTGAACAGAGAATTCTTGCCGCTGTGAAGGATGCTGAAAAAGCAGGCTCTACCGGTAAGGGTAGTAGTCTAAGCAAAGCAGAATGGGAAAAATTTTACAACACTTATTCTAACATTTGTCCTATTAAACCCAAAGATAAAAATAACGATGCGATAAAGATAGGTCATCAACTTACTCCAGAAGAATGGAAAGACCTCAACGAGACATGCGAGGGATTAGAAGTTGATTGTTTCTGGAAGATTACTGAAGTCCATAATAAAGAGTGTTCCTTGAAAGTAGGAAAGGTCATTTCCAATGCTGAATACCAAGAAGCACTTCAGGATAATCAATCTCCTGTGAAGGTAGGAGACCAAATAACTCCAGAAGAATGGAAAGACCACAACAAGACATGGAAGGGATTGAAAAGTGAACAATGTCCTGTGAAGGTAGGAGATCAACTTACATCCAAAAAATGGGAGAACCTCAGCAATGACTGGAAAGGATTAAAAGTTGATACCTTCTGGAAAATCACTAAAGTCAATAATCTAAAGTGTCCATTGAAAGTTGGAATTGTCATTTCCGATGTTAAGTATCAGAAGGCCTGTAATGATTATTTGTGTCCGAAAGTCGGTGATGATTTGACTCCAGAGGAATGGGAATATCACAGTGAGGCTTGGGAAGGAAAAGGACTAGAAACTGAACGCTGCTGGAAGATTGACGCAGGAATATTCCTTACTCCCAGAGATGCTGAACAAATTGAAAAGGAAGACGTTCCAAGTGTACGAGTTAGATCCATATTGACATGCGAAGCGGAAAAAGGTGTCTGTGCAACCTGCTACGGTGCGGATTTAACATCAGGGCAACGCGTCAATGTAGGAGAAGCAATTGGCATTATTGCAGCACAATCCATCGGTGAACCCGGCACACAGTTGACAATGCGGACGTTCCATACGGGGGGCGTGGTTGAAGATGTGAGTGAAGGTCTTGCAAGAAAAATTCTTGCCAAGACTACGGGAACTGTGCGATACCGAGATTTCATCCCAGGACGCACCGTCCGTGAAGAAAGTGGACTTTTTATTGCACAACAGGTCGCTGAACACCTTGACCAAGCAAAATATAAAGTCAAAACAGTCGAACATCCTGAATGTAAGTTGCAACCCGACGAGCTTCTCACTGAGAAACAATACCAAGAAAACCTTGAACGTTTTCCCGGATTTGAGGTGGAAAACATCGTATATCAGGTAGCGAAAGTGAACCGTCCTGATGTCGTTGAGGCGAATGCAGGAAAAGATATTTCGTTACAAGAGCGACAATATCTAACGGAGCATGAATATGTTAAGTTTTCACAAATGTTCTCCCTTTTACGATGCTCTGAAGCACTTTATCGGGTTGAGAGTGTAAAACATCCAGAAACATCTCTCAAACCTGGTACCATGCTGACAGATAGTGAGGCAGAAACTTGGCGTGCGGAAATTCGACCTTTTGACGGTGAATGGGTGTACCTAACAGATGATGGCACTACACTGACTGAAAGCGAATATTTACAAAAGCAGAACAGTGTTACTGCTGAGATGAAGTTTCTAATTAAGTCGGTAACGCATCCAAGTTGTCCATATAAGGAAGGTAAATTACTTACACCAGAAGAAGAAAGTCAATACCATCTGGAACTCAGTGAACCGGTGTATACCGTGACAGAGGTTAGTGAAGGTATTGAGACAGAAGTTGGTGAGGAATTGTCTGCCGCAGAATTCCGTCGACTACAAGAGATGCACAAAGCATTTGATGTGCAACGTCCCTCAACACCACAATGCAGGGTCACTCATGTTACGCATCCAGATTGTCCGTTAAAGCCGGGAGAACTCGTTGAAATTGATAAGTTAGAGGCACTCCAGGATAAATTCAGCGGATTTACTGCTGAACGATTAAAATATCGAATAACTGCTGTGCATCATCCAGAATGTAATTTAGACCCCGAAACGCTGCTCACAGAAAATGAGAAAAAAGCGGTGTTAAAGGTTTATCCAGGATTTGAGGTAAATGTCATCAAAAATGAAGACGCTTTTGAAGTTGAACGGCTATATCGCGTTGTTGCCTCACATCACCCAGACTTTCCAGTACCTGTAGATGAACTCATCACACAATCTGAGTCAAACCGCTATCGTCGCAATTATAAAGGGTTTGATTTTGAGAAACTTTACATACGAACTGTTGATGGTGATGAGACTGAAGAAGTATTAGTTGAGGCTGACTACAAATTACTCGTTAAACAGCACAGAGATACAGATACACCGCTACCCGAATTAAAACTTGTGTATCATGTACTCGCTGTTCATCATGAGGAATGTCAGTTCACCGCAGGACAGCAAATTGATGAAACTGAATATAAACGCGCACAACGTCTCTATAAAGGTTTTGATACTGAGCGCGTATATAAGGTGACGAAAGTCAACGCAGCGGATGCGGAAGTTAAAGTAGGCGAAATCCTCAGTGATGCAGACTATAAGAAAGAAGTATCATCCACTTCAAGGAATACCTATCAGGTAACAAAAGTATTGCATCCGAACTGCACACTCAAAGTTGGACAAGATCTAAAAGACTGGGAATATAACACGGCTCTTGAACAATACACGGGAGTTGATGTTGACGGTCTCATTGAAACCTTCCGGATAGAAATCCAAAATCCAGATGGTGGTCACAAATCACACCTTATCCCAGCTGGATATTCCGTTTCTGTGAAAGATGGCGAGGAAGTCAAAGCTCAACAACCGTTAGCAGAATTGCACGAAAAAACTACTAACCTTGACATTGTTGTCGGTATCCCACGTGTGACTGAACTTTTTGAAGCACGTCGTCCAAAACGTGAAGATGCTGCCGAAATCGCTGAGATTGACGGAACTATCCAACTCACTGGACAGAAAGCGGGTGTTCCGCAGTACCGTATCGTAGACGGTGCTTCAAGAAGTCGTTTGTATTCTATACCGGACGAGAAACGTCGCGTTGACGATGGCGACTGGGTGGACGCAGGTCAACCCTTAACAGACGGATATCTCAATCCACACGATATCCTTGCAATCGGTAGAACAACGTTGAATGGACATTCTCTCGAAGGTGAAGAAGCACTGTGGACATATCTCGTTGATGAAGTACAGACTGTCTACGGAACCAACACGATCAACGACAAACACGTGGAAGTGATTGTGCGGCAGATGCTTCAAAAAATACGTATTCTAACTGTCGGTGATACGACGTTCTACGCGAATGATGAAGTCACCAGATTCAAGTTCCATGCAGAAAACAGACGCGTTGAACAAGATGGCGGTACACCCGCAACAGGTGAACCTGTCCTGCAAAGTATTAGCAAAGCTTCGTTAAGCACGGATAGTTTCATTTCTGCAGCGAGTTTCCAGCAGACACCTAAAGTCCTAACTGATGCTGCTGTTGAAGGTCAAACTGACATGCTAACGGGTCTGAAAGAGAACGTCATTCTCGGACGACTCATTCCCGCAGGAACCGGTTTCTCTCAGTGGCAGGAACTTGATGTATCTTATGACGCAATTGAAGATCAAGAACCCGAGGCAATTCCAGAAGATCTACCTGAACAAATCGCTGAAGTTGAAGATTAGTCGTAAGATAAACTGTTTTTGAGTAAAAAAATAACGCCAAATGCCACATGTGCATTTGGCGTTAATTTCTTTAACGTTATATGTAAAAACTTATCATTGCATAATTATCTTCTTCAACGGGCAGGATACATTCCTGTCCACATTAGAAATTGATATTAACGATTCTGCAATAGTTCTTTCAATGCTGCTTTTTTCTTTTTTGAACGACGTAGTTGACGTTGACGTATTTGTGTTCGTCGTCTCGTTTGTCCACTTTTACTCCGTGGCATCAGGTCTACCTCCTTCATCAATAGTTTTCGCCAGATACATTAAAGCTGATTCACAGTGTGCTTCCAGAGATTTCATTGCTACAGTCAATTCTTCTACAGAATGTGTATGTAACTGGACCCTATTTTCAGTGATCGTGATATATAGGGCTTGTTCCTGAAAAAATAAATCATGTTGTGTATCTGTTTCTATCTCAAGTGTATCAGTATGCCATTCTTTTAAAACATCTTTAATTGCTAAACCATCAAAGTTCTTATATAGTGCTTTAGCCGGAAATGTGTCAGGAGATGGGAGAGATATGGGTTCATCTACAGGCGTTTCTTTGTCTGAAATCGACAAAGATGAATCCGAAATATGAGATGGTTCATCCTGTATCAGTGAAGTTTTTCCAGTTATCGCGTTAGAAAACATATTTGTCTGTTCTTCATTACCTTTGTTATTTACATTCTCGGTTTCTAAGGCTTCTGAAAGGATGTCTCCTACAACTGAATCTTCCTCGTCAATATGTAGTTGATCAACCATAATACTCATAGATTTTAGACCGATATGTTGAATCAACGGATGTTCCACAATTATATGTGGTGGAGCAATATCAAAAATAGAGTTAGAGACAAATGCTACTTCTGCTTTATCATAATTTCCGTGACGTCTAAGTCGGTTTTCACACGCGGTTAACGCTGAAGACAAGGTGCGCATAAATCTTGATGTAATTAATTGAGGTAAGATTTCTGTCTGAAATAATCCGATAATTTCATCCGGTTCTTGTAAGATTGATGGCTTATCATCTTGTTTTTGAAACTCTGTGTCTTGCCCTACTACTGTTGTTTCAACTTCAGCATAAACTGAGGAATCAGTATTTTCTGATACTTCACTATCTATGAACATGTCTGTTAACGCTTTGTACATCAGGTCAATATCAAAGTTCACTTTTTCCAGTTCGGGTTCTTCAAGCAGATCCAGACTTAGTAAAATACACGCATATAACCTTTCCTCGTCCATTGTTTCTAAGTGTAGATTACGGTGTTTCGCAACTGCAAGTTGTTTTTGTCTTGATTTACGGTTGCGATTTCTCTTTTCCCGTTTACGGGCAATATTTGTTGATCTACTTTTTTTCTTTGCCATATCAATATCTTCTGTGATACTTGATGGAATTGTTACATACTAATCCTATGTAGAATGAACATATCCAAGTTTATTTTTCATATAAGTATACTCATTCATTTTACATCTGTCAACTGTTATTTCTCTGATGACATTTTGTTCTATGGTATTGGTTTGACAAACGGACATTGCTATGGTATTATTAACATCGGTATAACATTCTTGGAAGGAATAATTACTCATGTCAAATGTATTTGAAACCCTTAAGGAACGCGGTTTCGTCCAGCAATGTACGAATGAAGAAAATGTTGCCCATCTGCTATCTGGCAATCCGATTACATATTATGTTGGTTTTGACCCAACAGCAGATAGCCTCCATGCAGGCAGTCTTGTTCCGATAATGGCGATGGCGCATTTGCAGCGTGCAGGACACAAACCGATAGCGATTATCGGTGGTGGTACTACAATGATCGGAGATCCAACCGATAAAACGGAGATGCGTCCGATGATCACTGCTGATCAAGTTGAAAAAAATGGAGAGCGTATTCTCAAACAGCTACAGCGATACCTTAATTTGGATAATACTGTAGGTTTTTTTCTCAATAATGCTGAATGGTTGTTATCGCTAAACTATATTGATTTTCTACGTGATATTGGGAAGCACTTCCGTGTCAATGAGATGATACGTGCTGAAGGGTATCGGCAACGTCTTGAAAGAGAAATGGGACTATCATTCCTTGAATTTAATTATCAACTGTTGCAAGCGTATGACTATTTATGTCTTTTCCAAAAATACGAGTGTGTTTTACAACTCGGAGGTGATGACCAGTGGGGTAATATTCTTGCTGGTGTTGATCTTGTGCGCCGGATTGAGGGTGAACGGGTACACGGTTTGACCTTTCCACTTCTCACGACTGCTGGTGGAGCAAAAATGGGTAAAACTGCTGGTGGTGCTGTATGGCTTGATTCTGATAAAACATCTCCATACCAATTCTATCAGTATTGGATCAACATTGATGACCGTGATGTTGAACGGTTCTTGGCATATTTCACCTTTTTACCGATGGATGAAGTCCGGAAACTCGGTAACTTAGAACATGATGCGATTCGGGAAGCAAAGGCAGTACTCGCTTATGAAGTCACGAAACTTGCACACGGAAAAGATGAAGCAGACAAAGCACAGGAAACATCTCGCGCTGCATTTGGTGGAGGTGGACTCGATCTTGATGCAATGCCTACGACATCTATTTCCACCGACAGACTCAACGTTGGTATTCCCATATTGGAGTTGTTTCATGAAGTTGGTTTAGCCACATCAAAAAGTGAAGCGCGCCGTCTCATACAACAAGGGGGTGCTTATATTAACGACAAGCAGTATAAGGCTATAGATGTAATTATTGACGTTAAGATGTTGGAAGAAAACATTCTACTTTTACGCGCGGGTAAAAGACGTTACCATAGAGTTGTTCTGGAGGAAAGTTAGGATAGAACTGTTATAGTTCATCATTTCAATGGAGTTGATATCATCTCAAGCCGTAAAAAAATAAAATATTCCAAAATAATTTGACTTAACCTTATAACATGTGTTATAATATAAAAAATATGTTTTGTTACGTAATATATCGTAGGCAAGTTCAGAATAGGTTTTACAATCTAAAGTATGTATTAGGTGTCTTTGTAATGCAAAAGCTTGAACACACTGTTATCTCTTCAGTACAACGGAATTTATCATCATTTTTATCGATTGAAAGTATCAACCTTTGGACGTTATTTACGTTTGGGTTATACCCGTTTTTGTACTTCGGCGGTAGGTGGTGTTAGTTTGTAAGCACTCATGAAAATGTAATAAACCAATCGCATTCATCACCACCCAGCGTCGAGAACAATTCGATGTTGGGTTATTTTTTTACATATTATTCAACATTGACTTGAAACAGAGTTAGTTGTCGGAGGAATTCAATACAATGGTAGTCATTACCAAACCGGATGCAACACCTGGACAGATTGACGCAATAGTAAACAGGATTGAAGGTGTGGGATTGAAAGCACAGGTTTCAACAGGTGAACAACGCACCGTTATCGGTGTAATAGGAGATAAAACATTGCTTGGGGATATTCCGTTGGAGTCAATGTCAGGCGTTGAAAGGACGATGGCGATCACTGCACCATATAAGTTAGCAAGCCGTCAGTTTCGCGAGGAATCCACGGTTGTCGCTGTCAATGGTACAAAGATTGGTGGGCGGAAACTGGCAGTTATGGCGGGACCATGTGCAGTTGAAAGTACTGAGCAGATTGTAACTATAGCACACTTTGTAAAGAAAGCGGGTGCAGAATTTATTAGAGGTGGTGCCTTTAAGCCTCGTACTGGTCCATATAGTTTCCAAGGTTTTGGTTTAGAAGCTTTGAAAATGCTCGTAACTGCGAAAGAGGAAACGGGTTTAGGGATTGTCACTGAGGTATTAACACCAGATGAAGTTGAACTCGTCGGTGATTATACAGATATATTTCAACTCGGTACGCGGAATATGACGAACTTCTGTTTATTACGTGAAGTTGGTCGTGCCAGGAAACCTGTTATCCTAAAACGGGGTATGGCTTCTACGATTGAAGAATGGTTGCTTGCAGCGGAATACATTCTGTCTGAAGGTAATCAGGATGTCATTCTGTGTGAACGAGGGATACGCACTTTTGAAACCCACACGCGTAATACGCTTGATCTCAATGCTGTTCCAGCGATTCATGAATTGAGCCATTTGCCTATCATCGTTGATCCGAGCCATGGAACTGGTATCCGCAGCCTTGTATGTGATATGACAAAAGCATCTGTTGCTGCAGGTGCAGATGGACTTTTATTGGAAGTTCATCATGATCCAGATCATTCTATGACAGGTGATGGTGCACAGTCCCTATTTCCTGAACAATTTGAAACACTGCTCAAAGAACTAAAACCGATTGCTATTGCTGTCGGACGTGAGATATAACAGAATTACTATTTAATGAAAACTGATTTTGATAATAACAAACGGGTACCCTTTGGAGGACACAACCGTGGATGATTTTGAATCTAACCAAGAAAAGGTCTATATTTTTGATACAACACTCCGTGATGCTGAACAAACACCCGGAGCCGCACTTGGTATTGAAGAAAAATTGGAAATAGCCAAGCATCTTGCGAAATTAAATGTTGATGTCATTGAAGCGGGATTCCCAATTTCGTCACCGGGAGATTTTGATGCTGTTCAACGGATTGCTCACGAGGTGAAGGGACCGGAAATTTGCGCGCTCTCCCGTGTCGTTGAAAAGGATATTACGGCAGCATGGAAAGCGATTCAAGATGCCCCGCGTGCGCGTATACATACCTTTGTTGGCACATCAAATATACACATGGAACGTATCACCCGAACAACACCGGAAAGAACTTTGGAAATGGCAGTTGATGCAGTCGCTTATGCGAAAAGCTTATGTGCGGAACACCCGGATGCGACCGTTGAGTTTTCACCGATGGATGCGGGACGGACAGAATTAGCGTACCTCTACAAGGTGGTAGAAGCCACTATCGCAGCGGGTGCGACAGTGGTCAATATCCCGGAAACTGTCGGATGGACTGTCCCTGCTGAATTTGGCAATCTTATTGCGGGTATTAGGGAGAATGTATCAAATATTGATGATGCTGTCATAAGTGTTCACTGCCATAATGATTTGGGGTTGGCTGTTGCTAACAGTCTAACTGCGATTGAGCAAGGTGCACGACAAGTAGAGTGTACTATCAATGGACTTGGTGAACGTGCAGGGAATACCTCTTTAGAAGAGGTTGTGATGGCGATCCGAACAAGACGCGATTACTTTAAGGCGTATTACACTGATATTAATGCTAAGGAGATTGTTCCTATTAGTCGTCGTGTAAGCCGTACTATGGGTATTCCTGTTCAACCGAACAAGGCAATTGTCGGTGAAAATGCATTTGCACACAGTTCAGGAATCCACCAAGATGGGATTATTAAGTCACGAGTAACCTTTGAGATTATTGATCCGAAAGAAATAGGTTGGAAAGAGAGCCAACTGAGACTCAGTCCGCGTTCTGGACGCAATGCCTTGAGACATCGCTTGAGTGAACTTGGTTATGAGTTGGATCAGGAGCAGTTAGAACAAGTTTACGAACGCTTCTTACGTGAAGCAGATAAGAAAAAAGAGATTCATGATGCTGACCTTGAAGCAATTATGAACGATGAGATTCGATCAGTTCCGGCAACCTTTGAACTTGACTATATTCAGGTTGTCAGTGGTACAAAGATTTCCTCGACAACTACTGTGGGTATTCGCACAGAGGAAGGGATAGTTGAAAATGCATCAACTGGTGATGGTCCTGTTGATGCTGCCTTTAAAGCGATCAATCAGATTGTTAAAATCAAGTTGAACCTTATTGATTATCAACTCCGGTCAGTAACAGAGGGCGAGGATGCCATTGGTGAGGTAACCCTAAAGGTGCAAGACAATGGACACATCATCACGGGTAATGGTGCAAGCACAGACATCATTGAAGCGAGTGCAAAGGCTTACATCCATGCTGTTAACAAACTAATTCAGCTCCGTTCAGAGGGTTAATTCCCATCTCCTGTGAAATATAGGAACAAGTTGATACATTTTATGTAGGAGCGATCTCCGAATCGCGACGAAGTGCCTTGGTAGTCAGGAATCGGAGTTCCCTCCTACACCTAAACTGTCAAAGTAATTCTAATGTTAAGTGTTCTTGACGATTAAGAGTTCATGAGATCGTTTGACGTGTCCTGTTCCATTTTCAATTCTATTCTTACCGATACGGGTTTCACCTTGTCCTAAGGTGTACTGCCACTGTACTTCAACAATTTGGAAATCTTTATACCATTGTCGTATAGTTTCACAGTCGTTATACGACAAGACGAAACCGCCTTTATGTTTATGCAGTAGGTCGCGCAGCAGTTTGTGGTTGAAGCCTTTGTGGTGAACAGGAAAATTCCGTTGTGGATAGATACCACGGAACATCTTACCTTCATCAAGATAATAGGGTGGATCGCAATACAGAAAGTCGCCTATGTGTGTTGGAAGGGTTTCCTCAAATCTACCGGGATAGACAGACAAATTAGGGCATTTAAAATCACGTATAGTCTGCATAGTTCGCATATATTTTTCTGTTGATTCGTAGATCTTTGACATCCATCCGAGGAAACCAGGACCGTAAGATAGATTGTGATTGAACCAGTAATGTGCTGCCAATACCAGCGGGTCAGAGATAGTTGTTTCACCTGTCCAATGTTCTTTTAACCTGCTCTTTATTTTTGTATATTGTGTCTTTGTGGGTTGCCATTTTTCAAGTTTGTCGGCAAGGGAATTACCTGACATAAGTTGAACCTGCCAATAGTTTACGAGTATGTCAAAGATGTCATAGGCACAAACCTGCATATCGAGTTCTTTTGCACAGGCAATTTCGACAGCACCGCCACCCATAAACGGTGATACGAGTTTTTCAAGTCCATCGGGGATTTGCTCTATAATATACCCAACTCCAAGACTTTTCCCACCAGCATACCGCAACGGAAGTCCTCTGTAGCGTGCATATTTATATTTACCTTGACTTTTGAGTGAATCTAAAAATTGTTCTCTTAAATATGTTCTGGTAAGGTCATGTCGTGTTTCTTTAGTTTTCATTTTTTCTTCTTTCCTCTTATATAATCCTTACAAAAGTATAACACATTATATTCAAACGTTAATATTATGTCAAATGATTTATGTTTTCAATTTCCTTTACAGAGATCTTCATTTGTGGTAAATTTGGTGTAAATTAAATCTTGGAATATGCGTATTTAAACGCACAAAGGAACAAATATGGAACCTCTTCGAATTGGATTTCTTGGTGCTGGTGGCTTTGCGAGACATACGATCTACCCAGCATTGCATTTAGCACCTGTGGCATTGCAAGCGGTTTGTGATGCAGATGAAAATAGGGCAAAGGCAGCCGCTGGTAAGTTTGGCACAGGAAGATACTACCTTGATAGACACGAAATGTTTGAAAAAGAGGACTTGGAAGCGGTCATTATTTCTATGGGACCAGATCCGAGACAGCCTCTTGTGTTGGAAACGCTTGCGGCTGGGTATCACGTTTTTACACCGAAACCTCCTGCGCCATCGCTTGAAGAGACACTTGCATTGGCAGAAGCCTCTGAAAAGCATGGGAAGACTCTAATGGTTAACTTCCAACGTCGGTTTAGCCTTGGTGTGCGGGAAGCAAGGAATATCATGCAGACCGAATCTTTCGGTCAACTGACGCAACTGTTCTGTTCGTTTTGTAGTGGCAGGTATGGTTCGGTTAAACATTATCTCCTTGATTTTGCTATCCATCACTTTGATTTAGCGCGGCATATTGCTGGTGCGGAAGTCAATGAACTGAGTGTTTTCCACAATGAAGTTGATGGACAAGGATCCTTTGCTGTGGCGGTAGAGTATAGCAACGGTGCTGTAGGCACTTTGCAACTCAGTAGTCAACGGTTATGGCAGCGAAATTACGATCACATTGAGATTACGGGACAAGGCGAATACATCGTGTTAGAAGGGTTATGGGGATTTGAACACTATACTGGTGGTGGTAATACATTTAAATCAAACTTTTCTGATGAACGTAATGGTGAGTTGACCGGTGATGGTATCAGCCTTACTGAGTTTGTGAATGCGATTCGTGAAGATCGTGAACCGATTGCAAGTATCCATGACTGTGTTGGAACGATGCGGTTCTATGATGCTGTACTGCAACGCAAGAAGGGTGTTATCTCTCTTGCTGGTTAATTGATCTGATTCAACTCATAGGTAACAATGTAGGACGAGGTCTGTGTGCCTCGTCTTTTTTTATGGTTTCTCCTTTCGCCCCTCTGTGGCTTGATTTTGGTAATATCCCTATAACTATACACCTTTCGCCTCTCCGAGGCTATTGCGATTGCATTTCAGCAGGACCATCTGTTGTCCGTTGGGATTTATACCGAATTAACCTGATTCGTCTTGTTTGCACGGGCGAGGGGACCTCGCCCCTACGGAATGTAAGAGACGTAATGAATTGCGCGACTACATACGTGTTTACTTTATATGGTAAGTCAGCATTTAGTAAATGTTTCATATCCTCATACTATACTCTGCAAAATTTCTAAGCAAGTTTTTCCGTTGACTAACTGATGATAATATTCTGCCACGCGTTTGCAAAAGTCTCGGTTTTTGCTTAATGCGTTGTCAGTAGTTGGGTTTTGTGGTGCCCATAGGGTTGCATTTGAGAAGATGATGTCAAGTCGATTTTCTACGTCTGTTTTATCTGCACCATAAGTATCTTTTAGGGCAATCTGTATTGTTCGGTCAGGATCACGGATTTCGTATTCTTTGCCAGTATCAGTGATGCCTTTGTAGTCATCACCAGAGATGGTATGCGGTGTGAGAAATCGGAACACTGTTGCGAATGAATATGCAAAGTCGGATTTGAATAGTTCAGTGCTGCTGTGATAGTTAGGTGATCGAACGATGTCAGCAGCGCGTTCACGGAGTTTTACTGTTTCAATGATGTTGATGCGTGCGTTGTCATCTTTGACGCGGCGGATGCGATCTACAAACTCAAGGGTATACGCATTGGCACTCTTTCCCGTTATTGGAATATCCGCTTCAACGATTTTAGCGTATCCGTTCATCAACCGTTCCAGATGTGGGGCAAACAGAGGATGTGATGCTGCCTCATTTACATATTCAATGCCGGAGAGTTCGCCTTTGTGTGTAATTCCTGGCACATGCACTGAATTTACGAGTAGCAACTTCCAATCGTGGTAAGGTTCAATGCTATCCTGTTTGACAACAACCCCGTAGTCATCAAGTTTTCCAAAGGGAACGCGTAGTCTGTTCTCCATGTCTTCTAAGATAAGCGGGGTAGCTGGCATCTCTTCTGCGTAGGTAATCAATTCATCTGAACCATCAATCTGTGCTTGTGCTGCTTGCTTAATCTCATCGGGAACAGCGTAGACTTGCGGTACAAGTCGGTCTCCCATCTCGTTGAGAAATCCAACTTTGTTTTCTAACCACTTTGCATAATCCTTATTGCGTTGTGGATACTCATTGATTAGGATTTCCCGGATTATATCTCCATTATTTCGTAAGTTGTCGGTGTTGATTACACATAAGTCCGCATCTGTCCCGTGTTTGCTATAGTAGCGATAAAGCGTTTCATCTAACACATCCATCGCCAATTCACCTTTTGCAATACCTGCTTCGGTTACTCCGATGAGAATAAGGTCTAAAGGATTATCGGTTTGTTCGTAGAATTGTTCGCGTCCTGTTTCTGTTGCGAGTGTGGTTGCACCGACAACACTTGAAATCTGGTCTATGTTATGGATGCCGTTAAGGTCAAACGTTACGACATGATATACCCCGTTTTGTCGGTTGAAAGCGTCTGCTTTTTCAGTGCCTGTTGGTTGCCCGACAAAGATACCACCGTTATATTGATTTCGCTGGTTGAGGATATGAACAAATTGATGTGTTAAGGCGCGTTGTAGTCCGCCTGCACCGATAGCAAGTATTTTTATTGGAAGCATTTGTGTGTTTATTTCTCCTTAAAGATAGTGACACGATACGTATTTGACGTGAGTTCGGGAAAACGAATTTTGGCGTGCTGTGCGGTTAGGAAACCGCACCTACCGTTGTTATTAAGGTAATATTTGGGAAAATAGCATATCATTTTTCTTATACCGAACTCACGTTATTTACAATAGTTGGACAGAAGCATTCTGTGGCCGCAACAAAGGATAACAGGAATATACATCTATGTCAAGGTGTGGAATGACAGAGCCATTCAATTGCCACTGAAGATATTGAAATATACCTCGTTTTTGTCTTCCAATTCTCTGGAATTTGCTTCCTTCAAACCGTACCAGTTTTCGTTTTTTGGTACGGTTTTGGTACGGTGGTGTTATACCAGTCACTGTCTGGGTTGACTGGGGTTTTTATGTAGGTTTTTGCATTTTTTAATTTGCCATTTTTGGTACGGTTTGGGTTTTGGATGATTGACTGTTTATTGGTGTTACCCTCCTGTATGGAAAATTGGTTGTGATGGTTCTGTTCATGTGTGTAATCTGCTTTTTGACGAATAGTTTTTCTTAAAAATTTCATAAGATTTTCTACCTTTAAAAAGATACAAACGGTATCTTAATTTTACATTACGGTATCTTTTGGTATATTCGGTCTGCGTATAGTGCCTGTCTGGGTTTATCGGTGATTTTAATCGGTATTTTCATGAGAAAAAAATTTAATTTTGGTATCTTTTGCATCCTCTGGAAAAATACCAGTTTTTTGACTGCAATTTTGTATATTTTTTCTAATTTCATAAGAATGTTGGTATCGTTAAATGTTAACATAATTGGGTTACCTATAATCAAAATGTTTATGTGACATGTAGTATAACATAGGTAACTAACGAATGTCAAGTAAATATTTACATTTTTTGTGTTTTTTTGAAATTTATTCACTTTTTATTGTGAAGTGGTTGGAAAATTGGATTATAAGTGTGTATTTAGGGTTTCTTAAACTGTCTGAACCAGGATTTGCAGGATTATAGGATTTGCAGGATAAGAGTATTGACTATTACGTTCCTTGCCAAGTATCTACTGTTCTGCATCTACTATTATTGATTCGTTTCAATTATTAAAAGAGACCGTTAATAAAAGGCATCCTGAAAATCCTGGTTCAGACAACATGTCGGAGGTTGCTTTGCTTGCTCTGACATCAGGATTGTATGTGAGAATACGGGCGAGGAGACCTCGCCCCTACGGAATGTAATACAAATTCTAATAAATAAAATCACATTTTGAGACTTTAATACTAATCCTAATGTCCGAGGCGCAATGAATTGCGCGACTACAAACGCATCTCGTCCTCACATAGCATGTCTGCTGCTTGTTCGTTTGTCCTGAGTTAGTGTTTTCTCATAGAGGGAGAGGTATGCATCAGCGATGTTTTTCCAATTGTAGCGTTCGTTGCGTTTAAGTTTTTCTACACTTGCGTTGCCCATCTCAATGCGTGATTCCCCTGCGTTGATTAGTTTTATGATGCATTCTGCAAGTGTGTCAACATCACCAGGATCAAAGAGTGCGCCGTTAAAGTCATGTTCCACCAGTTCATCAATTCCTTCAACACGGCTTGCAACAATGGGTAAACCTGTTCCCATCGCCTCTAAGACAACAAGTGGCATGCCTTCTGATAATGAGGGTAAAACGAAGATGTCAGCATCACGGTACTTTTGCGGTAAATTGGGATACTGAACTGCGCCAGCAAAACGGATATGTGAACGTACATTGAGATTAGCTGCTAAACTTACTAATTCATCTTCATAGGGTCCATCACCGACAATTTCAATCTCAAAGTTATGTTTGGTTTTGTCAATAATCTGCGGCAGCGCACGAATGAGAAACTGGAAACCTTTGCGTGGAATGAGTCTACCAATCGCAAGGCATCGGACAATTTGAGGGTTCGGTTGGCGTTGGACCGGTTCAAAACTATCTGGGTCGAACCCATCAGGAATGATGTCAATTTTGACATCGGCATCTGTTTCGCGTGCAAGGTCGCGTAAGCCATCGCTACAAGATACGACTGCTGCAGCATTGTCCCAAATCGCTCGGATAATAGGCTTTAACAGCATGTATAGCCAACGGTAATAAGGTGGATCGGGATCGGGACGAGGAACGTCTCTGCCACCTAAAAACACAACGTACGGAACATTTCTGAATTTCTGGAGGAGGAATGCACCACCACCTGCTGGAATACCGAAGAATACCTGAACGATGTCGGGTTTGAAGTGCTTAGCGAATTTTATTCCGTATATGCTGGAACTGATTGCGTAGGTTAACATCTCGTGGACAGCACATACATTCGGGTTTTTACGCATTGCTGGTATACGATGAATATGAATACCATCTACTTCCTCTCTTTTAGCACAGTCATGGAATTGTGATGTAATGAGATGCACCTCATGTCCTGCTGCTGCGAAATGTTTGCCCAAATAATAACTTACCCAACCACCTCCGCCGCCGATTGGTGGGAACTCGTGATTGAACATCAATATCTTTCGTTTATAAGATGTCAATTATTTACCCATGCCTTTTCGGGAGTGATTTTCTGCTAACTGAACAGCGAATGCAATCATTGCCTCGGCAATATCAATTCCTGAGACGGACTGGAGTTCCTCAAATCCGGGTGAAGGATTAACTTCAAGGATGACCGGTCCGTTTTTTGTTTGAAGTAGATCTACGCCTGCGATATTTAGTTGTAGTGCCTCCGCTGCAGCAGTTGCAATTTGTTTGTATTCTTCTGTTATCGTTATCGCTTCTCCGTTTGCCCCTTGGTGTATGTTTGCTCGGAATTCGCCATTGACTGCACGTCTTTTCATCGCTGCTATTGGCTTACCGCCGACTACAAGTATTCGGATGTCAACACCGGCGGCTTCTGCAATAAAGGATTGAATTATATAATCCCGATGCATGTCACAAAGTGCATCTACGGTAGAGGTGAGTGATGTAGGTGTATCTAACAACATAACTCCCATGCCGTGCGTGCCGTAGAATGGTTTTAATATAAATGGGTATTCGCCTATATCCTGTGCAATGTCTTCTAAATATGTTGCGGAACCGACAGTGAGACTTGGTGGAATTGGCAACCCGTGTTGTGAGAGGATGCGTAGGGAACGGAACTTGTGCCGTGCATCCGCGATTGCACGTGCTGAGTTTACTACTGGAATTCCGAGCCATTCATATTGGTAGACTACCTCGCCACCATATCTTGCTGTTGCGCTTGAGAGTCGCGGGATAACGACATCACAATTATCTGCTGGTTTTCCGTGGTATGTGATCTGATTTCCGTTTCCACCGATTTGTAGGTAGAAACCGAATGGGTCATAGACAATAGCAGTATGTCCTGCTTTTTCGGCTGCAATAACAAGGCTACGGGTTGAGTGGTTTTCGGGTCCACGGGAAAGGATGGCGATTTTCATAGTCAAGATTGTTGTCAGTTATCAGTTTTCAGTAGTCAGTTATCAGTTGTTGGAACAAGGATTTTCAGGATTAGTTATCTGCTTAGTCAATGTTTCATTAATAATGATACAGTCTATCTCATTAATACAATAGTTTGTCAAGTTAAATTGTTGAATCTTGTTTGCTGTCAATTAGTTATACACCATGAGCGTTAATTTAGCGATTCTTGTCTGTCTGAATCGCTTGTTGTCTGAACCAGGATTTGCAGGATTTCAGGATTTCCAGGATTAGGAGTTAGTTATTATATATTCTGTTGTAAAGGATGAAAGGCTATCTATTGCAAAAGAACTTTGGCATATAAATTTTATCCTGAAAATTCTGGCAGACATAATTCATGTCGGAGGTCGCTTTGCTCGCTCCTACCTACGGGCATGTATATGAGAATGCGGGCGAGGAGACCTTGCCCCTACGATAATGTAAGAACCGTAATGAATTCAGCGACTATATATGTATCTCCTCCTAAAATTGACGCGTATGGGTGTCAATTATTTTTTGTATTATACGTGATTTTCAGAAATTCGTCTAATTCTTCAAAGGTATCAAATATTTTGTCACATAGATTTTCAAAGAAGATGCTACGGGTCTCGTTGTAGACGGCGTATACGGGTTTGTTATGACGGGTGGCGTAGTTCATCTCGCTTAAAACACCGGGGGACAATTTGTCGGTGGGATAGATGACTACGACAAAATCACTCTGGTGGACGAACTGGTAATCCCGTGAAATAGTTCGGGTTTTTATCTGCTCAATGACATCATCATCTAACTCACTCATCGTTTCGGGTACGTTCAGCATGTCGTCATCTGCTTCTGCTTTGGAGAATGTGACAAGTGCCATGTCCTTTATGGCAAGCGGGTCGAAACAGATATATGATTTGGAAAGTTTTTCTCCTAACTTGCGTATTCTCTGTATTTCTTCGGGTGTGTCTCTTAAGAGTGTTATCGGATAACTGAGATAGAATTTCGGTTTTTCTGAAAAGAGTAGTTCATAGAAATTTACGAGATTATGTTGTCTTGCGACGGTGTAGTGCGGTTTTTCTGTGAGATGTGCAAGTTGTCTTGTAAGGAATTCTTCCTCGTCTAACCAGACGTTGAGGGCTGCTTTTCTGGTCCCTGACCATTGCGTGCTTTTTTCCATGCGTTGGTAGATGTCGGCTATGTTGTCAACGACATTGATGAACATATCGGGTGGAAGTATTTCTATGTCTTTGAATGAGAAGCCTTCCAGTAGGCTGCCACGCCATCGGAAGCATGCGTGTAATCCTATGATTGCATGTTGATAGGCTTGGGCATCTCTTGCTATTTCGTAGAATGCGGTGCGTCGCGCAAGGGATAAGACGGCTGGGTCGGAGTCGAGGACTTTTTCTGTGAAGTGGACGCGGGATTCTGCGGCTACGCGGTGCATGTAATCGCCTACGTTGAAGAATCCGATGTTGAGTTGTCGCTGGATGCAGAGTGCTTCGAAGTCTTTTATGAGTTCTTTGCGTCCTGAACAACTAATGCCTGTGCAGATGATGTTCATTGTTTGGTGACCTTAGTGCTGATATAACCTTTCTAAACTTGTGTCTTTGCCAGTGTTATCTAAAATAGACGCTATCCTTTAAATTCCGTAAAAATAT
Source organism: Candidatus Poribacteria bacterium (assembly GCA_022825665.1). Taxonomy (GTDB): domain Bacteria; phylum Poribacteria; class WGA-4E; order WGA-4E; family WGA-3G; genus MSPOR6. Next base: position 58,281 of record JAJDWI010000006.1, read on the forward strand.
CACCAAGTCTTACGGCTATATCTTTAATTGTTCCTTCATTACCAAGACTAAGCATATCCATTTTTTTAGTTTCTGTATCAAAAGTTTTATAATAAATACAATATGTGAAACGATAAGAGCGGAACCAACTGTCTACATCCATGGCTGGAATTTCTCCTTTGAATCCTAAAACTATCATTTTAACCATTTTTTTATTCAAAGGAGGTTTTAAATGACTTAATAATAATTCCTCGTAAAGAACCCAATTAATATCTACTAATGACCAATCTATAGAAAAATCTTCTGCTTCTTCTTTCAGAATTTGTTCAAATTTTTTGTCAACAACAACCTTTATTTTTTTCATTATAAACCTCCGTCTGTGATAATTTCGTCTAAAGCAGGAGAGTCTAAAAGTGTTGATGGATTAACTCGAAAATTAAATCCGTATTTGTCAACTACTGATCTGACAGTCTCTGTAATCCAATTCTCGGCATAAGGTGAAACAATGACTTCATCAATTAACGTATCAACATCAATATTAAAAAGCATGCCGATATCACATATATCCGGCAATCCAATCTCTAAAAAAGAGTCTACAGTCTGATTATTTAAAGCGTCCATGACGAAAGGATCAATATCAACGACTAACCGAACTTCTTGCTCATGTTCATATTCTTTTCTCTTTTGGAAATAAGGGAAATATGTCAACTTTTTAGCTAATGGGATTTCGCTGTTTAGAAAGTTTTGCATATATTGGTTGTCATCTGTGTTATCATAGATATACTCTATTTTACCGATATAAATAGAATGTGTGTTTGTTAGACTATTTTTCATTTTTTGCATAGTTGTTTTGATAGCAACACCACTGTTACGCATGTAATATTTTTCCCACATTGCCATCGACTCTACTATATTCTGATGCCAGCAGTTACACATAACATATTTACGAGAATCTTCATTTCTTTTCATTATTGCTTCTACAAACTCTTCTGGTGCAACACGCGTAAGGGAATGTTTGTAAGCATCTATAATACTTTGTGGTATAAATCCTTCGTATGGATCCTCAAATTTATCAGCTCTTGTAAAAAACAAAGATTCTGTAACTAATAAATTAACAAATTTCTCAAAGTTTGTGTATCGCCACAAAGTATCTTCATCGTTTGGAGGATTAATTCCCTCTAATTCTTCATACATTAAAAACACCTTATACAAGGATAATAAAAATTCTTACGCAACCTATCGTATATCTGTTCCCCTCATCAAAGTCTTTTATGAGTTCTTTGCGTCCTGAGCAACTGATGCCTGTACAGATGATGTTCATTGTTTAGTTACCTTTACTTGTTCTCAAGTTCTCTACTTATTCTCCCATTCTCTGTAGGAGCGACCGACGAATACCCATATACGTCAATTTTAGGATCTGTCTGAACCAGGATTTTCAGGATTACAGGATTTTCAGGATAAGAGAGTGGTATGCCAATGTTACTTGGCAAAGGTAGCCCTTCATCCTGGACAACGGAATATATATATACACAAACTCCTAATCCTGAAAATCTTGGTTCAGACAAAATACATGTCGGAGGTCGCTACGCTCGCTTAGACCTACAATATAAACTCAGGTTCGGTTAGGAAACTGAACCTACCGTTATGGCGTACTTACTCCCTTTCTGCTGCTAAGGATTTTAGTTTTGCGAGTGCTTCTTGCTCCTCTTCTATCCAAGGTCGGTGTGCGGGTTTGTCCAACTTTTGGGACGGACCGCTGAAGACAAGGATATATGCCCTACGTTCTTGGTCTGTGCTGTTGGGTGCAGAATAGTGTAGGGTGCGACAATGATGGAACGTTGCTCCGCCTGCGGGTATGGGACATACTACTGCCTCTGATGGATCAACATCATCGGTGACTAAGCCGTGTACGAGTGGATCGTTGTTGATGTGCCGATGCCAACGCACGTCGCCTTTGTGGGATTTAGGGATAAAATGGAGACATCCACTTTCAAGCGTTGCTTTGTCAAGGGGAAGCCAAACGCTCAAACTATGTGGCAGGACGGTTGGATTCCAATATGCTTCGTCTTGGTGCCACGGGGTTTCGTTTCCGTAGTTTGCAGGCTTTAGTATCATGTGTCCACCGCCACCGACATTTTCCATTTCAACGCTGAGCAGTTTTGCTGCGAGTCTGCGTGCGTTTTGGAAATAGATAGATTCTCGGAGTTCAGGGAATTGTGCTTCAGGACCTAAGACTTGGGGTAGTGTCTCTCTACCTTTATGTGCACGGGGACCTGCTAAATCAAAATAACGTCCCTGTTCCTCACCTGTGCGTTCAGTGAAGAGTTCATCGTAAATTCCCTTGAGCCATTCTATTTCTTTATCAGTCGTGATGCGCGGAATGCTGAGATATCCGTTTTCTTGAAAAAAGGTTACTTGTTCGTCGGTTATATCCACATGAAAATCGTTGTTATTCATATATAGTAAACCCCACAATTATTGATATGTATTGTCCCAGTGGAAAATTCAAAAATAGATAATGAATATAAGAGGCGCAATGAATTGCGCGACTACAAACGCGTTTAAGATTTTGCTAAAATCACCGGATTGTAATATCAAAAGGTAGTGCTGTGATTACTCGTTCCTTTTCAAATAGGGTTATCCATGTCATTATCTGATGCCATTGTCCTTTTAACAATGGAAATAGCGGATGTTGTTGTGCTATTTGCAGAGGTAATGATTCTGAAATTTCCATCTCTACTTCAAGCATGCTTTCTAAGAATTGTTCTAAAAAAGGTCTTTCTTCGGGTAGCACGATGATGTCGTATTTATCATCATCGGCAATTTCACCTTGTTTTTTTGCGATTGTTAGGGCAGATTCAAGTCCACCGATTTCATCAACGAGTCCGAGTTCTTTTGCTTGTTTTCCTGTCCAGACTCTGCCTTGTGCGACGGCATGAATTTCGTCATAGGTTGTTTTTCTGCCAGCAGCAGCTTTGTTGACAAAATCGTCATAGATAGTCTTCATCATTTTTTGAACGCGTTCTCGTTCTGTCGGTGAAAAGTTGCCGTAATCTGAATAGATTGTGGCGTTTTGTCCGTGTGTGATTATCTCTTTTGTCAGACCGATTTTGTTATAGAGACCTTTCATATTGAGTTTACCACCGTAGACTCCGATAGAACCTGTGAGTGTTCCGGGTTGTGCGACTATTGTTCCTGCTGCCATTGAAATGTAATAACCACCAGAGGCAGCATAGTTTGCCATAGAGACGATGACAGGTTTTTTGCGTTGTGTTAGCATAACTTCACGCCAGATTAGGTCGGATGCGAGTGCGGAACCGCCCGGACTATCTACGCGGAAAACTACTGCTTTAACAGCATCGTCGGAACGTGCTTTCTTAAACGCATCCTTTAATCCCTTCGGTGTAATCATAGACGTTGTAGGGAAAGGTGAGTTAAAATCGGGTAAGATGGGACCGCTTGCATAGATAAGTGCGATTTGTTTGTCTGCTGGTCGAGGTTTAGCACGTTGAGGTGGGTTTAACATACTGAACAGCTGCATCATTCCAGCGAAACTATTCATGTTAGGCACTTTTCGTTTCTTTTCGCTGTCTTTTGGAGCAACTTCTGCCTCTCCCTCATTTTCTGCATTGATTGTATCCAGAAGTTCATCGTAGTATTGTAGTTCATCAACGAGATTTAATTCGTGTGCTTCTTTTGCAGTGAAGGGACCGCTATTAACCAACTTTGCAGCAAGTTCAGGTGTTATTTCGTCTCTTCCGTCAGCGATCTTACCCAACATTTGGGAGTACAGGTCGTCAAGTAATTCGGTCATGGATTCTCGGAAGGCATCAGACATACTATCGCGTGTAAACGGTTCAACACCTGATTTGAATTTACCCATTGCGAGCATATCTGCTTCAATATCCAGTTTTTCTAAAAGACCTTTGAAGAAGAATATTTCGGAACGTAAACCGATTAGATTCAGTGTTCCCACGGGCATCAGAACGATTTTGTCCATTGCAGCGGCGAGGAGATATTGTGCATTACCACCACCTTCAAGATATGCGATCATCTCTTTGTCTGTCTTACGGATTTCATCTAATTTCTCTCTTAATTCCTGTAAGTTTGCCCATCCTATACCGATGTTTCCGATTTTGAAGATGATGCCTGCGACTTCATCGTCATTTTTGAGTGTGTCCAATTTCTTGAAAAGTCCGCGTAGCGTTTTTGTTGAAGAAGTTCCAAAAAAGCTGATCTCTTTTGTGTCGGTATAGGTGCCGCTGAGGGTGAATTCAACGTATTTTTTGAGAGGGAGTGGTGCTTCTTCGGGTTGCTCCTCAGCAGATAGGGGTAGGGTAATGAGGAGCAGTAGAAGCAGTGCTGTTGCTATTTGCTTGAAGGTATGTAGAGATTTCATTTCGTCTCCTTGCTGGGCGGGTATGATGGTGCCGCCGCTACGATTTTTGTTTTATTTTATAATATTATGGGTAAAGGTGTCAATGAAAAAGTGGGAAGAGGGTAGTGTAGGGTTTTGATATTGGCTGAACCAGGATTTAAAGGCAATACTATCAAACAGTCGTTTTTCTCAATATAAGCAAGTATTCTGACTTCATTCCATCGGGGTTTTTATTCTTACGCACTCCGAACAGTTGGCGTGTCTTAATCCTATCTTCGTAAACTTTTTCAAATTGGTAACCGCGTTCTGTAAAATATTCTACTAAGATTCTCCAGAGTTCAACAGTAATACCATCAATGCGTGGATTACCCACAAAAATACATGCGGATGCATTCGGTTTCAATCGGTTCATGGTATTTTCAAGTGCGTTTATCGTGTGGCAAAAGTAGGAGTCAAGGCGATTGCATAGGTCTTGACGAGTGAGTTTGTCCCTGATATTGTCCAATGTTTTTGTATGTATAATACGATCTGCTTTCCGATACGGGATTTCAAGACGTGATAACGTTTGAATCTCTTCATCGTTATGTCCTAACCAGTAGAGATCCATCTTTGTTGAGCGGATGTATTCTTGTGCTTGTAGATAAGGAGGAGAAGTGATAAGTGCGTCACATTCGCGTGGTAAATCAATATAAGAAGAATCAACGCCGCCATGAAAATCTACCTGATTATTATGATGTCGTGTGAGTGTTACAAAGTCGTTTATGCGATTTAATGTTTTGAAGGAGTGGTCGTAGACTATATCAATAAGCTGTTCTCTCCAATTTTCCGTGAGTAGTTCTTCAATTGTAGCTAACTTACGTTTGGATCTGGCTAATTTTGGTGTTCTGTGTTCGGTGTAGGAGAAGCGTTTGCTGACCTTTAGTAGTGCTGCTTTGATAATACCAGTATATGCGTCTTGTTCTATATTATGGATATACCCCCAATATTGCGAAAGCAGCTCTAAGATTTCAGGTGCGTACCAATAGTTGACATTGGACCAGGAAGGAGTAAAACGGTGTGTATTATTCTTTATCATACCGTCTAATAGATTTCCTAACGATTCTATCTTCAGCCGTTCTTTTCCGCGATAAACCTTTAGCGGCATAATGTGATTTAAAAACAGGTTTAAGTCAAAGAGGATGGCGTTACGTTTGCATAGATATGCTTCCACGCCTACAGTTCCTGAACCGGCGAACGGGTCAATAATCCAATCACCTTCTTTTGTGTAGGTGTTTATTGCATATCTGACAACTTGAGGGATGAATTTTGCGGGGTATGAGACGATGGCATGGGTAAGGTAACCTGTGTCGGTGATTTCTGGGACTAATTCTCTGAAGGAGACTAATTCTGTCTCGTCAGATGTTGTTTTATCATCTGAGACTTTAGACTGAGTGTCTATGGGAAATAAGGGGTATTGTTCTTCAAAAATGTCGTTTTTCATCAGATGTTCAAAGGTAGGGATTATGCAATTGTTGACTTACTTAGCAGCTTCATCATGAAAGTGGCATGCTTCCCCTAATTAACCTTTAAAATAACATGGAGGATAGATAAATTCAGTCAGAATCGTTTGTTATCTGAACCAAGATTTTCAGGATTATAGGATTTTCAGGATTGGAGTTTGTGTGTATATATTCTGTTGTAAAGGAAGAAGTGTATCCTTTTGCCAAGTAACATTGGCATACCACTCTCTTATCCTGCTAATCCTATAATCCTGTCCATCCTGGTTCAAACAATATCACCGCTTGAGTTTGCCCCACAGGGTTGCTAATTTACCTTTGGGTTCAACATTGAAAGGATCTCTTGATTCGTAGTTCTGTTGGACTTGATCTGCTGTGAGAAAGTGATTGTATAAACGGACTTCATCTATGTATCCCTCAAAGAAGCTGCTGGTTACGCCATTCGTTTTTCTCGCACCGAGATGGACAGGAGCCGTGAATGGAAAGAAGGCTCTGTTACCTCCGAATCCATGTGTTCCCGTTGATCTTTTGACACCGTCAAGATAGACAATTCTGCCACCACTTCCACCCGTAGGTTTGATTACATAATTCAATGTATAGACAAGATGATGCCACTCTCCATCAAATATATTCATAGAGGATCCCCTGGTAGCCCCGCCGCAACTTCTTCCATCTACACTTCTAAGACTTGTTGTATAATAGACCCTACCTTCCCTTATTTCAACCAATCCATTCAGTTCCGTATCTCCATTCAGATGAATTCCCCAATATGGACACTTATCTCCATTCGTATTTACTAAGGTCATCCAATCTTTGCTGTTGGTGGTTTTTATCCATGCTTCAAAGGTAGATTTCCCTAACTGTTCTCCAAAATCTTCAAGAGTTGTTAGGTCAATATAATCGTTTACACCATCGAATTTGAATGCTTCTCCAACCTTGCCGTGAACAGATTTAGGGTTTCCGTGGATTGTTGCGTTGTTTTCGCCCCATACATCTTTTAAGGTTCTATTGATCATATCATTTTTATCAAATGTCCAATAGCTTACGAGTCCATCTGTGACAATCTCTGCGGATGTCGTGTTATATGTAAATATAGAGAATAATATTGTCAGTGTTAGAATGATTATTAGGTTTTTCATAGCAATGTTCCTATATTTTTTGTATGGTTGCAGGATACCAAAGATAGAATGATTTTTCTATGTTTTGTGCTTCGTAGGTCGGAGTTCAATATCGATCGCTTCAACCTACGAGGGGTGGACGCGTTTAATTCCACTTAATATCATCGAGTGTCTGTGCGGTTGCGACCTGTTCCAATAGCGAGTCAAGTCGAGAACGGCTCCGCATCCTTGAAACCTTTTTACTAACAGTATCGGGTATATTTCCGACGTGTATGTCAAGTAATTTCAATATCATCTCTCGTTTTGCTTGTATCTCGCCTTGTTCAATGCCTTGTGCTTTTCCTTGTTCAATGTATACATCAGCCATAGTTTTAGCCATTGTCTCTACCTCCATTTCATCAGTCTGTTGTTGAACTAACTCTATCAACTTCGAATGCTCGTCAGCATTGCGAATAACCATCGTATACTTCTGTCAGGGAAATGGGTAAGCAGAGATTGATAAAACTCTTGTAGTTCTTGCTCTGTAGATGTTTCCTCTGGTGGCATGCTTTCTCCTATGAACGGTCTGCACATAGGATAGCATGGAGAAAAGATAAATTCAATCAGATTCGTTTGTTGTCTATTGGGATTCTTCGTCTACTTCTGTTGCATTTTCTATTTCTTCTTCAGTCAATTGGAAATCAAATACATCTTCCTCAGTCTCATCAGTTTGTTCTGTTTGCGTGTCAGGTGGAGCAACCTGTTGTCCCTGCTCTGTAGGGGGAGTTTCCTCTGTGGTCTCAAGTTTTGGTGCAGTAGCACCGAGGATTGTCAATCCTACTATGGCTATAACACTGACACTTGTGACCGTCAGTGCAATTGGACGTTTCCAAAGCACTTTACGTTCGCTTCTGTCTAAGAAGGGTAGGAATAGCAGTAACAACATACCGACCGTTGGAATGACAAATGTGCCAAGTATCTCAAATGGACCTTGGAAGTATTTGAGGAGTTGAAATAGGAAAAGGAAGTACCATTCTGGTCGTGGATCGTAATTTGCGTTTGTTGGATCGGCGACATCTTCAAGCGGAACGTGTGCGAACAGTGCAGCACAGGCAAGTACTACAAAAAGGATTAGTATACCGACAACATCTTCAAAAACCTGATCCGGATAGAACGGTTTGCCGGTCTTCATTTCTTCGTCAGTGTTTTTTGGTAATCCTGAAGAACCGTAGTAACGGACGAGGAACAGGTGTACGCCGACCAAACCGAACGCTAACCACGGTAGCCAGATGGTGTGAAGTGCGTAAAACCGAGATAACGTTACTGCGCCAACCTCAGTACCGCCACGTAATATTTTTGCAACTACATCACCCAACACAGGGGCAGTACTCGAGATTTCTATGCCGACAACCGTTGCCCAATACGCTTTTTCGTCCCAGGGCAACAGATAACCTGTAAATCCAAAACCGAGGGTAACTATAAATAGGAGAACACCGACGACCCATGTGAGTTCACGCGGTGCCTTGTATGACCCATATAAGACAACACGGAGGATATGGAGAAATACGATGATGACCATTGCACTTGCACCCCAATGGTGCAAGCCGCGTACAAAACTACCGAAAGGCACTTCTCCAGAGATATATTGGACAGCATTGTGGGCATGGTCTGGTGAAGGAGAATAGAATAATGCTAAGAAAGCACCGGTAACCGCTTGAAGTATCAGCAGGAACATTGCTAAACTACCGAGTGAGAAAAGCAAATTGATATGTTTCGGTAGTGGTTTCCGCAGATGGTCCATCATACCATCTAATGGGAGACGATCTTTTAGAAATTGCTTCATTTACGCCTCCTTTACATATAAAACACCAGATTCTACTTTGACTTCAAGTTTTTGTAACGGTTCTGGTGGAGGACCAGCAACAACAGCACCGTTTTTATCAAATACCGCACCATGACACGGGCATAAGAATGCTTCTTGGCTTTCGTTCCATCGAACAAGACAACCGAGATGGGAGCATGTCCGTGAAAAGACATCCCACTCACCGTTGCCTATGTCTGTGACGTAAACTGAACGTTTTTTCGTGGCTTTCACCCAACCGTCCTTTGCTGTGAATGTATAATTTACCTTTTTGAATCTGCTGTTTTTGAGGCGGTCTACTAAGCCTAAGTCAACCCACTGTGATTCGCCTTTTTTCCACGCTGGGGATATAGCAAATCCGATTAGTGGAATACCTGCTGCTAAACTTAGTAATCCACCAATGCATGCAGTTGCGATTTGTAAAAAAGATCGTCTACCCTCATTTTCCATTCTAATTCTCCTTCATAAATAAACATTCAAGTATCACCAAAATGTGTATTTTACAGACTATTATACCATAATTCTATCTTGTATAGAAAGAGATTCTGTGCAAGTAGATTTAGATTTTAGTTGCAATTTGTGTTTAGATGTGTTAATATTATGTGTGAGTAAAGTCTGAATGACTTGCTTGTAGGAGGACAGGCGAGTGGATGTCACCGTTTTGGTACTAAATGCAAGCTACGAAGCTATCAATGTTTGCAATCTCAGACGTGCCTTGAAAATGGTATTCAAGGGAACAGCTCAGACAGAAGAAGTGTCTGATTCAGAAATACAGTCACCATCAACTGCAGTCAAAGTGCCGCACGTAATTCGTTTGGTAAACTACGTTCATGTTCCGCGCAGTGTCGTCAAGTTTTCTCGTAAAAATGTCCTTGCGCGCGACCAGCACATCTGCCAGTATTGCCATCGTGAACTTTCTGCATCTCTACTCACACTTGATCATGTTATTCCAATTTCAAAGGGCGGAAAAACAACATGGGAAAATGTTGTGACTGCTTGCAAACGATGCAATAACAAAAAAGGCAGTCAAATGCTGCATGAGACGCAGTTTAAGTTAAAACGTGCACCGAAAACACCTTCTATTTTAACGTATTTGCAACTTAACCGTCATTTTCGAGGTTATCATCCCTCGTGGAAAAAGTACCTCTATATTAACTGAGGCGGAATGATTCTACATTCCTATACACGGTTAAAGATGTGAAATGGTTACGTGTACATCGCTGCAAATTGCGAAGTATAGGGTGAGACCGATATGAGTGTGTCCTGACGTTATGTCCTATCAACTGCATCCGGAAAGATTGAAGAAGTCATGGGAATTTCAGAGAGCCTACAAAAAGGGTAAAAAGTATTGGGATGCATATTTCGTTGTATATGTTTACCACACAGAATTAAAACAACCCCGATTAGGAATTACCGTAAGTAAAAAAGTTGGTAAAAGTGTTCAGAGGAATCGTGTCAAACGACTCATTCGTGAAGCATTTCGTGTGCTGAAGTATAAACTCCGACCCCACTACGATATTGTAGTTGTTGGCAGGACAGCTGCTTGTGGACTAAAAATGCAAGAAGTACGTGACAGTTTACATAATTTATTCCTCCGAGCATCAATCTTGACGAACAGAGAGGCAGATAGATAGAGTGCTTTCCTTATTGAATCTCTATTGGGAATCGTTCTCACAAATCGTTCTCACAAAGGATAGGAATTTAGGGTAAATAATTCGTCCTCAAAAACGCTGTTTGTAAAATAAAATGAGTCGATTCATTCTCTACGTTATCCGTGGGTATCGCCGTTTCATCTCTCCACTTCTTCCACCATCGTGTCGTTTCCATCCGACCTGCTCACATTATGCACAACAAGCATTTGAGAAGTATGGTGCATTTAAGGGCATCTGGTTAACTATAAAACGATTGGTGAAATGCCACCCCTATCATCCTGGGGGGTTTGATCCACTTCAATAACAATAACGCTGATCTAATGTCTAAAACAAGTGTATGATAAATAATAATATTTTAGGAATATAATAATAGTAAAGAGGAGTTGCTAAATATAAATGGGATCACGTTATATACTTGCGGTTGTTCTGATGCTTGCTGTAATGATTGCTTGGACTTTGATATTTGGTAATCGCTTCGCGCCGGAACCGACCGATCCAACAACACCTGAACAGACACCCCAAACAAATACCACTGAAAATAGTTTAGAGGATTCCCCTGATTCCGCACCACCACAGGTTATTCAGGTTAATCCTGATGATCCGGTAATACAGGTCACAACTGATACGTATGAAATTGAATTTAATGAGAAATTAGCAATAGCCAAGCAGTGGGAATTGACAGAAAAGAATGATAAGGGTGAATTGCGTTTTCCGGATAGATCTGACACCAATATAATTGTTCCGATGAACCTTATTCCTGAGGCTGCCCTCAACTGCCTTGCCTTACGACTTGGAAATGAAGATTTACAACTTGATTTAGATTTGAGGCGCGTAACATGGGAGGCTGATCAGGAAGCGATTACGCTGTCTGAATCAAAAGATAAAGAGACGCTTACTTTTACGACTACAATTGGTGATGTGCTGAAGGTTGCTAAGAAGTTCACATTTTATAATAAGAGCTATACAGTTGATTTGGATTTGACATTTGAGAACATTACAGATGATTCTCAATTAGTGCAAATTGGAGGAAATGAACTTTCAAACGGTTATGAACTTCGTTGGGGAGCCGGAATTAATGCTGACCTTCTAATTCACGAAAAAGAGTCCGGTAAACGTGGACGGTTTGACCCGAAAAAGGAAGGTTCTAAAACCTATATTGGTACAGGAAAACCGAAGAAAGAATTGAAAGATGAATTGGCTTATGCCAATGTGCTATGGGCAGGTATTAATAATCAATATTTTACTGCGGTCATGATTCCTGACCCGCAACTTCAGGCAACCTATAAACTTGATAAACCAGAAACAAAAGCACCTTCAGATGTATTTGTTGCTGCACCTACTGAGACCACTGTCCTGACAATCCCAAATTTTCAACTGTCATCACAACAGGAGAAAACCCATTCTTTTCGTCTTTATGTAGGTCCTAAGGACGATGCAATGCTAAAGGAAATCACCGCACCGAACGATCCTGAACTATCAATTAATCTACCGAAAATTATTGATTTCGGTTTTTTCGGTCCTGTGGCTTGGGGAATGTTGTGGTTGGTTAAGTTGATATACAATGTCTTTGGGAACTATGGGTTATCAATTATCATTTTGACTGCGTTAGTAAAGATCATTTCTTTTCCCTTAACACGTAAAGCGCATGTCTCAATGAAGAAGATGCAGCAACTTCAGCCGCAATTGGTTGAATTAAAAGAAAAATTTCGGGATGATCCACAAAAACTGAACAGAGCGACAATGCGGATTTATAAAGAAAATGGAGTGAACCCTTTGAGTGGGTGTATCCCATGGCTTCCGCAGTTGCCTATTTTCTGGGCACTTTTTGCTTTGCTTGGGACTGCGGTTGAATTCCGAGGTGCTCCTTTTTTCCTTTGGATAAATGACTTGTCGGCACCAGATGTTTTGGTCAAACTTCCATTTACAATTCCGTTGATCTTTTTAGAGATAGATGCGATAAGGTTTTTGCCGTTATTGAACGGACTGACGACTTGGTTGCAACAGAAATTCGTCGGTGGTATGTCTGCTACACCCGCTACAACGAATATGCAAGCGAAGATTATGCAGTTTATGCCGCTTATTTTTGTATTCCTTTTCTATAATTGGGCTTCAGGTTTTGTGTTATACTGGTTATGTAATAATGTCTTTACTGTAGCTCAACAATATATACAAACAAAGTATTTTCATGATGGTGAGAGCGAAATACAGGAAACTAAACCGAACCGAAAATAAAAATAATATTACTGACAGGAGTTTGACGAAGACATTTCTGATTCTTATCATATCATTACAGATAGTGTGATACAATTATATACAAACACAGGTTAAATACATACTTACACTTAATAAATATAATCGTCTTAATTTGCACTTTTATGCGTGAATATACATAGAACAAAAGGAGTGTTACCACTTGCAAAACTATATTGAGGTAGAAGCAGAAACTGTTGAAGAGGCAATTGATATTGCCCTCACAGAACTTGAAACGACACGCGAAGACGTAAATATCATCATAATAAACGAACCGACGAAAGGCATATTGAGTTTTGGTGCGAAACCAGCAAAAGTTCGTGCTACTCTTAAGGAAGATATCACGACTTCGCCTGAAACCGTTTTAAAGGAAATACTCACACGGATAGGTATTGATGGTAAGGTAGAATCTGACTTTATTGAGGGAAGCCTGCACCTTAATATGGTAACTGATTCACCAGCACTCCTTATTGGCAAACATGGACAGACACTTGATGCTATGGAACGTATTCTGAACTGTATCATCAATAAAAGTGCGCTTGCAAAGAAAAAGGTGTTTGTTGACACTGAAGGTTATCGAGAACGGAGAGAACAGTCACTTGTTGACCTTGCACATCAGGTTGCTGCTAAAGTTAGACGGACAAGACAGGATGTAATTCTTTCTCCTATGTCAGCCAAAGATCGTCGTATTATTCATCTTGCCTTACAAGGGGATGATACCGTTTCAACTTTTAGTCAAGGCGAAGGTGATATGCGGCGTGTTGTTATTGCAAGTGATGACTATTAATCACCTTGTAAAGCAGGAATTGCATTATGAAATTTGACGATACCATCACTGCCATCGCTACACCGAGAGGTGAAGGAGGCATCGGGATAGTACGCGTCAGTGGTTCACTTGCAATACCTATTGCTTGTCAATTGTTTCATCCCTCACGCGATATTTCACCAGACAAACTCCCAACACATACACTTACCCACGGACATGTCATAGATACATCTGAGTCTGATGAAGTCGTTGATGAAGTGCTACTCGGAATCATGCGTGCTCCCAATACCTATACTACCGAAGATATAGTTGAATTCAACTGTCATGGAGGTTTTGTTCCACTAACGACAGTGTTAGAATTAGTTGTAAAGTCAGGGGCAAGGCTTGCTGAACCGGGTGAGTTTACGAAACGCGCGTATCTCAACGGTAGACTTGATCTTGCACAAGCGGAAGCAGTAGCAGAACTCATCAGTTCGAAAACTGAACTGAGTCGTAAGATCGCGATTGACGCATTATCGGGGAAACTCTCGGAGCATGTGAATCGGCTGGGTGATAGTCTTGCATCACTGCTTGCAGAAGTTGAGGCTTCAATTGATTTTCCAGATGAAGATTTGGACTTTATGAAGATTGACACGCAGCTGCAAACTGTCCGTGCTATTCAGAAGGATTTAGTGCAATTTTTAGATACTGCTTCAGAAGGACGAATTATCAAGGAGGGTGTCAAAGTTGCTATTCTGGGAAAACCGAATGTAGGAAAATCAAGTCTGTTCAATGCTCTGGTTACCACGGCGCGTGCTATTGTTACAGACATTCCAGGGACTACGCGTGATACGATTGAGGAGGCAATTAATGTCGGTGGTATTCCAATCAATCTTATTGATACAGCAGGGATCCGACAGACGGACGACCTTGTTGAACAACATGGCGTTCAAAGGAGTAGAGATGTTCTTGATAAAGCGGAATTTTTACTCTTAATGTTTGATGCCTCCCAACCGTTAGAAGAAGCGGATATAGAGTTGTTACAGATTGGAAATTCTCATCGGGTAATCCTGATTCTGAATAAGACGGATCTACACATGGTTACACAACCGCTTGTGTTATCTGATCATTGTCCAAAAGTGCGTGTTATTCAGACTGCAATTACAGAAGAAAAGGGTATTGATGAGTTGAAGAACGCGATCCGTGATGAACTACTTGGTGGTGAATTTGCAATGGCAGAATCACCGATTATCACAAATGCTCGCCATCAAGATGCGCTTCGTCGTGCACAGGAATCACTTGATAATGTTATAGCGAGTTTAGAAAACGAGATGCCACCGGATCTCGTTTCTGTGGACCTGCGTATCGGTCTTGATGCCCTTGGTGACATTGTAGGGAAAACTACTACTGAAGATATTCTGGATCGTATTTTTTCGCAGTTCTGTGTAGGGAAGTAATTGCAGTCTTAGTCTTGTCACGGTGATATAATTTCAGGTTTATTAGTTTTAAAAAATTGTCAGTTCAGACGGACGACACGCGGAGCGTGCCTACTACTTTGCCAGGATGCAATCCTAACTATTAGTAAAACTCGTCAACTATAAATTTATAAAACTAAATAACCCTGTACGGTATACAACAAGCATAATGTTCTCCAATGTGGTATAATAAATTACTACGTTGTCACATAATGACGGAGGTATCCCATGAAAAGATTAAGTTTCTACACCACATTGTCACTCCTCCTGTTTGCAGGAGTAATACAATATGTTGAAGCACAAGGAATTATTGTCACCGGTATATCACGTACCCCACGTATTGAAAACTTAAGAATTGAGCAACATCACGTTAATGTTTCTATTGAAAACCAACTTGCAACCACAAAAATCGATCAGGTTTTCGCAAATCCTAACAACATGCAACTTGAAGGCACATATATATTCCCACTGGCAGATGATGTAGCAATCTCCGATTTTGTATTATACATTGATGGAAAACCAGTCAAAGGAGAATTGCTCGCGAAAGATAAAGCGCGTAGTATCTACGAAGGAATTGTGCGTTCCATGCAAGATCCCGCATTGCTTGAGTATGTCGGTACACGTGCATTTAAGGCAAGAGTGTTTCCGATCCCACCTAATGGTGAGAGACGGATTCAACTTGAATATGCACAGGTTATCAATGCAGATTCCGGTCTTGCTAAGTATACCTATCCACTTCAAACAGACAATTTTACCTCACAACCCGTAGGTAGTCTTGCAGTTTCTATAGACCTTAAAAGCAAACATGCTCTCAAAACCATATATTCCCCCTCACATGAGGTCGCAATCAACAGAGAAAATGACAATCATGCGAACATCAGTTTTGAAGGCACAAGTGTCCATGTAAAACGCGATTTCGTATGTTACTACTCACGTTCTGACAAAGATTTCGGCATTGATCTCATTACACATCGAAGTGATCCAGATGAGGAAGGCTACTTTATGCTCCTTGTTTCCCCAAAATACGAGGTGGACAAGAAAGAGGTCATTGAAAAGGATTTCATCTTTGTTCTTGACAGGTCTGGCAGTATGAAAGGACCGAAAATCGAGCAAGCGAGAGAAGCACTCCGTTATTGCGTTGAAAATCTAAACGATGGTGACCGATTTAATCTCATCACATTTAACACAGATGTTGAACCTTTTGCTGAAACCTTAGTTTCTGTGAAAAAAGAACGAAAAAATGCACTTACATTCATTGAGGATATTGTTGCAAACGGTGGTACTAATATCAATGATGCATTGCTTGAGGCAGTTAAAGACATGCCGAATCCAGAGAGACCTCGTATTGTTGTTTTCCTAACCGACGGAGAAGCAACAGTGGGGGTTACAGATCCTAATCTTATTCTCAAGCATGTATCTGGGACAAACAGCGATAAATCACGTATCTTTGTTTTTGGTGTTGGCTATGATGTAAATGTCAATTTACTTGATAAAATTGCAGAAAAAAATAACGGCACGCGTCAATATGTGAAACCGCAAGAGAATTTAGAGGTAGCAGTATCCTCTTTCTTTACGAAGGTAAGTGAACCCGTTCTTGTCAATTTGTCGTTAAAAATCCAAAACATCAGAACTAAGAATCACTATCCACAAAAGTTACCGCATCTTTTCCGTGGCACTCAATTGACTGTGCTTGGTAGGTATGCTGGTAGTGGAAAGTCAAAAATTACGTTAAGTGGAGACATCAACGGTAAGAAACAGGAATTTACAAATAATGCAAAGTTCCCAAAGAGCGAATCGGATCACCAATTTTTACCGAGGTTATGGGCACAACGGAAAGTCGCCTATCTTGTTGACGAAATTCGGTTAAACGGTGATAATAAGGAATTAATTGAGGAAATCGTTCGTCTCAGTGAAAAGTATGGGATTATGACTCCCTACACATCATTTCTTGTTACAGAACCTGAAGAACAGAGTCAACTATTGAGTCGTCTATCCAGAGGGAGACAAACAACATCTGTTCGACAAGCAAAAGCATTTCAAAGAAGTGGTACGTCCCCAGCAATAAGACCTACAATAGTATCAACAAAGGAACTTAAGGTTGAGGAGAGTGTAGAATTACAGGCACTCCAAACGCAAGATAAGGTGGCAGATACTGCTGTCAATATTAAGCAGGTCAAAAACAAAACATTCCAACTTCGTGAAGGTGTGTGGGTAGATAGCACACATAAAACCGAAACTAAGCCCAAAAAGATTGAGTTCGGTAGTGATGCCTATTTTGAGTTGCTTAAGAAAGAACCTGAGTTGACACAATATTTGGCAATTGGAAAACATGTGATTGTATCCTACAAGGGAACGAGTTATGAAATTCATCCTCCTAAGCAAACAGAAAACGAAGGTTCTAAGTAACCCATCTGATTGTGTAAAGGTTTATTTGTGATTTCCTATTGTCCAATGAAATAGAACAGGTGGATTTTTCAAAGGTAAACCCGTTTTCACGGAGACCTCTGAAAAATCTACTTGCATTTTTTCGGTTCGGTTCAGACAATAGGACAGTACCATCCAGAATTAGATGTTTTTTTAGGAAGTCAATTATCGGCTGCCAATTATGTGCCTCATATATCACATCGGAAGCGAGTATTACATCAAATTTGCTTTGAAAACAAGACGTATTCCAATCCATTTGGACATAATCAGCGGTATCAACATTATTGAGTTGAGCATTGTGTCTTGCAAATAGAAGTGCATCATGTTCAAAATCTGTGAAAACAACTTTACCACCTAATTGACAGGCGACTATACCTACCAGTCCAAATCCACAACCAATTTCAAGGATATGTTGTCCAGAAAGCGTTTCACCTAACTCCGATACATGCTGCGCCAACCCTATTGAAGATTCCCAGAGATATGCCCAATAGGGTAGATACAGTCTACCACCTTTGTCTTCTCGAGATAGTGTATCCAAGAAACGATCAGGATCATCAACAATCTTTAATTCAATGTCTCTATTCCTAATCTGAATCGCAATATTTGTAATAGGATAATCATATAGAAATTGCTTCATTTTACTCAATTCCCTCTGAGAAATTATATCACTATTTCTGCAATTTTCACATTGTTTTGAGCATACGAATCATTTCGTCCAGAACAATTAGTTCATAGTATGGAGTAAGCATAACAACCTACAATACTGTTTCCGCTGTTTTCTGCTTGACATCAAACGGGTTTATCATTAAAATATGATTAGTCAAAACTGATCAGAGAGGAAACTTTTCTATGCCACAAACCGACACAAATCAACCGAATGTCATTGTCTTTTTCACAGACCAACAGCGGTGGGACACCTCCGGATTGCACGGTAATCCACTTGACTTGATGCCGAATTTCGACAGAATGGCACAACGTGGAACACATGTCCGCCGCTCTTTTACGTGCCAACCTGTCTGTGGACCCGCGCGCTCATGTCTACAAACTGGTTTATATGCTACCACTACAGGTTGTTTCCGTAATGGAATTCCGCTTTCACCGAACCTAAAGACACTTGCACACCACTTTGGAGATGCAGGTTATGCGACTGGATACATTGGTAAGTGGCACCTTTATTCAGGTGGTACTGGACCGGGACCTGTTCCTCAAGAACATCGTGGAGGATATGATTACTGGTTAGCGTCAAATGTGTTAGAAATGACCTCTGATGCTTACCAGACAAGGCTGTTTGATAACGACTGCGAACCTGTTGATTTACCCGGTTATCGTGTTGACGCAGTAACTGATGCCGTAATTCGTTATGTTGATCAACATAAGAATGATCCTTTCTATCTATTTACATCGTATATAGAACCGCACCACCAAAACCATCTTGATGATTACCCACCACCAGATGGCTACAGAGAGAGGTATACTGGAAAATGGATTCCACCTGATCTCGCAGCACTGGGTGGTTCAACACATCAGCACTTAGGTGGCTATTACGGTATGGTGAAAAGACTGGATGAAGCACTTGGTAGACTATTAGATGCACTGAAAAGCCTTGATTTACTTGACAATACCATTATTCTGTTTACCTCTGATCATGGGTGTCATTTCAAAACACGTAATAGTGAATATAAACGTTCTTGTCACGAAAGCTCTATTCGTGTGCCAACTGCTTTTCACGGACCTGGGTTCATCGGAGGTGGACAAATCCAACAACTTGTAAGTCTTGTAGACCTTCCTCCGACACTATTGGATGCAGCGGGTTTGGATGTTCCAGATGAGATGCAAGGTCACTCTATATTACCACTTTTGCGAGGTGAAACAGAGAATTGGCAGGAAGAAGTCTTTGTGCAAATTAGTGAGGCACAAGTAGGTCGTGCTGTGCGGACACAAAGATGGAAATATGGTGTTGATGCTCCTAACAAGGGTGGCGGAAAAGGTGCTGGTTCTGATGTATATGTTGAACAATACCTCTACGACCTGCAGGCTGACCCGTATGAGTTACGTAATCTAATTGGGTTGCGTTCACACGAAAATGTCACAGAAGCGATGCGAGAACGATTATTACGTAGAATGGTGGATGCCGGAGAAGAAGCACCAACTATTGAACCTGAACCACAAAAAGGCAGCGGACAACGCAGAGTATCCGAAGGAGAGGCGAGAAGTTAACGATGAAAATTACTGATGTCATTACCCTTGTGATGGGAACAAGTTGGCGGAATCTTACCTTTGTTAAAGTCGAAACTGATGAAGGATTGACAGGTATTAGCGAAGTGCGGATGAACAATCGAACGGATGCCCTTGTGGCATATATTGATGGTGCTAAACGTAGGCACGTCATCGGAAGTGATCCTTTCAATACCGAGGACCTTTACCAACGTATGTTCCGGGATGATTATGGACGCGCGGGTGAGATTGTTGCAACAGGTATTAGCGTGATTGAAATTGCGTGTTGGGATATTATTGGCAAAGCGTTGAATCAACCGGTATATCGGCTACTTGGTGGTGCTTGCCGTGATAAAATCAAGGCTTACGCGAATGGATGGTATCGCGTTGAACGCACACCTGAGGAGTTTCACGCTGCTGCCAAAAAAGTGATTGAAAAAGGTTATAAGGCACTCAAGTTCGATCCGTTTGGTGCCGGTTATTATGAACTTTCTTATGAAGAGAAATTAAAATCTGTTTCTCTCGTAGAATCCGTGCGAGATGCTGTCGGACCTGATGTTGAAATACTTGTTGAGATGCATGGTCGGTTTAGTCCTTATACCGCAATAGAAATTGCTGCGGAATTGGAGCAATATAAACCGAGTTGGGTTGAAGAACCAGTGCCACCAGATAATATCGCAGCACTTGCCAAAGCATCTGATAGTATCAACCTACCAGTTGCGACCGGTGAACGTCTTCACAACAAATATGAGTATCGTGAACTGATTAACTTGCAAGCAGCAGATATCCTACAACCGGACATTACACAAACTGGTGGATTTTTAGAAACAAAGAAAATCGCTGCTATGGGAGATATGTGCTATATGACTGTTGCACCACATAACGTTGGGGGTCCAGTGTCTACTGCAACTGCTTTACACTTCGCTGCATGCACCACGAATTTCAAAATTCAGGAGCATTTCAACGATTTCTCAGAAGCATGGGTTAAAGAAGCAGCAACTGGTTGTCCAGAGGTTATAGATGGTTACTTTAGTCTACCCAATGGACCGGGACTCGGTATGGAGTTGAATGAGGATCTTATCGCACAACACCCGTATCGTGAAGGATCATTCAACTTGTGGGAAGACGATTGGCACAAACGCGAATATTAGACCTTGAACTTTGTATATAGACAAACCGAAGAAACGCAGAAAGAATGTAACAGGAGTAATTAATATCAGATGAGTTTTCACTATAAAGATGGGTATCTCTATTGCGAAGATTTGAGAGTTAAGGATATACAGGAAGAGGTCCCATATAGTCCTTTTTATCTTTACAGTCTGGCGCAGCTTGAGGAGAACTATGCTGCCTATCAAAAAGCACTGATGGGAATCAACGCAATTATAGGTTATGCAGTAAAAGCAAACAACAATCTTTCATTGCTGAAACGTCTAAGTTCACTTGGCAGTGGTGCAGTACTTGTTAGTGGGAATGAATTGCAGTTGTCACTCGCAGCAGGATTTGATCTCAAGCGGACAATCCTCAACGGTAACGGTAAAACACTTGAAGAACTTTCCCTTGCAGTTGAACACGGGGTCTTGATTAACATTGATAGCGAATTCGATTTACAGCATATACAGCAGACAGCGAAACAACTTGACACACAGGCAAAGGTGCTTATCCGAATCAATCCGGATGTGGACCCAGAGGTTCATCCCTATGTATCAACAGGCATGAAGAATTCCAAGTTTGGCATACGAAATGAACGGTTAAACTGGTTTTTAGATGAAATCAGAAAAGATGACTTAATGAATTTAGTCGGTGTTCACTGCCATCTCGGTTCGACTATCAAGAAGGTGCGTATATTCAGAGATGCTACAGAGATTATGCTGGATTTCATGCGTTCAATTCAAGCAGAAGGTTTCTCTGCAAACTACCTCAATATCGGCGGCGGATTAGGGATTGATTATGCGCGTGATGGTGAGGACATACCTACCCCGACTGATCTCATAGACTCGATTCGTAACCTACTGACAGATGACATTACGTTAATCATTGAACCGGGTCGTTCCGTAATTGGCAATGCAGCAGTCTTCGTCAACCGCGTCACTGGTGTCAAAACAAATGGAAATAAGCATTTTATTGTCACAGATGGTAGTATGGCAGAACTTATTCGCCCGAGTCTTTACGATGCGTATCAACATATTGAGTTTATTGAACCAGTTGATGGCAAGGTAGAAACCTTTGATATAGTTGGTCCTGTCTGCGAATCTGCTGATTTTCTTGGAAAGGAACGTAAATTACCCACACCACCAGAGGGGACAGGACTTGTGGTTTGCGATGCTGGTGCTTACTGCCACGCTATGAGTTCAAACTATAACCTAAAAATGCGTCCTCCAGAATATCTCGTTGATGGTGACAAACTCACCTGTATCCGTAGGGTAGAGACACTTGACGATTATCTCCGTCTGTTTGAGGTGTAAGATCCTATAATCTTTCCTCCAAAAACGCAATCCCTGGTTCCAAATCAATTTCATGTTCTCCTTGAAAATGATCTAATACCAACTGATCGCTTTTCCCGCAGGCAGTGTATATCTTTTTCAAATGTTCAAATGCTGCTAATGCATCGGCTTCAATAAAGCATCTGTCATCGGAACCGATTTGTACCATACATGCACGCGGTGCTATAAGTCCTGCAACGTCTGAAATATCTCCGGCAGCACGTAATCCAAACATGAACTGTGAACCGCACGTATTCCCCCGTCCACGGTCACCCAACGCATCCGTCAGTGTGCTTAGATAACAGACAATAACAGCAGCCTTTACTCGTCTATCAAATGCAGATATATAAGTTGTCATCGTCCCACCAAACGAACATCCCATACATCCCAAACGGTTACCATCCACTTCAGGACGGGACTGAAGATAATCCAAGCAACGTTGACCATCTGATATGTTAAGTTGCAACAGTTGATAACCAAAATATCCAAATGCAAAATAAGCAATGTTACATCCATCTCTTCCTGGACGTCGTGCCCACTCATCCCTGTCTAAACGTTCTCCAAAGCAACGCCAATCTGGTGCCATTGTAACAAACCCACGTTTTGCCAATTCCACGGCATACTGTTTCTGATAGTCGTCCACGATACCGACTGCACCATCTTTGCCAACACCATGTCCATGTGCACATAGTACTGCTGGTGCAGGATTGTCCTCACTTGCACTGTCAGGAATTAGGACATACGCAGGAATTGATGAGAATGCATCCGGATTGAATATAATCTTTTCGCGTGTATATCCATCTTGATGGACCTGTTCTACAGTTTCTACCTTCAACGGTATAGGATCTGGTTTTGGACCTAAATATCGGACGAGATTACGTCTGAATTTTCTTCGCCACTCCCTATAATCCTTCAAAGTAGTTCCGTCGAAGTGAAATGTGGGTGATGAATTAAGTAGGTGTTGAACGCTCTGTTCTACTGTTAAGAATCTCTTTTCTGCCATAAGTTGTGTCTCCCCTTTATGGAGATATAGAAAATTACATACACTTTAACCCAGCGGTAGGCGAGGTTTCCTAACCTCGCCGTTGCATAGTGTCAGTGCGATTCTAATACTCACCATAACTGCAATATCAATGTCGAGTTACCAAATAATCTGATAAATTACCACGGCTGCTGATATGATGGGTCATTCACAAAACGTTCCATTCCTACCTGCAACTCAATATGTGAGTTAGGCGGCAGATGAACCTGAAGATATGTTCCGTTTACCTCAACAGAGTTCTCACCATTACCATCTGTAGCGTTTGCTGTAGTGAAATTGTGTTCTCCCATTGATCCTGTTTGGATAATGACATCGCGTGCTTCAGTGGTATTTAGATTGACCAATTCCAATTCGGTAGTGTCATCAGTTAGTTTAGTAACCAATGCAGCAACATCCGCAGGAAGACCTGGTCGTTTCTGTTGAGGATCATAGTGTCTCACTCGTGTTACAAGTAATCCACCATTATAGTGTGGTAAAGGACCACCGCATGTGAGTTCAACCAAACCTTCGCATGTAACCGGGTTCCGTCTTTGGAAATATGCATCTCCGTATCCCGCTGGATCTTCCTCGTCATTTTCCATGAAGTTAAGCCGTTGTTCCACCTGTGATAAGTTATGATTGAGGATTGATTCAGGATATTCGGGAAAATCACCTCTCATATATGCCAACCAACCCCCATCACGTCCACCTTGATCTTTCGTGTGATGCCATGCGTTGATGTCAAATTTAGAACCTACCTTCCTCGCAATCTGGACTGCACGATCTTGGTCTTCAGATGCCATAGACATAGCCCACAGATGTGCCACATCAGACGGATGCATCGGCATGAATTCAAACCAACCATCAATCTGCAAAGCAGTGCCATCGTCGTTCTTAATCGGATACTGAAGCCATGGTCCAGGAACATAATTCCCCATGCCAGGATCTCCATGCTTTTGCGGTACATAGAGTTGCTCGTTATGCTCTATACCGTGTTGAATTAGGACATCAATCTGTGAACGTGGGAAGTCCATGTATGTCAAATCTCTGTGAAGGAGGGCAGCATTCTGACCAGCAACGCTAACAGCCTGTCCAACGCTATGCCACCCGTGGGGCCAACTCCATCCATAACGTGAACCATACCACTTACCCTCCATGTGTTCACCGATTATACCCGATAATCCAACGTTATCGGGAACAATGCCATCATTTTCCTCTGTCCGCGCTATCCACGCATCAACATATTCTTTAACCCACACCTTGTATTTTTCATCACCAGTCAGCATATAGGCATTAGCAGCAAGCGTCGTTGCAGCGAGATTACCGACAGCATCTCCTTTACCTTGACGTTCATAGATTACCCGTCCCATCAGATCTCTCAAGTCATCACTTTCAAGTATAGTTTCACGATCTGGGCAGCCCGGTACATCAATAAAAGGCAAATTGTAACCATTTGGTGGATAAAAGGATTCCCTTTCAAGAATCCAAAATGCCGGTCCTTTACTGCCGTTCATTACACACTTGATGATTTTATGTTCTGGGTCGTAATTAAGTGCATCTGGATCTTCGTTCATAAAGAATCCGGCGAACCTTTGTGCACGATCAATGTTCTTTGCATTTGACGGATCCGCCATACAGAGCATATAGAACAGGTAGTTACCTTCACTCTGGTGAAACCAGTCATAACCCGGTTGATACTCCTTAAAGACCATAGGATAGTCGTGTCCTGAACCGTATCGCGTCATGTCCTTCGTAATAACCTCAAATTCGTTATGCGAATCTACCAAGAACTGTGCATCTCCACCGAGCATATAGAATAGGGGCCAATTATGGAAACTCTCATAAGCATCATCTAATCCATCAAAACTTTGAAATTCGGGATGGTTTGGCCAATACAACGTTCCATCTGGACGGGTGTATTTCTTCAAGACTTTCGGTGCTGCATCGTTGATGTTATCAATTAGTTTACGTTCAAGTACTGCCCATTCTGGTGGTGTCTGAATTTGTGAATTCGCTTCAATCGTTGGGAACATGACAAATCTCCTTTGATATTGAAGGTGAATGTTTGGACTTTGGAAGTTGTTGCAGTATAGCACAATTTTGTGAATTTGTGTCAATTTTGCATTTTAGAAACCAGTTGAAATGTGAGGTGTGTTGTGCTATACTGATATATAGGGAGAGAATAGAAATTAGAGGACAAAAACCATCTCTTAAATTAAATTTGGACGGAGTTTGTATACAAGTGTGCAAACCGATTCTCGACCTTTGAAAATTTATCTTGATAACTGCTGCTTGAGTCGGCTTTCTGATCCACCATCTCAAACCAGGCTTATTGCAGAGATTAAAGCTATTAAGCAAATTTTGTTTCATATTCTAAGGTCGCAATGGCATTGGATTTCCAGCACGGTTTTGGTTGATGAAGTTGAACGGAACCAGGATTTGGAAAAACGCATTCAAGCCAAAACTTGGGTAAGTCTCGCACATCAGAGTATTTCTGTTGGGGCGAGTGAAATATCAAGAGGAAAACAACTTGAGGAACTGGGTTTTAAGGAGTATGATGCTTTACATATTGCTTGTGCTGAAAGTGGTGAGGTAGATATCTTTCTAACAACTGATGACAGACTACTTAGGAAAGCCAAAAGGAATCAGTCACGGCTTTATATTCAGGTTGATAATCCGGTTACATGGTTAGAGGAGGTAAAAGGAAGTGGATATTTTAAAGATGACCGATCTTGAAATCTATGAGCTTGGAATTAAAGAACTTATAGAACAAATTGGACCCGCAAATACCGAGCGATTTCTCCGACAGTGTAAACCGAACAAATATGATTATTCTGTTGAACGGCATAAATTGTTGGCAGACCAGTCTGATATTGACACGATTGTGAAGCGGATCCAAAAGAGAGAAACTGAGCGAAAAGAAGAAGAACACATCAAAACTGAAAGAATTGCCGCATGGCGTAAAGGGATATTGGAACTTACTGATATCGAAATTTATGAACTTGCTTTTAAAATCCTCGTGGACAAACTGCAGGTGTATGGATCTATTGGATTCTTACAGCAGCATTTCAAAAACCTTAATATTGATGATCAACTTTTTGATCTACGGCAACAGTCTCGGATAGAAAATCATTGATGTTCTGTAGATCCTTAAAATAGACGAATATTGACAAAGCCATCAAAGATCATAATAAAGCAATAGAACTAAATATTCAAGATGCGGATGCATATTATACTCGTGGAAAGTTGTACGACGAGGATGGCGAGTATGAAAAGGCAATCTCGGACTTTGGCATGGTAATAGAACTAAATCCAGAACATGCTGATGCTTGGGGTTTTCGCGCCACTCTTTATAGTGAACAAGGCAACTATGATAAAGCAATTCAGGGGTTTAGTAAGGAAATAGAACTTCGACCGTATGATGCTGAGACCTTCTATGAACGTGGGAAAATATATGTGAAAATAGGTGAGTATGATAAAGCCATTGCAGACTTTACTGAGGCAGTAAACCTAAGTCCAAACTTTAAGGAGGTTTATTTTGAGTGCGCTATGGCTTACTTCCGACTGGATAATTTGGAGAAGGCAATTGAAGACCTTGATAAGATCACAGAGTTGAAATAGGATACTATGTAAATCAATATCACCAGAATCACTATTGATATACCTGAGAGATATGTAAGTAACAATTCTATTCAAGTGCAAGTTGCATTTTGAAAATATCTAATCGTAACAGATATACTCGCTGAGACGTTTAAAAAGTATGTGAATTTCTACAGTAATCTAAAAATAAAATCCAAACATAACGGTAAATATATCCAACCTATACGGAATCCAAATACATGTCCCCAAATGAAATTATTGAATTGTTTAAACAGAAACCCATTGACAAGGATTGGTCGTTCAGTGAATATAAACCATCAGACACGGGAAAATGGACGCATGGTTATCATCGTTACCCCGCCAAGTTTATACCTCAACTTGTTGAAAAGTTAATGGATACATACATTACAGATAGAACAGCCAGTATAAACGATCCATTTATGGGGTGTGGTACGACCATTGTTAGTGCAGTATCGCGCGGATTTTACGCTAGTGGAACTGACATCAATAAAATTGCTTTTTTGATGACTGATGTTAAGGCAAAACCAATCTGTCCTGACTATTTAAAAAGAAAGGTTAATCAATTTCTATCACAGATTTGTCCACTTGAAAAAGACTATGAGTTAATTAGTAGGGCACATATAGAGCCTTACATTCCTGAAAGACATTTGGAAAAAATAGACTATTGGTTTGAAGAATCAGTACGGGACGAACTTGGCAGAATATTAACTGTAATAAATGAAAAAGAGGAATCTGTAGTAAAGTTTTTTCTCCTTGTAGCGTTTAGTCATGTCCTTAAAACGTGTTCAATTTGGAGTCTTGCGAGTACTAAACCAACACGTGATTTAAATAAAAGAACTACACTTCCTTATGATGCTATCAAAAGACACCTTTTTAAAATGTTAAAAGGAAATGCATATTTTTATGATGTGGTTCCCTCTCAGGTAAAAGACGACACAGATAGTTACCTAAAGCTCCGATTAGGTTGTGCTAAAGATCAACCTGTTGAAGATAACAGTGTCGATCTAATTGTAAGTTCAAGTCCCTATGTAACAAGTTACGAATATGCCGATTTACATCAACTTTCTACGATCTGGTTAGATTTAGCTGGAGACCTAAAAGAGTATAGAAAAGAGTTTATCGGCACCTCCTATAAGAATTACTATGACAAATCCTTAAAGAGTCATATAGCATTCAAGATTGTAGAAGAAATGGAAGGAAAAAATAAGAAAAAAGCAAAAGAAATTGAAGCATTTTATATTGACATGCAGGAGGTATTTAACGAAAGTTATAGAATTTTAAAACCTGGTGGTAGGTGTTGCTATGTCATTGGCAACACTAAGTTACGGGGTGTTGATATTCTTAATGCCGAAGCATTCGTAGATTCTTTACAACACTCAGGCTTTAAATTTGACAAGTTAATTAAACGAGAAATTCCGTTGAAGATACTTCCACAGACAAGAGACGAAAAAACTGGACGATTTGCCAGCAAGGATAATGCGGATTCTCAAGCGTATCCAACTGAATATATTGTTGTCGGATTAAAGGAGTAGATAATTATGAAGTTTGAAGATTTGAAACAAATGTACAGTGATACACTATTGGTAGATGGTGAGGAAGCATACAAATCAGTCTCTCAAATTTTGCAAGATGCGAAGGAACACCATAAGCAAGATTTTTTGAGAGAGAAACCCGATGGAGACCATGAGCAGAGTTGGCGGGCTTTTAAGGGAAAAAACTTTGAGAAACTTATTCAACATATCATCACAGAATCCATTGAAGCTCTTGGTATGAAGGTGATCAATGGTAATAAATTAGAACGAAGTAATAATCTACCTTATGAATTGCGTATAGTTAAACGAAATTTAGCTATTGACTATGGAGAATTCGGTTTACATCTACCCGATGTTGATATTGTAGTCTACAATCCAAAAGACCAGAGAGTAATTGCGGTAATTTCAAGTAAAGTAACGCTACGTGAACGGATTGCCCAAACAGGATATTGGAAACTCAAATTATTGGCAGATGAAACTACAGAGCATATTAGAGTTTACTTTATCACACCTGACGAAGACGGCACTTTGACGACTACGTATCTTCCAAAGAAAGGACGTGCCATTGTAGAAATTGATCTTGATGGCACTTATGTACTAACGGAAGCGGATATAGAAGAAAGCGATAAGGTAAAACTTTTTGAGCATTTCATTGAGGATTTCAAACAGTTGATAGAAGAAAACCAAGCTTGAGGGTTTTACAATGAGTAAGTATAACGTTGATGATGTGATAAATATGTATAAAGATGTGCAACGCACTAAAGGAAAAGAAGCATACAGATACGTTTCTGAAGTCTTTGAAAAAATTGAAGGACCCTACAAAGAAGATTATTTGAAACGAAAGCAAGGAAAAAGTGCTAGCCAAAGTTGGATTAGATTTAAGGGAAACGCTTTTGAGCAACTGCTCCAATATATTATTACGGATTCAATTGAAGAACTCGGATTGAAGGTGGTCAACGGCAATAAATTACGAAGTGCCCAGTTATCAACAGAATTAGAAGCAATTAAGGATAACGTGATAATTAATTATAGTGAATTCGAGCCACTTTTACCTGATGCTGATATTATTATTTATAACCCTGAAAATTCAGCAATTATTGCTGTTCTCTCAAGTAAAATCTCTTTGAGAGAACGCATTACTCATACAGGGTATTGGAAGTTAAAATTCTTGGAAAGTCAAAGGACAGAACACATTAGACTTTATCTAATTACGCTTGATAAGGACAAACACCTGACGAGAAGGGAACGTCCGAACAAACAACGAGTCATTGCTGAAATTGACCTTGATGGCACCTACGTCCTAACAAAAGAAAATCTTGAAGAAAGCGAGAATGTCAAGCTTTTTGAACATTTCATTGAAGACTTAAAGAAAGTCATAGAAGAAAACCGATAACTCCATGAAAATAGCAAATGCCCCATGCTCTTGGGGAGTCCTTGAATTCGACCTACAAGGCAAATCCCCTGACTACACACAAGTATTAGACGAAATGCACGCTATCGGTTATAGCGGCACTGAACTTGGAGATTGGGGCTTCATGCCGATTGACCCCGCTAAACTCCGAGACGAACTTGCAGCACGCGAGTTAACGATGTTAGGTGCATTCGTCCCTGTTGCACTTGCAGATGCAGAGTCACACGCAGCAGGTGAGAAGTCTGCATTACAACATGCGCGTTTGTTGGCAGATGTTGGTGGTGACACGCCATTCATTGTGCTTGCAGATGACAACGGTACTATCCCACAACGCACATATAATGCAGGACGTATCCGTCCAGAACACGCCTTAACACAAGAGCAGTGGGATACTTTTGTAGATGGAGTTGATCATATCGCACAATCGGTACGAGATAACACAGGACTCCGCACCGTATTTCACCATCACTGTGCAGGATATATAGAAACACCATTGGAAGTGGACACGTTAATGCAACGCACCAATCCAAATCTGGTCGGTTTGTGTTTTGATACAGGACATTACCGATTCGGTGGTGGTGAACCACTTGACATATTTGAACAGCACACTGACCGGATATGGCACGTGCATTTCAAGGATTGTCATCCTGAAATTGCTGCTTGTTCTCGTAAAGACAGATGGGATTATTTTCAGTCAGTTGGCAAAGGTGTTTTTTGCGAATTGGGTCAGGGAGATGTTAACTTTCCAGCATTTGTAGCGGAGTTGGAAAATATGGAATACGATGGATGGATAGTCGTTGAACAGGATGTTCTACCGGGAATGGGTAGTCCTTATGAGAGTGCAGAACGCAATTTTCAATATCTAAACACAATTGTAGCAAAATGAATAAACCTTCCAAACTCGGTATTGGTGTAATCGGCACAGGACGCATCGGCAAACTCCATATTCAACATCTTTCTCAAAATATACCCGATGCAGATCTCATAACTATTTGTAGTTTAGACACTGAAACAGCAGAATCCCTTGCTGTACAGTTCAATATTCCTAAAGTAACAACCGATTACAACTCCCTATTGACTAATCCGAAGATTGACGGTGTGATTGTGGCTTCTTCAACAGATACGCATGTTGAGATATGTCAAGCTGCAGCCAAGGCAGGCAAGCATATCTTTTGTGAGAAACCGATTGCATTAGATTTGGAACAGATTGATGAAACATTAGCGATTGTTGAAAGAGCAGATGTAAAGTTTCAGATAGGCTTTAACCGTAGGTTTGATGTGAACTTCATGAGGGTTCGTGAGGCAATATCCGCTGGTGAGATCGGTGAACCACACATTTTGCGAATTACAAGTCGAGACCCAGCACCTCCACCGATAGAATATGTCAAAGTATCGGGTGGGCTGTTTCTTGACATGACCATCCATGATTTTGATATGGCAAGGTATCTTATAGGAGATGAAGTCGTAGAAATATATGCAGTCGGAAGGGTACGTGTTGATCCAAAAATTGGTGAAGTAGGAGATATTGACACTACGATTATAACATTGTGTTTTCAGAACGGTGTGCTTGCAACCATTGACAACAGCAGAAAGGCTATCTATGGATATGACCAACGTGTAGAGGTATTTGGTTCAAAAGGGATGGTCACTGCTGGTAATCCGATAACAGATACTGTAACTTTCAGTGGGAGTGAAGGAAGTCGTTCAGCACCATTACCAGACTTTTTTGTGGCACGTTATAAGGAGGCTTACTTGTCTGAATTACAAGCGTTTGTTCGGTGTATTCAAGAGGATACGCAACCGCTGGTTACAGGTGCAGATGGTAGAGTCCCAATTGTGATAGGATATGCAGCCTTAAAATCGTTACGTGAAAATCGTCCTGTTTTATTGTCTGAAATTTCGTCATAATACAAGACTACTCGTGTCCGCCAACTTCCCCAACCTCAATTTCAATCTCATCACGATTCCGAATTCTCTCAACAAGTCCATCCCGAATATCCACTATCCGATCAGAAACATCAAGCATCTTTAAATCATGTGTTGCAGAAATAACCGTTACGCCTTGTTGCGTATTCAATTGTTTGATAAGGTCAATAATTTCGCGCCCAGTTATTGTATCAAGGTTTGCCGTGGGTTCATCTGCAAGGACAATGCTGGGATCGTTTGCAAGTGCTCTGGCAATGGCAACACGTTGACGTTGACCACCAGAGAGTTCATCAGGTAAGTGATACATCCTATCACCCAATCCAACCATATCCAATAGTTTCTCAGCTTTCTCATTCCGTTGTTTATCAGGAATACCAGCAAAAATCATTGGCAACGTAACATTACCGTGTGCGGTACGCACATTCAACAAGTTATAACTTTGAAAGATATAACCTACCCTGTGGCACCGAAACGCTGCGATCTGCCTCTGAGATAGATTAGACATATTCTGTCCATCAATGTAGACCTGTCCCTCAGTAGGTCGATCCAATGCACCAATCATATTAAAGAGAGTAGATTTACCCGAACCAGAGGGTCCCATCAACGAGATGTATTCTCCGCGTTGGATTTCTATATTGATTCCATCTAATGCACGAAGAACATTAGAACCCATCCGATATTCTTTGACGACATCTTCAGTTTTTACAACAATATCAGACATAATAGTCCTTTATAGTGAACCTATCACATTCATACTAAACTTCTGTTCGCATTGCTTCTGCAGGAGGTAATTTTGCTGCACGCCATGCGGGGAACGATGAGCCGATGATAGCCAAAATCATTCCAAGTATACATCCCAATAATATCAATAATAATACACCGAGTTGAAAAGGTCCGTTTTCCGGTTGTGCTGGCAACAACGGAAAATAGAAGAAAAGATCAAGTCCATAATTCTTCAACCCTAAAACAACTGCACCAAGTAAACCAATGAGCGCGCCTATAAGCGCACCAGCGAACCCTTGAAAGCCAGACTCAAGTAAAAAAAGCCTAACGACAAACCCATCAAGTGCACCAAGGCATTTCATCGTTCCAATTTCACGGAATCGTTCGGTAACTGCCATTAGCATAGAGTTTGCAATCCCGACGACACAGACGATTAAGGACATAATGATAAGCCAAATGTCCTTTGTTGAAATACCTTGCTCTGCTGCTTCATCAAGACCGGTAATCTCTGAACTTCTTCCACTCTCCTGAAGTGCAAGTTCAATTTCATTATTCGTCCATACGGAGACGAGAAAAGCGATACCGAGTGTTATTCCTGCGGTTGTAATAATTGAACGACCAAATCGGATTTTTAGGCTTTGAAAACTTATCCGAAGCGATTCTACAAATGGGAGATCAATCTGTTCCTCAATAGGTGCTCGTTGATTCAAATCGTTGACTCCTTAATTTTATATGATAATCTATTTTAACATATTCGCAGTTTTTGGTCAAGTTCTGTTGAATGACAATTCTGAATCGCAGATACTTCTTTGTAGCACAAACTTTCCAGTTTGTGCCATTCAGCACGAGCATTGCGAATAAAAAAATTAACAATTGAATGTCTCTACATATTTGCACAGGGTTATACCAATTCTAATAATTATTTTCCCATTACTGGATTCAACCATTGTTGTCTGTCCACTGAATACTCAAACATATATCAAATATATTGGATATATATTGTTATCAAAATCAATAACACTACACAACCAAATGACCATCAAGTATAATATAACCTAACATCCAACACACAACGGACAAAATGGAGGAACCCAATGACAATCAGCCAAATCCAAAAACGAAATCTTCAAATAAATCAAATAAAACTTCTGCAATGCGATGACAACATACCAAAACACAAAAACCAAAAAACAACTAAAAAAAACTTGCTTTTAGTTGTTTTTTTTAATTTCCGTCAACAAACAAAAACAACTTAAACCCATACTACTACAAGATCGAGGACACCTAAGCGAAATTTAGAAAAAAACAACTAAAAAACAACTAAAAACAACTAAATAAAGAATAATACCATTTGTAAATAATAACTTCTCATTAGCAACAAACGCGTTCGTAGTCGCGCAATTCATTGCGCCTCTTATATTAGAATTAGTATTAAAGTCTCAAAATGTAGTTTTATTTATTAGAATTGGTATAATCCAAGATTCAGACAGAAAATTAACATTTGAATGTCTCTACATATTTGCAAAAACCACACTTGACAAAAAAATCTGTTTCGGGTAAAGTATCACAAATCCTGATGTTGGCAATTATGGAGGGAAAGATGTCAGATAGATTAGCAGTAGATGGTGGAACACCTGTCATAGCAGAACCGATTCCAGGAGGAATGCATGGTCCAAGTGCCATAGATGAACGTGAAATTGATGCAGTAACTGAAGTATTACGAAGTGGAAAACTCTTTAGATTTGTAGAAAATTCAAATGTTGGAGCTTTTGAGCAAGAAGCTGCAGCAAGGCTTGGTGTCAAACATGCGTTGATGGTAAATTCTGGTACATCGGCAATTATCTGTGCTCTTACAGGTGTAGGTATTGGACCAGGGGATGAAGTGATATTACCCGCATACACTTTTATCGCGACCGCAGCTGCAATAGTCGGAGTTGGTGCTATTCCAGTAATAGCTGAGATTGATGAATCTCTCGGTTTAGATCCTGAGGATGTAGAACGGAAAATAACACCACATACCAAAGCGATTTTACCAGTTCACATGCAGGGAGTACCGTGCCGACTTGAAAAAATACTTGATATTGCCAAAAAACATAATCTCAAGGTCGTTGAAGATTGTTGTCAATGTGTGGGTGGTCAATACAACGGTAAATATGCTGGCACTTGGGGTGATGCTGGGGCATGGAGTCTAAACTATTACAAGATAATTACCTGTGGTGAAGGTGGATTAGTTTTTTCTAATGACTATGACACTTATGAACGTGCTGCTTTTGCTTCGGAACCTGGACTACCAATGTGGATGAGCGGTTCTGAATGGAAAAATGATCCGTTCTCTTGTCAAACCTATAGACCAAGTGAGATATTAGGTGCAATTGCACGCGTGCAGCTAACAAAACTTGATGATATCCTTGGACATACACGTAAACTCAAAAAGGCATTTATTGCTGAACTCTCTGATGAACCAAAAGGCTATATCCGACAACACATAGACGATCCAAGTGGTGAATGTGGAATTAGTGCTGCTATTATTGTGCAGGATGTAGAACTTGCTAAAAAATATACGGAAGCACTTAGAGCAGAAGGCTTAGGGGCTGGTACTGCCTACAACGAAGGATTTCCTGATAGACATATTTATACCTATTGGGATTCCATCTTGTTTAAAAATTCACCCAATCCCGCAGGTTATCCATGGACTGATCCGCGTTACAAAGGAAATGTCGAGTATTCGCGTGATATGTGTCCGCAAACGCTTTCTATTCTTGGTCGTGCACTAAGGTTTGGGTTTAACGTTAATATGCAGGAGGATCATGCACGGCTAATGGCAGCTGCTATCAACAAAGTTGACAATGCACTTGGATAATTCCCTTAGCTTGATGAAGGGAATTAACTGACAATCCCACTGCTTTAGCTGTGGGTCCAATAACGGTTGGTATTTTGAAGGTATTTGTCGTATAATTATAAGACTGATTCAGTGGTGGTCAGGTTCTTATACGGAAAGTAGACCGTATTCATTACCGTATTGCTTGTATTCGCAGAGATGCACACCATAAAGCGACAACAGAGATTGTCAAGAATGCATCTACTATCGGTATAGAAACACTAAAAGTAACAAATCTGCTAAAGAATAAGAAGTTAGCAAAAGCGTTATCTGATAGTGCGTTAGGTGGATTTCTCTCAAAACTCAAGACCAAAGCAGAAGCACATG
The DNA here is from genome assembly GCA_022825665.1 of Candidatus Poribacteria bacterium. GTDB lineage: Bacteria > Poribacteria > WGA-4E > WGA-4E > WGA-3G > MSPOR6. Next base: position 93,771 of record JAJDWI010000006.1, read on the forward strand.
GGGTTTCTGTCATAGAAGCAGACCAGTTTTTTGCGAGTAGCAAAACCTGTAGCAGTTGTGGACATAAGAAAAAAGAACTGCTGCTATCAGAAAGAATGTATCATTGCGGTGTCTGTCAATATCAAAAAGACAGGGATGTCAACGCTGCAATAAACCTTAGACACCTCGCTGTCGGATAGACAGAGAGACTAAACGCCTGTGGAGTCCAAGTAAGACCTCAAGTAGTTCAGGAAGGAGGCACGAGAGACGGAAGCAGGAATCACACAGGAGAGCCGATGTGCTAAAAGAAGCACACGGCTTTAGCCGTCGTGAGTATCACAGGATTCTTTGTGAATGAAGATTACGATTTTGGGTTCAGGCACATCAACAGGTGTTCCTGAATATAAATGTGAATGTGAAACTTGTCAAGATTCAATGAAGGTTGACTCAAAAAACTACCGAACACGTTCATCTATTCATATAGAAAAGGATGGCAAGAATCTTCAATTTGACCTTGGTCCAAACTTTATGGATCAAATCAATAAGAATAAGATTGAATGGATTGATGCTGTCATCTTTACACATTGCCATGCAGATCACATCAGCGGGACAAACGATATTGTAATGCCGTGCCGAAAACAACGCGTGGATATGCCAATATATGGACCCGAACAGACAATAGACATTTTGCAACGCAACTATGATTATATGTTCACAAAGGAGACATTCCAAGGGGGCGGTGTTGGTCATCTGCTACCAAACGTTGTCAATGGGAGATTTGAATTGCTTGGGTTTGACATCACACCAATTCCCGTTGATCACGGGAACGTAGATACAAACGGTTATCGTATTGATGACTTTGGGTATATACCGGATGTAAAACATCTACCAGATTCATCGCAAGCACTCCTTGAAGGCATAGAAGTATTAGTTATTGATGCATTAAGTTTCAATCCGGGACACCCAACCCACCAATCGGTTGGACAGGCACTGGAAGTTAGCGCAGCATTGCAACCGAAAGAGACCTATTTTACACATATAATGCATCGTTTAGATCACCGATATTTCAAAGATCAGTGTGCCGAACAGGACATTGATCTTCCTGATAATGCTTACCTTGCGTATGATGGTCAAGTGATAATTTTATGATTATTAAAAGCAACAAGACCGAATATACCAATGACATTCGGTCTTGTTTCATATTGGAGAATTTGTTTCTAATTTTTCACACTATCAAAATTGCTATCTTCCCCATGACTGTTGTCTCTGACGTTGCTGCAGGATGACACGGTCACCTTCTGCAATTCCACTTTTGACGATTACATTAGTTTCATTCTGCATTCCGGTTTCAATAGGTGTTTCAATGCCTTTACCACCGTCCCCACTGTCCAACATAACATACTTTCCTCTTACCACATTGACCTGTGCCTGAACACCATCAGCCTTCTTTTCACCATTAATCAATAGTGAGACAGTAGATGGTCCGGGAATTATACCGCGTTGAGAACTATCTAATTCAATTGTAACACTCCCATTTGCGACATTTTGTACTATGCCGTTGAATATTTTTTCGCTAAGTGTCTGCATAGCAACCGGTTTACCAACCTTGAATGGGGATGTGTTGCCAACCTGAGCAACAGCGGTTGCAGAATTCTTAGAAATAACAGCGTCAAGCGGAAGAAGTAGAACATTCTTTTCCTCGTAAGTAATAATGTCAACGTCGGCACTCATACCGGGTCGAATTTTACCAGATGTATCAAGCACCTCAATCATAACTTCAAAAGAAATGATGTTATCTTGCTGTTGCCCGCTTGGAGAAATTTCATAGACTCTACCTTCATATTTTTGTGTTTGAAAAGCATCAATCTTTATTATGGCTGATTGTCCGTCTTCAAGACGTTCCATATCAACTTCGTTAATGAATGTTTTGACAACCATTTGTGATAAATCTGCAATAGTCATAATAGGAGGACTTTGCGAAAACGCTGACCGACCAGAGGTTACTATTTCGCCTTCTTCAATAGAAAGTTGTGTGACAATTCCTGACATCGGTGCCTTAATAACCGTCCAGGCAAGGCGCTCTTCTTGATTTTTCAAACTACTTTCTCGTCTGAGTAAATTGGCATTAGCACTAACCTTTGACTGTTCTGTAAGCAATTTCTCATTTTCAATTGTAAGGACGAGTTCTTGCAACTGCGTTTTTGAATTATCCAACCGAATCTGACTTTCCTCTTCTGCTTTAGTACGTGTCTTTTTGAGGTGTTCAAGATTTAATTCTTGGTACTGTAGTTGTGCTTCACGCGTTTTTATACCAGTTTTACGTGCTTCAATGGTCCGCTCTTGTGAAACGATGGTCTGTTTCTGGGATTCAACACGTTTTTTAGCATTTTCGTGTTGTGTATTAGAATTTGCATGGCGAGACTCGGAATCTTCTAATACCTGCTTTGAAACTAATTCCTGTTCAAAAAGGGATTTATTTCGTTCCAAATCTGCTTTAGCAGTATCTAATGAAACCTTTGATGAATTTAACGATGTCTCATACTCCGCAAGTGACAATTTGGCTTGTTCAAGAGATATTTTCGCCTGTTCTACAGCAATATTATCTTGTTCTAACAAGTTTTTTGTCGATTGGATATCAGTTTCGGCGGAACTGATACGAGTAAGAGATTCCGCTTTTGTTGTTTCAAGATTCGCCTGTGCAATTCGGACTGCTGCTTCTCTTTGTATTTTGTCGCTATTCAGCCGTTCTTTTTTAAGTTTGATATTCAATTCTGACTGCATTAGTTGTGCTTGAGCTGCCCTAACATCCGCCTTAGCCTGTTTCTCTTCCTCTTCATATAACTCAGGATCAAGTTTAACTAAAATATCTCCTTCCTTAACGGGAGATCCATCATCAACAAGAAGTTCTACGACTTCACCTTCAACATTTGATTTGACTTCAACATCAAGAAGTGGTTCTAAATTTCCGGTTGCGCGAATGGTCATTTGGAAATCACCGCGTTTTACCACCTCAATTTTGGGAGCAAGTGCTGGGTCAGTGCCATTTTTTCCACGACTTAGGACAACCCATCCTGCAGCCCCAATAAGAATGACTACAATAGCTACAGTAATAATTAATTTTTTCAAAACTTAATTCCTCCAATAAGGTTTGTGATGTGTATTAGGAGTATCATCTTTCACATAGTCAGTATGATATCTATATTTGTTTTACGCATGCAGATATTTCAAAGACAACATCCTAATCTGTTCGGAGTGCTTCAACGGGTGTAAGTTTAGCTGCTTTATGTGCAGGGTAAAGTCCAAAAAATACACCTATAGCAACGGACACAAGCAATGCAACAAACATTGTTTCAAATGATACGACTGAGGGCCAGTTGCTGCCCTCCCAGACAAATTTTGAGATGAGCACTGCTGTTCCTTTTCCCATAAAAACCCCTAAAATTGATCCCAGAATTCCACCTGCAAATGTTAATACTGATGCTTCAATCAGGAATTGGGTAATAATGTCATTGAAAGTTGCACCGAGTGCCTTTCGCAATCCAATTTCTTTTGTCCGATCAGTTACAGAAACAAGCATAATATTCATTACACCGATACCTGCTACCATCAATGCTATACCCGCGATACCACCCATTAAAGCTTTCATGACCAGACCGACTTTATCAGCGGTTTTCAATTCCTCCTCTGCAGTCCAATAGTTATATTCTTCGCCAGTGTTGTTGTGTTGTCTACCTAACACCACCTTTGCATCAGAAATCGCGATCGGAATATTCTCTATTGTCGTAGCTTCAACACGTATACGTTCTACATCTTGACGACCTTTAAAACGTTCTTGAAGTGTGGTAATTGGAATGATGAATCTATCATCCCAACCGGTCGTATCCATCGCATCACCCTTTTCTTCCATTACACCGATGACCTTAAGACGCACTTCGTACAAACCACTTCTACCACGCCAAAAAGATGGACGAGAAGCCTTTATCTCTTTTCCCACTGGGTCTTCGTGAAGGAATACTTCCTCAGCAATTTTCGATCCGATCACAGCCACGCTACTCGAAGCATCAACTTCTTCTTCAGTAAAAAACCTACCACTTGATGTATACCAGTTATATGAACGGTCATATCCTGCTGTTGATGCAACAATCCTGGATTCCTTTTTGCGTCCTTTGTAACTGACACTCCAACCGGGCATATCATCTTCCGCAACGACATTGATGATGCCGCGTGCATTTTTTAGTATTTCAAATGCATCTTCAGTTTCCAAATGTTCTGCTCTGTTTCTTCGCCATCGACTTCTTCCTCTGACAGCTTCACCTGCCGCGCGACTTAAAGTTCCAGATTGCCTATCCCAATCATCTTTATATATTTCAATAATCTTTGTCCCACCTGTTCTTTCGATTTCTCGTAACACCATGGCTCTGGAACCGTCTCCGACAGAGACCATACTTACCACAGATCCAACACCTACGATAATACCTAAAATCGTCAAACTGGAACGGAGTGGATTACGCCGCAAACTTGTGATACCTAAGATGATACATTCAAATAGATTCATAACATTCCTCACTTATTCAGTACGTAGTGCCTCTATTGGAGAGAGGGCAGATGCCTTCAGTGCTGGATATAGTCCAAACGAGACTCCGATTAACGCAGAAAATGAAACAGAAATTATCACCCAATTCATTGAGATAACTGACGGCCAGTCAGGGACAATTTGAACGATTTTTACAGCGATTAGTGCCATTCCTTCTCCTGCAAGGTAACCTACTCCGACACCTAATGCCCCACCGATAATGCACATGACGATGGATTCGATCAAGAACTGAAGCATAATATCTAAACGTTTAGCACCGAGTGCTTTTCGTAACCCAATTTCACGGGTTCGCTCAGTAACGGCTACTAACATCATATTCATAATACCGATGCCACCTACGAGTAGTGAAAACCCAGCAATACTACCCAATGCAATTTTGATGACTTTGCTGATTTTTTCTAACTGTGCCATTCCTTCTCGCATGTCTCTTAGGTCAAAGAAGTCGTCCTGATTCTTATGACGTTTCCTCATTACCTCTTTTACTTCTTCAATTGCTTTTGGCACGTCATCAACCGTGTTAGCATGAACAGATAGCATAACAACATTATCATTACCGGTAAAACGTTCTTGTGCGGTTGTGATGGGAATAAACACCATATCATCAAGGTTCCACCCGAATCGGAGACTTCTTCCACGTTCTTCCATCGTTCCGATTACAGTAAACCGTTCCGACATACGCGTCTGACCCCTTCTCCCATACCTATCATAACGGTCGCCGCCTCTACCGATCTTGATTTCTTGATCTATTGGTGACTTAGTTCCGAAGAGATTGAATGCTACTTCTGTTCCCAATACACAGACTTTTTCTTTATTTTCCATATCCTCATCAGAAATAAAGCGACCATCTTTTATTCCCCAATCCATTGCCTCAGCAAAGGAAGCGTTTACACCGTTATATCCGCTACGTGCTTCAGAACCATCATTTGTTTGTATATGGACACCCCTCCATTCTGGAATCCGTGGCACAACAACCTTCACGGACGGACATTCTGCTTCTATAGCTAAAACATCGTCGTATTTGAAATGCTCATTACTCCGATTTGGCATCCAACGGCTACCTACGCGTCTATAACTGCTCCGATACATCGTAAATTGGTTGACACCACCGAGTTTCTGGGCATCCTGTAACACTATTTCCTTTGCACCATCACCGATTGAAATCATTGCCAAGACTGAGGCAACGCCAATGATTATTCCAAGCATCGTCAATAAAGATCGTAGTTTATTACTACGAATTGCTGATACTCCAACGGATATTCCCTCAAAAATTCGCATTTCTTCTCTCCAAGACTACAAATTGCTGATACTTTTATACTTAGTAATTTAGACAAAGAATAACAGATAAGGTTCGCACAATTGACTTAATAAATTGTAGTGTCCACAACATATCATATAGTGAATAGGTTACAGAAGTAATTCGGAAGACAATATATGTTATTATGACGTGATTTATGGAAACTGGTTTATTGCAATAAATTGTGGTTGATTATTCAAACTCTCCTCTAACCGTCAATGCACTTGCTATAGACAGATAATCTCTTCCTTCCTCTACCCTATCGTTATTGTAACTTACTCCGAGATGCAGATTTGCAGTGAGATGATCACTGAGTTTGTAGCCGACGCGCAAGGTTGTTTCATACCTTTCTGAACGTTCTTCTCTATTAGCACCGTAGTTTTCACGTCGGATGGCTAAAGAAAGGGTATTGGTCAGATCAAGGTCATGCTTTAATGGAATCCTACCGAATATAGGTATACGGATACCTCCTTCGGTGTTGTAACTGTAATCAATGCTGAAATTAGGAGTTACAATAAATGCGTTACTTTCTATACCGCTGCGTAAGTGATCACGAAGGGTTGTGCGTATACCCAATGAGGTCCGTGTCTTTTCATTCCATTTGTGTAACCAACTCAACGATGGCGTATGTGCGGAACTATCAGAGATGGTAACATCAAGGTTTTCAGTATTCTGTTTTGTAAAACTATATCGTAATTGGAAACTTGTTGCTTGCTGAGCATTCAGTTTTATATCCGCTTCGTAAGTTTCAGCATGTGTTAAATAGGTTGTAGCATAACTTTTACGAAAACTATCTGATGTACTCAGGTTAGTCCCGAAGGACAACCATTTCAAAGGATCGACATTTGTGCGGATTGTGTATCTATTACTTTTCCGAGAGTTGGTACGTTCTTCAGCATCTTCTTCCAGATTCCAAATATCTATAAAGGTTTGACCGGACATGAGTTCACGGAAAGATTCATACGCAGTGTAATTTGCACTTGTATTAATCGTGAGTGTATTGATTATCCTTTGTACAAAACCTTCCGGTTTAGGTTGTTGTGGAGCAAGTTGACCTTGTACATTCGTGTTGTTGGCAACCTGTTTTTGATCCATTTCTGCTTTATCACGGTTTATCCAATCGCTTTGATCCTCGGATATCTTTTGGACTTGAACTTCATCAATATCATTATCACGTAATTGTTCAATTAACTGTTTCTTCGGTTCTTGTGTATTTGTTCCTTCTGTTGTATTAACTGTACCAGTTTCCTCTGTTTCAATAATTGATTCTTCCTTTTTAAAAAGCCATCCAAACCATTTTTGTATACGTAAATTCAAACCAAGGTTGACATTACCGTTGATTGAAGCATCCTTTTGCGTGGTGAACCAGTTTTCTCTGAAGCTTGCGCGACTTGTCACCGTTGGACGTAGACCGAACAGATCTCGATTTAGACGCGGTGTCAGAGAAATACGGTGTTCTCGCTCAGCAATTGTGAAATCAGGTTCTATTTCCTCATCGGTTTCGTCTTCAGTTGGTGTATTTGGGTCTGTTCCACCCGTACCAAAAAAGGTTGGTCTGTAACGGCTCTGATCACGTTTCTCAAGTGTTCGACGTATTTCATAACGTGGATTTAGACTGAACGCATTTATGGGACTTATGTTGAGAGTGAATGAACCGCTATCAGTCTTTTCATCCCGATTTCTACCGTAACCGTAACTATAGTAGCTTGAAGTTGTTGTGGCTGTATCAGTAGCAGTTTCCGGTTTTGCGATTATATCCTCATGCCGATACAGCATGTTAAAACCGAGTTTAGATCCTAAATTGTAACCAAATGATCCTGTATAAAGATGGCTAATCTGTGTGCCTTGTCGTTCATTCCAAAAGTCTTGGTAATTGTATGCAAAGCCAAGGTTTGGATAAGGATTTCTATTGAAATTCACTGAAATATCACGGTTTAGCGACTCACTCTTTCCACTTTGGAATGTGGTGTAACTTCCACGTTGTGCTTCTGTTTCAGATTCCTGCTCACGAATAGAATATCGAATCGGTAACCAAGAGAATAGTGTTATATCCGCATTGATATTGTAATCGTTATTAGTTGTGCTATATCCGCGAGATGACAAACGTTGTCGACCGATTTCACCTGCACCGCTCTCAAAATCTTTGTCTTGACTCGCGTAACCTCCACGCAGACGTACAATAGATCCGAGGGAAACAGACATATCACCACGACGTGCCCAACCAGAACGGATAAGTGGATCCCCAAGATGGATTTCATTAACCCATATCTCCCCACTTATTTCTCTATCGGTATCATTCCGAATTCCCAAGAGAATTCCACCGATATTTTTTACACTTAGTCGTGTACTACTTACACTTGATCCTGTACCTCTAACGGTAAATCCGTCTGGATGTCCATCAGGGGCATCTTCTTCTGGAATGGGTTGGATGTCCTGAGGTACTATGTCTGTATCAACATTGGAATCCTCAATCCTGTCAGGATAATCATTTCTGGTGTTATCACGCAGATCAATTTCTATTAACTTCCATCCATCAAAGTCAATCGGTACGGAATATTCATAGTAGTCAGTTAGATTCTCAAAGATATTTACATCTTCCTGTTCGGGTTGGTTGAGAAATGGGTCAGAACTGTAAAATGAACTTCTGTAACCTGTGTTAACACTTGGGGCAAGTTGTAACACGAAGGTCATATCACTATTGTCTCCATATAACCAAAATCGTAATGTATCGTGTGTACTAAAGTCCTGTCCCTCACTCTGAGTGAAACCTCTTAATTGTTTTGAAGTGATACCGTGTGATCCAGGGAATAAGTAATATTCTAAACTAAGTGTCTGTTCACGTTGTTGCTGTGTTTGAAATGCCTGTGTTGTTGCAGTGAAGGGATGTAATTTCCTAAAGAGATCATTATTCTCTATCTCAAGATACGCGGTCTGATAATCGTCAAAACTGAAGTTATCTTTTGTCCCTACAATAAATTTCTCCAATGTATCCTCAACAACTTGGTTATCAGCAAGTCCAGTTGTTGTTTCTGTCAAGGATCTTGTTACCAATCCTTGTTGCCATCTATTTCCAACAATTTCTATAGATGCCCATTGGAAAGTTCCTTTAACACTCCCAGGACGGTTTTTTTGTAGCCAAAAACGGAAATGCTGAACAAATACAAGACTTGGAATACGCGAACCTTCAGGAACAAATTCAGTTAATGGAATGTTGAGAAAAGTCCACCCATTACTGTTCTTACTTTTTATCCATTCATTTGGGATTTCATTTAGTGGTATTGCAACCTGAAAATATGCATCAACGCTGTCAAGCACACCATCTCCGTTTAAGTCCTCACTGTCTAAGATTTGATTATCTTCTCCAAAAGACTCTGATTGAAGTGTCCCTTCATACAACCATCCAACATCTTCTCCCGTATCCAATGTGCCATTACCACGATACCTTTGGTCATCCGGTAGATTTTCAAGGTCAAGATCCAGTGCATCTATAACACCATCTCCATTTGTATCCTCTAATGATTGTGGTAAGTCTTCACTGTCAAGGCGTTCATCTGCATCTGCATCTTCACTGACAGCACCAATATTCAGATAGAGTGTTACATCGTTCTCTCCCAGCACACGAAACCACATCTCAATAAACCCACGTTCCGAGTAGTCAACCCCAGATTTTGATACACCGTTGGAAAAACCACCCCACTCATGAACGACATCGGTAAATTCATATCCTACCTCCATAATCAGTCTTTCCTCAGTAGAAAGTGAAAGCGGTTGAATTGTGGATGCAGGTACATCTCGATTTCGCATGTAGTTTCCAACTGCCTCTGCTTCTTCTCTATCCTTTAGCACAACATTAAAGAGTGCGCGATTTTCCAAAGTAGGTATTACTTTATATTCATCCACATTAGTATTTGACTGTTGTTCTTCAGAGAAATAGGGAACACTACTCGGTTTCCAATTGTATTTTAGTGTTGGGATTGTTGCAGTTTGCTTTACTCCTTCCATACTATCAATAATGGCTACACCTACACTGTTCGGGTTATTATGTGAGAATGCAGACTCACCACTCATATCTATTGAGAGTGGAAAATGTCGGACGTTCACAAAAGGCAGCGGATTTACTAACCATGCAATGTTGAACTCTCTACCAAAGCTTGTATTAAGATTAAGGGCTTGTAAACGGTTAGGAACACTGTTAACATCCGGAATTTGTGTCGGCTTTTGTCCAGTCGTTAGGATATAACCTGTTGATATGTTAAATCCTTTTTGAAATACTGGATTGAAATAGTTTGACGTTCCACCGTATCCTCCGTAATATCCTGATCCTATTCGTGAACGACCACCATATCCCCCATACCTACTATAGCCACTACTTCCAAAACCTCCTCCTCCGAATCCACTACCACCCAACCCTATATTGCCGATACCACTGCCTGAACGAATACCTGAACGAGAAATTCCTCCTGAAAATGGATCAGACGAAAGGTTATTATCTAAACCGGGTTGTCCAGGGCGTGTGCCACCTAAACGATTGAATCTATCTTCAAGACTCTGTTCTTTCGGTGATTTTGGTTTCGGTTTATGTGTATATTCTACCCATAAACCTGCCACAGTCTGCTGCGTGCCGCCTCCGAATGGCGTTTTCTCAAACTCCACGACAATTTCATCAAATTCATCCAGTTCAGTGAAAAATCGAATTGTACCTACCTCATAAATCATCAAGTAATCTGTATCTCGCGTCAAAAGTCTACCGTTTAGTCGAACAGTTTCACTCTCTGGAATTACAAATAAACCAACATTATAGGTCTCAGATTGAAAGGAATAATCAGCAACTATTGTATAGATTTGATCTGTGCTACGTATGGATTCAAGATAAATTGCCTCATTATTTAGCGTATCCCTATATTGATAAAATGGATGTTCTGGATCTCTAATTTCAAACGGACGCGTACTTGGAAATCGAAGTAACCCTCTGTCATAGTCTATGAATTCGGGATCAACATTACCATCCCCATTTTGGTCTAATCCAAATATCTCTATATATGGAACGAGTCCAGTATCTGTCTGGAATGTTTCATTTTCTCCCTGACGAATTATAGTCAACTGAAAATCACGAGGGTTGATGTTTCGGTTTTGGAGAAAATAGACGTGTGCTGCTGCTGTTCCACGAAATCCTTTCTCCTTTATCGTAACATATCCAATCTCTTCACCTTCTTCATCAATTGATCCGTCACCATTCTCATCTGCAAATACATTACCTGGGTTTCCGATGCTTCCGCCGCCATCCCCAAGATATTCATAGGCAACTACTATGGTATAGTTTGACGATATTGGTGACAAAAACTCTATCTCACCAGTTTCATAGTCTATATTGTAATCCTGTCCGGGAAATTGCGGATTGAAATAACCGCGACTTGTTCGTTGACCACCTTGGTTGTTACCAACTACACTATCATCAATGTATATCTCTACACTACCAGATTTTATTGGTAGGTATGCTTCGTGTAGAAGTCCATCCTCACCTTGATGAATTAAATAATATCTATTTTTTATATAGTTTGCATCCCCTACTTGTATACCTCCAGGTCCGTATCCAAAACTTGCTCTGCGAGATTGTCCCCTGAATGTCCGTACTTCACGCACACCTTTACTACGTGATCCGAATGCTGTAAAACGTGTATTCTTATATTCAAAAACACCTTCAAGTCCAAATAGATTTCTATTGATATTCAAAAAACGTGTATTGGGAAGACTAAGCGTAATATCTCCAAATGAGATAGTCTTGATGAAACTCTCAGGTTTCCCTTCATACCAGATTTTTATTTTCTGCTCTTTTGTGCCACCGAGACCGTAACTGCTTGAACCACCATATCCACCATAACCACCACCATAGGTATCTCCTGCGTTATAATCTACAGCAATATGTGTTCGTTCTCCTACCCGTCCATGTAATCCGATTTTCTGGTGTTGACGAATATTGATACCTGTCGCACGCGGAATACCACCTCTACCATAGCTACTATAACCACTTCCATAAGTGCTGTACCCCGAACCGAAACTGTTATATCCTCCACCTAATCCACTACTATATCCGAAATCTTCGTATCCGTAGGAGGAGCTTAAACCAAGGTCAAGTCCTGAACCGTAGTCACCATAACTACCATATCCGTATCCACCATATCTATTTAGATCTCCTTCACCGAAATAGTGGGTTTTATTGACTTCAATTGTAACCGACTGAAAACCTGTTATACGTAAATTGGAATCCATTGGGAGATCTATTCCCTTTGTATCGGTCTTTTTGCGTGGCTGCCACCCGTATAGTTCAGATAGGTCTCCTAAATCTGGAGGATATTTCCAACGACGTAGTGATTCTAAATACGGCATCAGCAACTGACGACGTAAAGATGTATCTGCATCAATTTCTTCTGTTTCTGATGTATCTTTAATCGATTTCGTGTCAGATTCTTCAAAAGTCCATGTGGATTTTTTGGGTTTTGTTTCAAACGGATTCTCAACAGTTGTTTGTGACTCAGACTCTTCTTGTTGCGGAGGAGGGGATTCATCTTTATCTGCTGCTAAGATAGGTGTAACAATAATTAAAAAACAGAGCGCGAGGATTGACAGCAATATTATTTTATATGTGTACTGTGGATTCAAGAGAGTAAACTCCATCTATGTTAGTATTGTGATAGTGTTATAACGTAGAAGCATAATGTAGGTTTACAGAGACAGTCAATTCATTTATGTCTAATTCATTTATGTCATCATCTTTACGCACAGCATGAAAAACACAGAAAAGTAAAAAAACCTTGAATTAAAATTAATAATGATATATAATCCTATTAATTAATGTAAACCATATATATTTTATTTATATTTCAGATTAATATATGTTTTAGATTAATTTATAAATACAGTTGTTCACATATCTTTCATCTTATATTTATTTTTATAAATTCTATGTATATGCTGTATTTTTAATATTATTTTATTTTTCATTCCCATATCTCTTTATATATTCTTTTACATACATTTATATTTCCAGATTATATCCTTAAAATTGTTAATATACTTGACTGAATAAGTTAACCAGGTATTCAAAATAGTATAACATGTGCCGTTATTATCTTCTGTATGATAATGTGTCATTCGAAGGTAAACTTAGGGGAGAATCGGAACGTGAAAAGAATATACCTGCCAATAACAAAGTTTATATACTTCAATAGTATATGGTGTTCACGCTACATAGGCAGATATTCCTGTGTGGATGTTATATCACAGCCATTGCTATGAGTCGTTGCTATAGATTCACTATTTTAATGAAACGACTCACTCCATTTTCACAAAATCGGAAACTTAAACATACCCCTGTTTACTGATATGTTTACATATCATACTATATGTATATGTAAGTGTTCTCTGTTGGAAATGCCACCAATTTACATTTCCCAATTCTATTGGCATTTCAAATGACATGTTTCCATTACTTGCTCTGTTAAAAATAACCTATTGCTATCTAAACGATACTATTTTGACATGATGTCAATATTCACTATTTATAGACTATACGAAATCATTGAAAAAATTAGGCAATATCTGATTTGAAGGAGTTGCATTTGATAAGATATTTATTATTTGATCTTATTGTACCTACCCATTAATTAGGGTTTAGTCTTCTTATTAAAAAATACTGCCTAATATCTACTTTTAATTTCTTGTATTTTTAAGGAGATATTATGTTAGTTAGATCGCTCTTGATTCTCATCATACTCATTACATTGATTGGATGTGGAAAATTAGAAAATCAATTCACCAAAGTTGTTTCACCTGAGGAGGTATATATCACGCATGTGTTTTGTACAACCCTATTAGGTATTCCGATCTTTTGTGTAATTGATCAAGATCGCATTATCACAGTTGAAGTAGAGACAGTAGTGACAATAATCGTTGAAACTATAGTCGAGGTGGAGGTGATTGAAGAAGTGATAATTGAGATAATTGTTACTGAGATTGAAATAGAGTATATCACTACTGAAACAAACATTGAAGAAATTGTCTCGGAAGTAATAGAAAAGGTGAAAGAACTTGTACCCGAAGATGAAATTAAGGACGTACCCCTTGAGGCAATAGTAGAAGAAGTTACTATGGAATTCATAGAATAATCCTGACGTACTCCTGAAAAATAACCATCATTAAAATATACAACACTCCAGGAGGAAAAATGGTAAACCGCTATCTTATGTTATTTCTTTTTTTATTCACTATAGCAGGTTGTGGTCGTTTTGATTCGCAATATACATCAGTTATTAGTACTGATGAAGTTAGTACCCTAACCGTTAGTTGTTATAATATTTTGGGTGTGCCTTCAATGTGTATTGTAACAGACGCGACTACAAAGACAATCCGTATTGAGACTGTAGTTACAAATATTGTAGAACGAATTGTGAAAAAAGAGGTAATAATCCAAGTTCCTATAGAAAAGATTGTTACACGAGTAGTAAAACAATATGTAGAAACAGGTCGAAAAGTTGATATTGATAAACTTGTTGAATTCATATTGGATCGTATCAAAGAATTCGTAAAACCAGGTGATATAATTGACATACCAATAGATGATATTATAGATGAAACGACTGACTATATAACGAATCCTCCACCACCAAATGAGGATAAAGATTCAACAACAATGGGGGATATACGCGACGATGATCTTGTTCCTATTCCACCTGAGGATGATAAAAAGGATACCACAGATCCAAACTCCAAAGATGATGGAACAAACGATGGGACAAATCAGGGAAGAAATGATGGTAATGATCCGGGAGGTAATACTGGAACTGAACCTGATGGTGGAACGAATAATGGCGGGAATAATCCGGGTTCTACACCGGGAAATAATATGGGGACTGAACCCGATGACACAAATAATGGTTCTACACCAGGGAATAATGACGGTAATAATCCAGGGAATAATGACGGTAATAATCCAGGAAATAATGACGGTTCTACACCGGGAAATAATATGGGGACTGAACCCGATGACACAAATAATGGTTCTACACCGGGAAATAATATGGGGACTGAACCCGATGGTGGAACGAATAACGATGGAAATAATCCAGGAGGGAATACCGGAACTGAACCCGATGGTGGAACGAATAACGATGGAAATAATCCAGGAGGGAATACCGGAACTGAACCCGATGGTGGAACGA
>JAJDWI010000159.1 GCA_022825665.1 Candidatus Poribacteria bacterium
CGGAAGACGATTGAAAGTGTGTTGTTTTTCAGTTGTGTCAGCCATAAGAGAACCTCTAAGAAAAAAATAGCACCTACATTATTGTTTATATATCTATATATTACCACATTTATAGGTTTTACTCAATATGACTTCTATGAAAAAAGCATTGTTTTCGGTTACTTTACTTATCTGCTTGGCATTCATTGTTTGGCAACTGCGGATCACCTCAAAGTTAGATTTGAGTTATTCGGAGTCCGTCATCCATGATTCTCCACAAGTGAATCTGCCTGATGGTGCAAAAATTCGGCTTGGTAAAGGTAAAATGGAACAGATAGCACTTTCTCCTAACGGTGATTTTTTAGCAGTCGCGACTAAATTTGGCATTTGGATTTATGATATAACCAATACTGAGAAAAATTATCGATTAATACCACATACACCAAGTATTGAATGCATTGCATTCAGTCCAGATGGACAGACAATTGCAAGCGGAAGTCAAGACGGCATGATTCGCTTATGGCGTGTTGATACTGGCAAGCAAAAGCAAACCTTTATAGGTCATACCCATGAAATATATACTATGGTATTCAGTCCGGATGGGAAAACACTTGCAAGCGCGAGTATCCATAAAATAAATCTGTGGGATTTGAAAACAGGCACACACAAAGAAACACTCCATCAGAATTCCCGATCTATTTCTCGTATGATGTTCAACAGAGATGGATTGATACTTGCAAATGTAAACGGTGATATTATACAACTGTCCGATGTTCTTACAGGAAAGCAGAAGCATACACTCAAAGGGCATACAAAATCAATTAGAAGGATGTCATTTAGTCCAGATGGAAAAACCTTTGCGAGTGTGGCTTTGGACAATAGAATCCACTTGTGGGATGTCAACACAGGGGAACAAAAGAAAATACTTAAAAGAAACAAAAACATAATTGAAGATATTACATTCAGTCCAGATGGAAAAACAGTCGCTGCCGGAAGTTGGGATGATAACATCTATTTATGGAATGTTGCAACTGGAAAACATAAGAAAACATTCATAGGACATAAATCATCTGTATATCATTTGTCTTTCAGTACGGATGGACAAACACTCGCAAGTGGGAGTACAGACGGGACCATTCGTTTGTGGGATGTCAACTCAGACGAGTATAAAACAGTATCTACAGGACATATTCAAAATGCTCAACAAATATGGTTTAGTCCAGACGCAAAAACACTCGTAAGTCGGAGTTTTGGAGAAATACACTTGTGGGATGTCAATTCAGGAAAACATAAGAAAACACTTGAAGGACATAAGAAACGTGTTGCTGGTTTTGCGTTTAGTCCTGATGGAAAAACCTTCGCTACTGGAAGTGACGACAAAACAATTCGTTTATGGGACGCAGATTCGAGACTATCCAAGAAGGTCCTTAAAGGACATGCGGAGGGAATTTATCTCCTATCCTATAGTCCAAACGGGAAAATACTTGTGAGTTTGAGTGGGGACAAAACGATCCGTCTATGGGATGCAGGCACGGGTGAACATAAACATACCCTTACAGGACATACTGAATCTATTAGAAGTGTTTCGTTTAGTCCTGATGGACAGACAATTGCCAGTGCAAGTTACGATAAAACTGTTCGGTTATGGGATGTTTCAACAGGCACCCATAAGCAAACCTTCACAGGACACACGTCTGATGTTAGAAGTATATCATTCAGTCCTGATGGAAACATCTTGGCAAGTGGAGGCGGGTCAAAGGACAGCGTCATCCGCGTGTGGAATGTCAACACAGGTCAATCCATACAAATACTGACGGGTAATAAGGATAATTTTTTTAGTGTGAAGTTTAGTCCAGATGGAAAAATACTTGCGAGTTACAATAAGTCTGATGTTCAATTGTGGGATGCTGATACGGGGAAACTTAAAAAGACGCTCAAAGGACATACATATAATGTTGATAGTATTGTATTTAGTCCAGATGGAAAAATACTTGTCAGTGCCAGTTGGGATAGTACCATACGTCTATGGGACGTTAAAAGTGGAACACTCATGAAAGTTCTGAGAGGACACAGGTCTATCGTTGACGATATATCGTTTAGTCCAGATGGTCAGATCCTTGCAAGTGCAAGTGGAGACGGGACTGTGCTGTTGTGGAACCTACAGTCTATAACAAGTGATACAAACATTAGTGATTAAGATAGATAACGTGAGTTTGATAAATCAGATTTTTAGACTCGGTGTGGTTCGGATTCCGCTCCATAAGCGTAAATTTAGTGTGTAACGTTAGTACATCTAATACACCTTTCGCCCCGTGGAATCAACGCCAAATGCGCTTATGGCATTTGGCGGGGCTAAGGTTAGAAATGTATTACGTGTTCTATACACCTTTCGTCCCGCTGGGACTTAGTTTCCAT
Source organism: Candidatus Poribacteria bacterium (assembly GCA_022825665.1). Taxonomy (GTDB): domain Bacteria; phylum Poribacteria; class WGA-4E; order WGA-4E; family WGA-3G; genus MSPOR6. The sequence goes on from JAJDWI010000159.1 coordinate 2,395, forward strand.
GTCGGAGGTCGCTTTGCTCGCTCCGACCTACAGGAATGTATGTGAGAATGCGTGCGAGGAAACCTCGCCCCTACGGAATGTAAGAGACGCCAAATGCCATAATCGCATTTGACGTTGATTTGGCAATGAATTGCGCGACTATTGGATTGTCTACTTAGTTTTTATATATCGCGATTCGGAGATCGCTCCTACAGAATATATGTTCCTTTACTTACAAAGCTCACCATATCAAACTCACGTTGCTACTACATTTTGAATATTTCAACAGGAGATCTTCACATGAAAAAAGTGCTGTTTATGATCTTTGTATTTTCAACGGTATTTCTACCGCACAGTTTCTCCCAAGATTACACTCAATGGGAGTTGCCTAAGGATACCATTGCGCGACTGGGTAAAGGACGTATCAATGCTATGAAGTTTTCTCCAGATGGAACGGTGTTTGCAGTAGCGACAACAATCGGAATTTGGCTATATGATACCGAAACCTATCAGGAGACAGCATTACTCGCTCACAATAACAAGGGAGTAGAGAAATTAGTTTTCAGTCCTGATGGAACAATCCTCGCCAGTGCAGAAAGATTTAATGGTATAACACTATGGGATGTTGGTGCACGAAATTTGAAGATTACATTCCCAAGTAGTTCTTCACTTTTTCGCAGCCTTCATTTCAGTTCAGACGGCAAGATATTCGCGCAGGTGAACTATAAAGAGATTTATCTATATGATACAGTTACAGGTGAGACCAAACATATTCTCAAAAGGGATCAGGATTATATCACCAGCATGGCGTTCAGTCCAGATGGTAAAACCCTCGCGAGTGGTAGTAAGGACCAAACAATCTATCTATGGGATGTTGACACAGGAGCACACAAGCAAACCCTGAGAGGACATCCAGCGGAAGTTACCCGTTTATCATTCAATCCGGGCAGCAGCACCCTTACAAGTATCAGTAAAGACAATACCATCTATTTGTGGGATATATCTACAGGAGAACGTAAAAAGACACTCGCAGACAAAGGTCTAATAACTGATCAACTTGATAAACCAGAAACAGTAGAAAAAGTGTCTTTTAGCCCGGATAAAAGCATACTTGCAACTATAAGATTCAACAATACGATTCGCTTGTGGGATACAACAACCGGAACACTCAAACAAACCTTTCCCAGTCAGGATACAGACAAACAAGAAAAAGACTATTCTAATAATATAGAATTTGTGCTTTTTAGTCCTGACAATCGGACAGTTGTAGGTTTACCTTTTCTTGGTGGGGAAATTCGCTTATGGGATGTTGACACAGGTGAGAGCAAGAGTTTGCTTGAGGATCCTGGTTTAATTAGGAACTTATCTTTTTCTCCGGATGGGAAAACGCTTGCGACAGGTATTTATGGGGGAATAATCCGTTTATGGGATGTTGACACAGGTGAACACAAGAAGACTATTTCTAATCTAAGTGTGAGGCGTTATAGAAGGTATGATCACGATTTCAAACCGTTTAGTCCGGATGGAAAAAAGTTCGTATTCGGACCTTCATCTGGAACCGTCTACTTATGGGATGTAGTCACGAAACAGGAACAGCAACTTTCAGTAATGAACTATAACTCTAAAGCATTACCGTATAATACCCGTGCTATAATCAGTCCTGATAGCCAAACATTAGCAAGTTGGCAAACACACGAAGATTTGAATATCCGTCTATGGGACATCGCCTCTGGCAAACACAAGAGAACCCTTACAGAACATAAAACACATGTCAAGAATGTTGTTTTCAGTCCTGATAGTAGTATGATGGCAAGCTGGAGTTCGGAAGGTGATACAACTATTCGGTTATGGGATGTTGCTACTGGTAGACACACACGAACTCTAAAAGGACATACAAATTCGGTTGAAGATGTTTCTTTCAGTCAGGATGGAAAAACACTTGCAAGTGGTGGATTAGATGGAACAATACGTATATGGAATTCGGAGACAGGTGAACAGATACAAACTTTTATGGAGAATAGTTTTGCTAATAATCTTGCTGCACAATCTGCAGCGGTTACTGTTGTTACGTTTTACTCGGATGGGGTTGTACTTGCAAGTGGTCATAAAAACGGTTCTATCAGACTATGGGATATTGACACAGGGAAAGCTATACAAACGTTCAGAGGACATGCAGATGCTGTATCTTCTATATCCTTCAGTCCTGACAGAAAAACCGTAGCAAGCACGAGTAAAGATGCTACCGCACGATTGTGGGATGTTGACACAGGTGAACAAATATATGCCCTAACTGGATATGAGAGGACTACGTGGCGTGTGTTCTTTTACCCTAACGGTTTGCCCTTAGCAACTGGGTTTCAACATTTGAACAGCCATAATTTTGACAAGAACATTCGACTATGGGATTTGCGTACAGGACGACTTAAAAAAACATTGATGGGACATACAGCGCGGGCGGTAAATATTGGATTTAGTGGTGATGGAAATACGCTTACAAGTCTAAGTTATGATGATACTGTACTTCTATGGGACCTAACACCGACAATTAATGCATTAGATATTTCAGAATAATCTGTGTGGAAGACACAACGTCTCCTGTTTGTATATGTAGACATCAAGGAGAAAGTTAGGTGAAATTCAATAAACGTACATTTTTCTTAATTCTTGGAGCAATGTTTGTTATTCTCTTCATATTTGTTTGGTTAAGCGTTGTTAAAACTGTATATCAACGGGAAAGAAGCCTTCTCAGATCACAGCAGAAACATCCTCCAGAGGATAGTGTTAATGATTTAGAATTCTCTCCAGATGGGACAGTATTAGCAGTTGCTACTCCTATTGGAGTTTGGATCTATGATATGTCTACGCGTGAAACTCTCAGGTTGATAACAGCGGATAAACACGGTATCTCAAGTATTTCGTTCAGTCCGGATGGGAAAACGCTTGCGGGTGGTGGTGCAGATAAAATCGTCTACTTATGGGATTTTCGGACAGGTAAGCGCAAGCAGTCTTTTATAGGACATATTGGAAACATAGTTAATGTGTCGTTTAGTTATAATGGAAAAACACTTGCAAGTGCAAGTATTCATGAAACCAATCTGTGGGATGTTAATTCTGGTATACACAAGAAAATGTATAATGGATATACTGATAAGAGATCTACATTATGGCTAAATAACGATGAAATGATCCATGCATCTTCGAACGGAACAAGGACACGCTTATCAGATCTTATGACAAGAGAGGTAAAGATGGAACTTGGTGGACATAAGAAAGGAGTAAAAAGTATATCCTTCAGTCCTGATGGAAAGACCATGGCAAGTGGAAGTTGGGACAAAACTATACGTTTATGGGATGTACCCAAAGGGGTATATAAGAAGACGCTTAAGGGACATAAGAAAAGTATCAATAGCATGGAATTTAGTGCAGATGGTAAGTTGCTTACGAGTGCAAGTCGTGATAATACTGCTCGCGTATGGGATGTTGAGACAGGTAAACTCAAGCGAACTTTTAAAAGACATGCTTCTGATGTAATGCACGTAGCACTCAGCCCAGACGGTAAAACACTTGCGAGTTGGGGTTTAGATCATATTCTTAATATATGGGATGTTGAGACAGGTAAACTCAAGAAATCTATTACTGCACATATCGCACCTATTGGTTATACACCGTTCAGTTCGGATGGACTTATGCTTGCGAGTGCGGATGGGACAGTGTTATTTTGGGACATTGCATCCATAACTCAATCAAAAAAAAATGCAGAATAACACCGCCTTATACTGAAATTACAATATCAAAAGCGAGATTATAAATGAAAAAGACATCGGCTTTTATTTTTATATCACTGTTTGTTGTTTCAACGTTTTATCTTCCGACCAACTATGCACAAGATTCTAATGGTCAGGAAGAGGGTCTATCTGAAGGCGTAAAAATACGGATTAAGATTGATCAGGCTTTGATGAAACATGAACCAGAAAACCGACCTTTTGAATATGTTAATGCTGTTGAAGGTGTGATATTTAGTCCAGATGGAAAAACGCTCGCAAGCACGAGTGATCGTTCACCCATCTATATATGGGATGCAACCACAGGAGAATACATTCAAACCCTCAGAATGCATACAGCTGAAATAGTTAATTTATACAGAGAAAAAATGATAACAAGGAGTACCCATACAGCTATAAAAGACAAACCGTACGGTTCTAATTTAGCGTTTAGTCCAAATGGAGAAAAATTTGCAAATGGGTCTAAAGACAAAAATGTCCGTGTGTGGGATACGACTACAGGAACACCTATCTATTTTAGAGGACACACAGATTATGTTTCTACAGTAGCGTTCAGTGCAGATGGAACAACGCTTGCAAGTGGAAGCGTTGACAGAACTATCCGTCTGTGGGACATATCCTCTGGAAAACAGAAGCAAATGATAACAGGTCATACGGATCATGTCTCAAGTTTAACGTTTAGTCCAGACGGAAATACTCTCGTAAGTGGAAGTGGAGATGGTACTATCCGTATCTGGAATGTGTCAACGGGTAATCATGAAAAGACATTCATTGGACATAATGGAGTAATCTATCGTCTATTGTTCAATTCAAATGGAACTATGCTTGCGAGTATAGGTATTGATGGAACAGTGCGTGTGTGGGATATTAACACGGGTGATCAAAAGCATATACTTGCTGGACGAATAGGAACAACATGGGACGTTTCGTTCATTAGCAGTGGAAGAATCCTCGCCTGTGATAGTGATCATTTTACGATCCGACTCTGGGATGTCGTCACTGGACAACAAGTACATACATTCATGCAAAAAGGTTTCAGTATCTACAGCATGGCATTTAGTCCAGATGGTTTGACACTCGCAACTGGAAACAGTGTTCGTGAGGTAGTCCTTTGGGATCTCACACCGATAATAAACGCAAAACTGTAAAGAGATTAGACCCAATAAAATGTTTGTACACTTTTTAAGTGTTCTAAGATGGAGTCTCATTTTATGAAATTCAGACTAATTTTCATTGTTTTAACTCTTAGTGCTGCTTCAGTCATATTGATTTTCAGTCTTGTTTCAACGCGAAACCAACCGGATACCTTTACCTATGACTCTCCACAGTGGCACTTGCCTGAAGGTGCAAAGGCACGCATCGGTAAAGGAGACATCTCTAAGATTAAGTATTCTCCAGATGGCACGTTATTGGCTGGCATCAGTCCGATAGGGATATGGCTATATGATGGACAAACAGGTAAACCTCGTTCCCTGCTTGCAGGACATACAGATACTATTAACGACTTAACTTTCAGCGCGGATAGTAAAATGTTGGCAAGTGCCAGTGAAGATGGTAGTATACGCTTGTGGGATGTTATCGCCGGTGAGTGTACGCAAACATTTATTGGTGATATATTTGGGTTTGACAATGTGACGTTTAGTTCGGATGGAAAAACACTTATAGGCGCGGGATTTCGCGAGATTAATATTTGGGATGTAGCAACAAGTATGCCTATAAAAACACTCCAAGAACAGTTTTATACAGACGGAGGATATAGTAAATTTAGTTTAGATGGAAAACTCCTTGCGTGTCCGCGTGGAAGCGATAGTATTCTGCTATGGGATGTTACCACTGGAAAGGAAAAGCAGTCGATTACAGATTTAAATAGACGTGTAGAGAGTATAGAATTTAGTCCGGATGGTAATACACTCGCAAGCGGCGGATATGGAGATTCTATCATCCTATGGGATACAAAAACTGGAAAACAAGAGCAAATCCTCAAACGACATAACAAAAATTTTGCATTTAAGTTCAGTCCGGATGGAAAAACGCTCGCAAGTGGAAATAGTGACAAAACCATATCACTTTGGGATACAAACACAGGCAAACGTAAGAAAACATTTAAAGGACCTAAGTTGTATACCTCAGGAGTAGCATTCAGTCCAGATGGAAAAACAATTACAGGCGCGGGTTGGAACGACTCGGTAGGTAACGTATTAATATTTTGGGATGTAATGACAGGAAAACAAAAGAAAATCATACGACATAACATTGATCAGCATAGCGTATCTTTTAGTCCTGATGGAACGACCCTTGTCAGTGGTGGAGCAAACGGTACTATACTCATGTGGGATCCGGTTACGGGTAAACATAAGAAAACACTCAAAGGACACAAGCGAATTGTTTCCAGTCTTGCGTTTAGTCCTGATGGAAAAATACTTGCAAGCAAAGGTTGGGACGAGACCGTCATTTTATGGGATATAGGTACAGGTAAACGATTGAAAAAAATACGTGGAGGGATGTCAAGTGCAAGTAATATCTCTTTCAGTCCAGATGGTGCAACTTTTGTAAATTCGGGATACAACGGGAAAGTCAACCTATTTGATACTGCCACAGGAAAACTCAAGCAAACATTAATAAGCCATAAGAATTCCGTGAAGAATGTTGAGTTTAGTCCAGATGGAAAAACACTTGCGAGTATGAGTATCAATCTTGATGGAAAGATCTATATATGGAATTTTACCACTGACACATACAGGCAAAAACAAACATACCAAAAGGCTAAAGGTATTTTCTATAACATTGCGTTCAGTCCAGATGGAAAAACGCTCGCAAGCGCAGAGGGATTAGGAAAACGACATTTCTCAGGTGCTGCAGGTATGATACGACTGTGGAATGTTGAATCTGACGGATATAAGAAAATTTTCAGACTACAAAATAAGGTTTTATGTGTATCGTTTAGTCCTGATGGGAAAACACTTGCTTGTGGTGATTTAGGTAGTAACGTTCACCTATGGGATGTCGCAACAGGAAAGCAAATAAAAATTTTTAAAGGACATACGGATGGTGTTGACAATATATCGTTCAGTCCAGATGGAAAAACGCTCGCAAGTAAAAGTTATGATGGCACTATACTCCTATGGGATCTGACCTCTACTGTAAATCCATAAAAAACAATTCGTGCATTTAACTGATAAAGGAATAAATATGGACATTATTTGTGCTTCAATCTGCTACCGAGGCTATGCCGATGACGAGGTAGCCGCAACATTGCAATATGCACCGAAAATCGGCTACCGTGCTATGGAAATTCACGGACCGCTAATCTGGAGCGTTGATGCTGTTCACGTATTTGATGTTGAAGGCATGAAACAGAGCATTGATAAGTCAGGCATGAGGTGTGCTGGACTCTATCCTCCCGGTTGGGGAGGTAGCAATAGTTCTGACGTAGAAGCACGTGCCAAAGCAATAGCAAAATGCGTGGATATTGCTGAAAAACTCAACGCAACACACCTGACAACCAGCGGTGCACAACGTAGAACAGAATTCGGTGCTTTGGACAGAGTAGTTGCTTGTGTTCAGGAAGTATTGGCGCGAATACCAACAGATAGCGAAATCAAGTTAACTCTTGAACCACATCACGGTAATGTTCTGGAACAACCGACAGATTTTCAACAGGTGTTAGATGCTATTCCCGATGAACGTGTAGGTGTATGCATAGATACAGGACACTTCCACACATCTGGTGTAGATACAATTGCCGCGATTTATCAGTTTGGATCTCGCATCTATGCGGTGCATCTCAAAGACCACATCGGCAGTGTATCTGTTGGAATTGGTCGTGGTGAACTCAATCTTCAGCAGATTATAGCAACACTACAAGAGGTGAATTATCAAGGTGATCTCACATTGGAATTAGAGGTTGAAGACCCTGAAAACCTACCCCGCTATACCGAGGAAGCCTATTTCTACCTGAGCGGCATGTTAGGTTTACGATTATAGCAAAATGCGATGACTATCACTATTGCCAACTTGCGATGAAATCTGCAACGTCATAATTCGGTGGCATCTCATTGAAATAATATCGCATTGGTCCTGATTGAAAACCTGGTAAAAAATGTTCCTTATCTGTTTTAAGAAGTGCGTCAAGCGGTTTGAAACGTTTCCAAAGAGTGCTGGCTTTCTCTTGTGTAAAACGTTCCTCGGCAAAGGGAGGTCCCCAATTTAGCGTAATGGAATGAAACCCTTTTCCGCGATTTCGCAAATCATCTGGAATGTCTTCAAGTTTACATCCATGCGTAAGCGCGACAAAACAGGCAGCTTTACATAAAAAGACTGTTGATAACAACTTCCCTTTCTCACTCCTGCCCGGATGTAACTTTTCAAGAGCACTATGATATGCAGACGCATCTTTTTCAATCGCTGCTTGAAGGGCATTCTCTGTCCACTCCTGCATCTGATTGCTGCGCACATTCCATCGGTCAAACATCTTTTGTACTTTTGGGGACAGATATTCCATGTAGTCAAGCGTTGGATAGTGCGTAAAGTTTGAGAAACCGCCATGAATTGTTCGACGCATCTTCTGACTGTAATTACTCCCCCAATGTAGGATAGGTAAAATATATACCACACCGTCACCAGCATTAAGATGTGTTTGTATACCTTCTTGCAGTGGTGTACGCGGATCTGCTAACAATTGTTCGTTTTCCTGATCTGTATTCACTCTCAAGTGGCTCCCAGGTATAACCCATAGGACATTGTCGTCGTAAAGTGAAAGATTCCATTGCACATACCGCGGACCTGTTTCAACTATATCGTCAATATAACCTTGTAGTGGTGCAGTATCAATTGGGTGGTGGTCACGGTGCCATGCAGCAGGTCCGTGATCTCGGACTGGATTGCACATTAGCATCATTTCGGTAACACCAGCATCCTCTTCACCGAGCAGTTCACTACTCACATGTTGCATATTTTCGTGTGCCCAAATTTCAACTGCACTTGCTGTCTTATCGTCAACAAGCCCAGCGAGTGGTTCACGTCCGAGGTTCAAACGCGGTTGTGCAGATGTTTCCCACACGCCTTCGGGTGGATCGTTTGGATGCCGTTCTTTCACCCAGAGATCGCGTTGTCGCGTAACCATCTGTTCGTAGCTTTCCCTAAGCGCATTCAGTTCCTCAGGAGGAATTACCTGTCGTAGAACGAGGTATCCTTCTTCCATGAATTGGGTTCTATTGATTTTCATGGACTTACTCCTAATGTGTGTTTGTCCAACGAATCTAATCTGGTTGCTAATCGTTACCCGCGCCCAACATAGAGTTGCTCAACGGGTAGCACCGTTGCCTCCAACATATTAACATTAGGCGGCAGTGTTGCCATAAGAACTGCAGCTTGTGCAAGTGCGTCAACGTCCATCATCGGTTCAGAAGGAGGTTGTAGACGGTTCTTAACTCGTTCTACATAAGTGTTGCCGGGTTGTAAGCAGCTTGCGGTGATTCCGTGCGGTCTACCCTCCAACGCAGTCACTTGTGTTAAACCCCATATCCCGAATTTGCTTGAACTGTAAGGCGCACTGTTGAGACGGACCCGATGTGCAGAGATACTACCGACGTTTATAATCCGTCCACCTTCACCTTGTGCTTTCATAATCCGCATCGCTTCACGTGAGCAGAGAAACGGCGCACGCAAGTTCACAGCTATCACCTTGTCCCATGCTTCGGTAGATAGTTCGTCTATCGGTCCACCATCAAATGCTCCAGCATTATTCACAAGGATGTCCAAGCGATCATATTCAGCCATAGCTTTTTCAAAGAGAACCTTAATCTGTTCCTCATCGGTAACATCGGTTGGTACAGCAAGAACTTTTGTTCCTTTTTCGCGAAGTTCATCAGCGGTTTGCGTTAGTAGTTCTGCGTCCCTTGCGGCGATAGTCAAACTTGCGCCTTCAGCAGCAAGTCCTTTTGCAATTCCCTTGCCTATTCCCCTATTGCCACCCGTTACAATTGCAACTTTTCCATCTAATTGTCCCATATCTAATCCTCCTTTAAAATCTCTATTAACAACTTTTCCGTTCTAATTGCTTGCACTGTTCCTTCTGCGAGTCGAATTGCAGAGAGGTGCGCGTGCAAAAATGATAAATCTTCAGGTGTATCTATGTCGTACCAAGGCGGTAGCAGCATGAACTTAGCACCTGTTGTCCGAATACGTTCTAATGTCTGTTGTAATACATGAGCAGTACTCCATACTATCTCTTCAAAAACACAAGGAATTATCATTGCAAGGTTATGCGTTGAAAAACCGATAAGATAATAACCCCCATCCATACTTGGACCGATAACAATATCACGAGAATCAAGCACATCTATCGCTTGAGAAATATACGATAAAGGTAATGTCGGACTATCGGAACCGACGAGTAATATCTTGTCATATCCGTTTTTTGCTGCCCACTGCGTTGCCGATGTAAGACGTTCACCAAGGTCATTGCCTTCTTGTGGAATGTAGATAACATTGTTTCCAATCAACTCCTGAAGATCGGGTAAACCCTCTGGGGGTGTGTATGCAACTACCACATCTATATTTGTTAGTTTTGTAAGAGCCTCGCACCAATCCAGCAGGAACGCGCGGTATAACGATGCTGCTTGTTCAGGAGATAACTTAGGAAGCAGCCGTGTTTTTACTTGGTTCGGAACTGGATTCTTAGCAAAAACTATCAGGCACGTATTCAATATTCACTCACTGTTTAGCATCTTTTAGTGAAACCTAAAAATATATGTACACTTCCGGTAGATGCGGTTTCCTAACTGTATCTATGAGATCGATCAAACACCTGTTCGGTTAGGAAACCGAACCATAGACATCAATTTAGTGCATAATGTTAGTGCATCCATTACACTTGTCGCCCCGCTGGGGCTTTAGGACTGTATGTGAGCATGCGGGCGAGGCGACCTCGCCCCTACGGCATGTCCGAGGTGCAATTCATTGCGCGACTACAAACGGGTTTTCTCCTTAAATTGACGCTAATGGTTCGGTATTCTAACCGAACCTACCGTAGTGTGTAAATAATTATGGATTCTACTATTATTTGAAAACTTGATATGTGTTGATTGGATTTCACTTTATCAGATAACAGTGATACCGTCAATACAGAATTGTGCGTTGGACGGTCATTTGTAGGTCGGAACGAGCGTAGCGAAACCGATAGGTATCAATTTAGTGATTCTTGTCTGTCTGAATTGCTTGTTGTCTGAACCAGGATTTACAAATCAACGCCGAATGCGCGTATGGTATTCCTCCGTTTGGCATTTGGTGGTCACTTCTACAAGATAGGTGGGAAACCCCACCCCTATGAGGTGGTTTGTTGTTTTGCATGATTATTTTCGTATAGTTGATGCGAGGTGGATATAGGGTGCGGTTTTTTGCGTAAGATTTGACAGCGAATTGTTTGTGCTTTTCTTGTAAGGACATCGGTTTTTGCTCCTTCTAAAAACGAACCAAAAAAGGTTGTTTTTCGGTTTTTGGTTCGTTTTGTAATTTGGGGTTATGCCAGTCTGGAACTGGGTTTATAGGGGTTTTTGGAAATTCTGAGTTTTTCATTTTTGGTTCGTTTTTTATTTGCTCGGTTATGGTCAGTTTTTGGTGAATGTTTTTTGGGTGACGGGTGGCAGTTTTTGTTGTGAATGTGAAGTATAAGCGGTTTTCGTTTTTCATAGTGGTAAGTATTATAACAGGTGTTAAGAGAGGTGTGAAGGGGTTCTGGAGATTGGAACAATATATATCCCATAAGTTTCATGTATATTTCAGATTTTTGGTTTTTTGAACCAGGATTTTCAGGATTTGTAGATTTTCAGGATAAGAGAAGAGGGTTTTCCCGTCCGTATAAAGAAAAATAAAGATAAGACGGGCGGGGAGACCCCGCCCCTACGAAGAGGGTGGTATTTTTTGTCTGAACCGGGATTTTCAGGATTATAGGATTTTCAGGATTATAGGATTTTCAGGATTATTGTCTGAACCGTGATTTTCAGGATTACAGGATTTTCAGGATAAGAGAAGAGGGGTTTTCCCTCGTAGGGGCGGGGTTGCCCCGCCCGTTTTGGATAATATGCGGGCGAGGAAACCTCGCCCCTACGAATGTAAGAGGCGCAATGAATTGCGCGACTACGAACAAGAATATAAGAGGCGCGTGAACGCGGGCGGGGAGACAACGCCCCTACGAGGGATGAACCGGGATTAGCAGGATAAGAGGTTGATATGCCAAAACTCATAATCCTGGTTCAGACAACAAACACGTAACCCAAAACCCAAAATTAGCGTCATATAATTAACGTTATTCAACGCTATAGAAATTGGAGAATTGAATGCAGAACGAAATTGCTAAACTTGAAACGCCGACGACAGCACTTCAGGAACAGACCAAATCGCTTATCCATTCCAGCATATCCGCAAATACCAAAAAGGCATATCAACGCGCTTTACATAGTTTGGATGACTGGAAACCGAGTGATACTCCCTTATCCGACTCGCTACTCGCAGCTTACATCACAAAGCTGCACGACGAAGGTAAATCGCCGTCAACGATATCGCAGGTCGTCGCTGCAGTGAAATGGCAGATGAAACATCAGATTGATAGCAATATCCCACTACCCGTCACAAACGCAACACTCGCAGGTATCCGCAGAGATGGCAAAGAGAGAGGACGCGGACAGGTAGATGGACTTATCTGGCAGACGGTGGAACGGGTCTGTATACAGGCGGAAACGGATGGCACAATTGCTGGCTTACGAGACTCCGCAATGATACGACTGATGAGCGACTGCTTACTCCGTATCAGCGAGGTTGTGGCTGTCAATATCGGAGACATTAAAGAAAAGACGCTCACACTCAGAGAATCTAAATCTGACCAAGAGGGGCGCGGAGAGAGCCTTTATATCTGTGATGTAACACGGCACATCATCTCGCAATACAAGGCGCGGGCTGCTATTGAAAGCGGCGCGCTATTCCGACAGGTCCGCCGTGGCGACAATATACAGGAAAATAGACTGCACGAACATTCCGCGCGTCGTATCATACAGAAACGCGCATCAAATGCGGGTGTGGACGGGTTTATCTCAGGACATTCCTTGCGTGTGGGGTCAGCGATGTCGTTGGCATCTGCGGGTGCGTCTGTTGTTGATATGCAGGTTGCGGGTCGGTGGAAGTCGTCTCAAATGCCCGCACACTACGCCAAAGCCGAACTCGCTGAACGCGGTGCTATCGCTCGGTTTAAAGATGGGAAATTGGTTTGAATTGGGGATTGTCTTTTTGTCTGAACCGTGATTTTCAGGATTATAGGATTTGCAGGATTTGAGTTTGATGTGTTGTAGTGCTTTTGATAGGATGTAAGGTTTCCTTTTGCAAGGGTTCTTGGCATATCAGACTCTTATCCTGGTAATCCTGGTTCAGACAAAACACCCTCTTCGTAGGGGCGGGGTTTCCCGCCCGTTCTTTGTCAGCATCACTGAACGCACGGATTTCTTCAGTCCCAGAGGGGCGAAAGGTGTATACACGTATACAACCATGCACGTATACATCACCAAAAACCTCTTTCTCTTATCCCGTCCATCCTAACTGTCTGAACCGGGATTTACAGGATTACAGGATTTTCAGGATTGGAGTTTGGTGTATTGTAGTGCTTTTGATAGGATGTAAGGTTTCCTTTTGCCAAAGGAGCTTGGCATATCAGACTCTTATCCTGGTAATCCTATAATCCTGCTAATCCTGGTTCAGACACTTAGGGCAGCAACCTGTCCCCACAAGTGGAAAATATAAAACTCATCCTTAATTTGAAACATTTATCGTATTTTCCCGTTAACAACAACAGGCATTATGCATTGAAGTAATCTTATAATTAACAGTGAGTTCACTATGAGACATCATAAATTTATTTGTATAGCTATTAGTTTAACATTCCTATTATTTCTAAGTATCATCGGTTGTTCCGACCAGCCATATACCGGTCCATTGCTCACACCTGACGAGGTAGACAATTATATTAGAGATACAGGCTCCGGTAGTGTCTGCTTGACAAATGATGGTGTCTATACATGTATCAGGCAAGAAAACAGGGGACTGGATATACATATTTATCTTGGCAATGTTGTCCATACATTCTATTACAAAGACAAAGTTATTCTACGCACACAACGACAGCCGACATCGCCCGATACGTCTGGACCGACTGGTAACAATGGCAATAACGGCAATAATGGAAACAACGGCAATAATGGGAACAATGGCGGAAATAATAACGGAAATAACAATGGGAATAATGGAAACAACGGCAACAACGGGAACAATGGCAATAATGGGAACAATGGCGGAAATAATAACGGAAATAACAATGGGAATAATGGAAACAACGGCAACAATGGCAATAATGCGAACAATGGCAATAATGAGGACAATGGCAATAATGGGGACAATGGCAATAATGGGGACAATGGAGACTCCACAGACCCCACAGATACCTCAGACGACTCCGAAGTGCCTGAAGAACTAAAAACACATCATAATCCTGATGGATGGGTCATAACGTTATATTATGAAGATGGTATACCTGGTGGTGCGAGAGCTACATTGGAAGGTAGCGGATTTGTAGTGACTATCTTAGATGAGAATGATAATGACATCACTGACACTATAACTGATATGGTGATTATCAGTGGTGAAGATGGGGACGCATTTCGGTTCTTTGTGCCAACCACAGGCGAGCAGATAACTATCAGTGTTGAAGGACTTTTCGAAAATCACGTCGCTGTATTCATTGTGAATGCGGAAGGTGAGATTGTCAATACAGAAGGCACAAATACCTACCAGATAAGTCCGTTATAGGCACAACATCCCACACGAATATTATATACAATTTGATTGTCAGAATTGCAGAAGGGCGAGGGTTTCCGCGCCCGTTCTTCTGTCTGAACCGGGATTTGAAATCAAGAAATCAACGCTACAAATGTCATTAAGACATTTGGCGGGTATGAATGCCTTTTGGCATTCCCCGGGATTACAGGATTTGCAGGATAAGAGAAGAGGTTTTTTGTTGGAGACATGTATGGATGTATTTTTGTCTGAATCACTGAAGACGCAATGGAGTGGAGAGAATTCAGGCGAGAATACCTCACCTACAATTTGTTTAGTGTATTTTGTTACTATCCTGCTTTTGTTTACTATTAAGACGCAGATATTTTACACCTTGTTTCTTGAGTTCCTCCTGTCTACGTCTTACATCAACACAGTATTTGTGGATATCGTTACCAAAGCGTGCATTGATGCGTCGCTTTGCTTCTCGGACTTCCTCAATTATATCGTTCATAATTCAATCTCCAGTAGTTGTGCTGGGGTTAGAATCTTGACTGGCAAATAACCTGCTGCTTTACAAATTCGGTCAAATTGTATTTTTTGGTTTGTATTCGCGAGATGTTTTAGATTCCATGTTGTTAGGAATGGAACTTCATTGACGGTAGCAACCGCTACATGTATTGCGTCGCTTTCCTGATCTAATGGAAGTGCTCGTGCCTGCAATAATAAAGTAGCAAGAGATTCTACTTCCTCTGTAATTTCAAGTATACCCAAATTTTGTATTAATTGCAAGCGAAGTGTTACTTGATTTTTTCGGTTACCAACTTGGATTTCGTCTATAACTCGTTGAGAAATAACAAACTCAAATCGCTTATCGTTCCATAAGCGATGCGTTACCTCTTGCATTTCAATAATATCTGGGTCTGTTCTATGGTCTCTGACTAAGAAACTTGGAATTGATGTATCTAAATAAACAAACACTATACCACTTATTTAATTCTAAAAGATGTTCACATGATTATATATAAATTATAATATATAATCAACGATAAAAATAAAATCTTCTGACGGGATGTTGTTAGATGCCCATATTATCAGAAGCACTTGTTGTCTGAACCAGGATTTTCAGGATTACAGGATTTGCAGGATTGGGAGTTGGTTATTATATATTCCGCTGTAAAGGATGAAAGGTTACCTTTTGCAAAGGGACCTTGGCATACCGTTCTCTTATCCTGTTAATCCTGGTTCAGACAATTTTCTGACAATTTCCCAATCCCACACCATATCTATTGGATATATATTGTTCCCCATATACGATAGACCCCCGCACCCCTATCTCCTTGCGTTATACTATATGACAATCAGCAACAGCAAAGGAGATACCGATGAACAATACACGCTACTTCCCAGCAACAATAGCGACCCGCGCTATGCACGCAGATATGCCAGAACACGATGAGGATAAATACTGGATACGCGTCACCGCAAGCAACGATAAACCCGACCTACACCACTCTATCATGGATCCCAAAACGACACTCCGCAACTTCGAAGCAGACGCAAAAACTACACCCGGTGTCGCACTCAAAGACCATCACGCATACCGATCCTTCGGTTATGGACGTTCAAACAACGCTGTCCTCACAGATAAAAATGAACTGATGATTGACTTCTATATTCTGAAAAATATGGAATATGAGGGACAGGGACGCGAATTCCGAACAAGTGAAAAACTGATACGAGCAATTGAGCACGGCTTGATCAATCAGGTGTCCGTAGGATTTTATGGGGAACGTGAGGTGTGTAATCTCTGTAATCGTGAGGTGCGCCGCTGGTATTGGTGGGACAATGCCGATAACGACGAATACTGCACGCACAAACCGGGGAAGAAATACGATGTAGGCGATGGCAGGATGCAGACCGCAACTTACACCGTCTACGATGCCCACCTCAAAGAGGTCTCTCTCGTTGAGTTCGGGTCTAACCGCGACACCTCTATTGACAATATGCGAGACATGCGAGGTGTCATTGAGGAGATACTAATGACAGATAAACAGTGGATTGATAGGCTACGCGAGGCATTGGACATTCCATCTATTGCAAAAACTAACGACCCTGATGCGGTCGTGCAAACGCTTCAGAATGAGGTGCAGAACCTTCGCGAGCAGGTCAACACATTAACTAACGATGCAGAAGCAAGCAAATCGTTTCGTCAAACACGGATTGACGAGGCGATCAAACACGGTATCCGTGCCTACGGCGACAACTTTGATGAGGAATATCACCGTGCATATTATGCTGACCTGCCTATCGCACAGTTGGAAAAGCATATCGCACATAACAAGAAGATGGGGGATGCGGTTTTGCCTTCGGGTAGAACTACATCTGACACCCACGAACCGCCAGAGGATTTGAAGGCGCGCCTGAAACGCCGCCGTAGACGGTAGGAGAGTCTGAACCATGATTTTCAGGATAAGAGGATTGTCTGAACCAGGATTTGCAGGATTATAGGATTTTCTGGATAAGAGGATTGTCTGAACCAGGATTTGCAGGATTATAGGATTACCAGGATTATGAGATTGAAACTATAGATACTGTTTCAAAGGATGAACGATTACCTTCGCAAAACAATATTGGCAGATCAGTCTCCAATCCTGAAAATCCTGGTTCAGAAATAAAAGATAGGAACTGCTCTAACTCACCTCTATAAACCTGAATTACTTTCAAAAAACTTTTCAAATTCAGTGAAAAGTTCTTTAATTTCACTGATTGCTTGTTCTGCCTTTTGGGGGTTATTGCGCATCCCACAATGCGCGAGGTCATTTCGGATAGCAGCACACTGTTTCCAAAGTTCAGTCGCAGAATCATCTATAACTAACTGTTGCGCGAGTTGTTGTGCCATTTGAGAGCCTTCACTTTTTACGGTACTATTAAACGCTTTTTCTGCTTCTTTCCTGTTAGTGTTACTCAACCAATATCCACGGTTCCTTTCTTGTATATGTTTCCAAGATATTAACCATTCACGCATCAAAGTTATTGCTTGGAGATAATGTTGGTTCTCCATATACCATTTAATTTGCTGAAATTGTGCTTTAAGACTGTTATTCGGATTATTAGAAGGATTATTTACCGCCATGTGCTGATAGTTTTGTTTCAATTGGTCAATCAACATTTGGAAAGGCGGTTGTTGCGAATCATCATAAGATAAACCGTTGAATGTCATGGCTGCTTTCTGTGCTTCAAGTGTGCGGTTTGTAAGAAGGGCATCTGACAAATCATTTAGAGCGTCTGCAATATCTTTTTGAACACCTAAGTTCGCAATAGGGCGTGCATCACCGTAGTTCTGAAACACATTGACAGCATTCATCCAATCCAGCAATTCTACAAAAGGTGTTAAGTCAAAGATCGGTTTGTTTGGATTATCTTGTTCTACCGCCTCATAAGCCCCGTAGATGATTCGCTCAATTGTCACGCCACTTTTTACGTTGCTAACGTAGGCAAGTGCCAGAAAAGTCAAAAAAGGTAGAGATCGAAAACCGTGCGTAATATCAAAAAGCACTGTGTCATTATCATTGATGTTGTCTACCACGGTTCCAAATATATCCCATAGTTCTGATTCATCTGAACCTTCTTCTATTGGAACATGTTTGATCTCAGTTTTCTCTCTCAATATGCTCATAATATATTGTAATCTTTCAGTCGTGTTTTCTTTTGAAACAGGTGCTTTTGCTGCAGTCTCTGTGGCAAAAATGTAGAGTGATTCTGGTAAGAAAAAGTCAACAATTGCCTCAGCCAAGAATTGTGTTTCGCATTCCTGATTGTTGAAGATATAGTTGCTTAGATAGAGTTTTCCTTTCCCAAGAAATGTAAATGCTTTCAAATTCGTCCCCCTTTTATCTTAAAGGTTACCATTGTCATCAACTGAAGTGAGACGGTAGTGGGAGAAGCGGAAGTTTGGGAGCATCATGGAAGTGGTGCTATAAATTTATGTTGTTTGTTGAATTCGTCAGCGTTAATTTCCGCAATTACTTGTGCTTTCTTGAATTGCTCTACTACAGTTGATTTAAATGCTTTAAAACTATTTCCATCAATCATTTTCATACCATGGGCGTAAATGCTCTGATTTCGAGCTTCAATTTGACTACGAAACTTGTCCCATTCAAGGTCTTTGACAATCTCATCATTTAATGCATGTAATACAAAGTATCCATCAATTAATCCGATTGGCGAAGGAAGTTTAGATCTATCCGAATCTTTATAGACTTCTTTTTGTTTGTTTATATACTTATGGAACAGTTCCTCTTCATCAAAATTAGAATAATCCGGTTTCCGGGTCTTAATTTCGTGCGTGTTAAGACGTTGTTGTCCTATCCATTCAAGAAGTCTATATAGTATAAGACATGCTATATCGCGTTTTCCTTGTGACTCACGACGGAGTGCATTGTGATAGAGCGTGAATGCAAAATGAAATCCATTAGGTGATTCAAGGGCAAGATCTTGATCTTTTAGGAATGTCAATAAACATTCTAATGCTATCTCTTGTTGTTTAAGATGATCCTGTGCCAAATGAAGTTGTGACAGGCCCGTTAATCTTGAATACTGTTCAAGTATTTCTAACAGTTGAGTGATGTAGTTTCTTGCTTTTCCAATGTCAAGGTTATCCCAGGCTTCATAAGCTGCACATAGGGATCCGTATGCGTTATATACAACAGTTTGATTAGGATCACCGACTTCTTTTTCAAGTTGATTAAATATTCGTTGGGCACCTGTATAATCATGTCTGTTATAAATGTCTCGTGCCTTTTCAACTTCCAAATTACCGAATACGGTGTATGGATTATCTAATAGACTCAGAAATTCGGTGCATGGTTCCGGTTTCCCTTGCGTAAATTTCTTATTATCCACGTAAAAGATGTCAGCTCCGAGTGCAGCTCCAGCCATCGCCGCACCACCAACCATAGATTTTTTACCTCCTGTGATATCCACGGCTATATTCTCTGGACGCTTCCATTCATCGTAGAGTGTCATTATTGCTTCATAAACATCTACAGTACTGCTACCGTCTATTTTACGTTTGTGAAGCTTGTCAAACCCATATTGAGTTTCATCTTGAATTCGGGATAGTAATTTCTCTGTCTCTGGTGTGTAAAGCAAACCGACCCGATCCGGTTTGATGGCAAGGATGGAAAGTATAAGCGGCTCAGGCGAGTAACCCAGTGGTAATATGAGTCCATCATATTTTTTTGGTTGGAGATTCTTTTCGTCATTTATGAATGCTTTTTTGACATACGGGAAAATGTGCTCATCATAGAATTTAGATGCATCTGCTTTCTCTGCGGCACTGTTATATTCCATATTCTTCCATTTTTCTACAAGTTCATAAAATTCGGATTCTTCCATGTTTATGTCTCCTTTTGGTTTTTATCCTCTTTTTTTGACTTAGTTCCCCAAGTTACTAATTCCTCTTTTGAAACAAGGTTCGGTTCTATGCCGGTCGGATTGGTACGAGAGTGATAATAGAATTCTGTGAAAGTGGAATCAACAAAATCAGCATATTCATAATCTGTAAGGAAGATAGTTTCACCTATATCAACATCTGCAATAATGCGTCGAACACCATACTGATCAACAGTATAAGAATGCAGGACAATTACTTTTGGATAAATTTCATTTTCAGAAATTGAGTCAATGAACTTATTAAAAAATTCGATCATTCTTTGAACCATCCTTTTCTCAGGTGGGAAAGGTTGGTTATCATTCTTGTAAACTCTGCCAACAGAGACCCAATTACTTTTCCATTCTTTTCTAGTAGCGTCATCCATATCGTTAAAATTGAAATTTGCCTTCTTCACATTGCCTTCCCATTTAACTTCCTCTTCTCTTCCTGGGTGACTAACTATGTTTCGGTATAATGTGAACATACCAATTTCAGCAATCTGGCTTTTATTTAAAGGCACTTCACGGCGAAAATGATTATCACAATAACTCGTAAGTATGCTGTGTCTTCTTATAATTCTCATGAAATTTCTCATAAGTAAGAAATGATCTCCTATTTGTCGTCTTAAATCTTGATAATCGTCAAGAAGCACCTTAAATGCATTGCCTAAATCAACTTTATTTTCGCATTCATAATCATATACGTCGGAATCCTTTTTAATATACTTAGACAATGTATAATGATAAAAAAGGAATATTTCACGCAGCAAGTCTTGCATAGCTTGGTCTATATGATTTAGTTTTTTAGATTCTAAACACTGTTTAATCTTAGATCTGATTTGAGAGAAACCAACAGGTTTGACTTTCTTTTTAAAGCCAAAATTATCTAACAAATTCTCGGCAAGAACAGAATCTTCCGGCTTTTCATTGAATTTAGGTAAATTGTAGTCGCAATTCTGATATACCTCATACAAATCATAAAAGCAATTAATTAGGACTTCCTGTGGACTGCGTGTTTTGATGAATTCTTTTAGCAGGTCGTTCTCGTCTTCTGATCTATATTTAGGAAGAGCAAACTTGATTTCATCAAAGTTGATATGAACCTGATTATGAAGTACAAATTTCTCCAATTCGTCATGTGGATTTCTATTATTTTTTCTTGCCCATTCATTTCTGTAATTCATCATGCACCTCCAAAATTGAAAATGCTGACTAAGGTACGACCCTGTTTACCTGTCCATTCTCATTAACACCAAGCACCCTCAACTTCACCTGTGCACCAATAGCACCCGGATAATAAGGTCTTTCAAAGACCAACTCCTCTTTCTCATCAGTAGTCAGTTGGACGGTAATCTTAAATCCATCCTTCTTCAAAATAGTTGCATTCACTCTATCCCCAACCTTATACTTCGGCTTGGTTTTTTCTTTTGGCAAGAGTGACGATTTCGGTTCAGATTCTGGTGGCTTCTGCTGTGGTTGCTGCGGACGTTGTTCCTCTACGGCACGTTTGGGCTCTACTCGGTAATAACGCATCAACCGCAAACTCCAACTCAGTATCAGTAAAAGTTCTTTGGTGTCTTCTATGCCGTGCAGATGTTTTTCAATTGCCTCTTGAATATTGTGATAAAATCGTTGTGTTTGTCGGCTTCGGATGAGAGCGTTACGGGTGTTTGACAAACGTTGAACTAAGGATGTCAATTTTGCTTTCATATCATTTTCCTGCTTGTTCCGCCGCAGAAAAGCGATAACTTTCCCTAACTCATTCGGATCGGTACCCCAGTCAACTAAATCAAAAGCAACGTTATGAGCAATTGTCCACTGTTTTTTTTCCATTGCATACCTCCATTAGTATAACCCAGTAGGGCAGTTGCGGTCATTTGGGTATTTGAGGATTTCCGCGAGTTGGGACAATAAATCTTGCTGGATGAGACTATCCGTTTCAGCAGCCGCTATACACATCTGGATCCACGTTGCCATGTCGTCACCTGCCTTTACGGCATCTTGGGCAACATCCCAGTTCAAGTAGCGGGAACGAGTCTGTTCCTGAACCTGTATCTCATCAATTTGGATATCGATTGAACCGAAACAAACTGGTTTCGCACCACCTATTTTGAGTTTGAACGAATGTTGTGGGTGATGTCCTAATGCCGTAAAGAGTAGTCCCCATTCAGACTGTGTGAGATTATCCACTTGGAGAACTAAACTAAATGTTGAATCTTCTTGACAAGCTTCAACAGGCGTGCTACCTGTAGCCACTTCTCCGTGCTTGTAAAACTTGCGTCCCGGAACATCTCGCATTCTTCTTTGACCGCGTCCAGGGGCATAGAGTTCTGGAACATGTTCTGTCTTGATGTCTCCTGTTGTTTTCGGTGCGTCCTGAATGGAAATATTCCCCTGAAAACCCATCGCACCAAACATCCTGCACGCCACACACAAGTTGTCTTTCTGTCTGCACTCAGCAAATCCTTTCGGCACTGCACGACGCACTTGAGAGGAAACTTTACTGACGCAGCTTCCAGAGATGGCTTCAACGACACTCCGGACTGCCCCCTTAAGTGAACTTCCGGGAAGGACGATGTTACCACCAGTTTTCACTGCTGTCTTAATGAGTTCTACATCATCACCTATATCTATAATGCCACTGCCGATATGTATTGGAGAGAGTGCCTGAATCGTACCACGAATCTGACCTGAGATGTGATTTGAGTGATATTTATCATGTCCGGTAGGTCTATTTCTGTTGACACGTTCTGGTAACGGCACAAAAGCAAAAGGTTTAGGTGCAGCTTGTTCTTCTCGCCCGCGTTGATATTGTCTCATAATTTTAGTCTCCTGTTGTCGGTATTGTTGTCGGTACGAATTTGGTGTATCGTGTAAAACGGATCATTTGTGAGTTACGTTCTTTGTATTGGATTACCTTGACACAGGGATGTTTGCACCAATCCATCGGATAGTCCAGTTCACGCGGGATACGTGTGTCTCGCCAAGGTTCCGTTTCACCACCACCGAGTAGATGTCCGTTCTGTGGTTTCGTTGTTGTCCAATCGCCAAGCTGCGTGAACCCGTTTGGTACTTCTTCTACTTCTGCGAGCCATAGCAACGCATACCCACCTATGTTCTTCTGCCAACGGAGTTCCCCCTGACTGCCGAACAACCTGCCATGTGTGAACTGCTCAATAGTCGTTGTGTCTGGTGTGCCTTGCGTCCAATTGGTGATGTCATCGGGTTTCTGGAGTAAATAATATTTCGGATCGCCGAATGGGAGACCTGTCAGTTGTTCATTGAGTTCCGACACGTCAGACACTTGTGATGTTGCTACTATTCCTTTTCCCATACTACTGTTCCTCTCCATCGACCATTTTGCTCCAATTGCTAACACATTCACGCCAGAGTTCTGTTATGTGAGTCTCATCTTTAAATGTCAATGTAGTACCGATTCCAAACGCATCCGTTTTTGCTTCAACTCCGTCTACATTGAAGGTATCAGAAGTAGGAAATCCGTAAGCGTCAGCATCCTTGATAAGTTTCCCCGCACCTGCGACGACGTTTGTTCCAAATGAGTCAACTGGATTTCCCAGCATTCGGACTTTATCATCTTCCACAACTGCTGTTGGGTAGTGGATTTGGACTTTATTGACTTTCATATTTACCTGTCCTAATCCGCGAGACTTTGCAAAACCGATACCGATACGTTGTTCGTCAAAATCACGAATTGCGAGTGCGATGAGGGCAAGTTGTGCCGTTGTGAAGTTCTTTAGTTGCATCTTGGTAGTAAACGCTCCATCTGTCATCACCTGAAAATTAAACAAAGCTCCACCTACTGCGGAACCGTAGATACGATCAATCGCAACACCGTTGCGTTCCTCTAACTTTATTTCTGATGGATCAACCGGATATGCGTCAGCAATATTGGCACGCGCTGAGATGTTTGTGCTACCGAAGATTTGACATATTGTGCAGGTTTTCTTGTAAAGTGAGGCACTGTTTTTCTCTTCCAGTTTTTTACACTCTGAGTTTCGACTCAACGGATCGCAGGTTGTTACCTTACCACCAACTGTCCGCACAATCCGTTCACAATGCGCGCGGATAGCACCTTTCAAAGAGGAACCGGGAAGATAAACGCTTCTATCGCCTCCGTGATATGTCTCAACGAACTCCATATCAGGCTTGGTAGGGTCTGCCCCTTGGTCGCTTGCTTTGATGAGTAGCGGTCCCACAGGAGAAATTGTTATGTCTATTTTCGCTTGATTAACCATCCGTTTGTGCATCTATTTCCTCCAATTGCGTTTTGACTTTATCCTTAAATGCCTGGACCCAAGCGTCCCAGTTTGCCTTTTCGCCTGTATAGTCCTCTGTGAGATATTCCATTATCTTTTTTCTGTTGATGTAGTCTGCAGCATTGAGCGAAAGCTTGATTACACCGAGTCCACGACTACTTGCACCACCGATAGTCAAGTCGCCTTTCTCAAAAGCGGATATTCCCAAGTATAGCATACCGAGTTGCCAATCTTTTGCGTTGTCAACGATTGCCTGAAATTCAAACGGGGTGCCTGCGGGGACGACTTCAAAATCGTAGAGATGCCCTGTGACTGATGTTTCCGTATCACGATCAATTGCCACGCCGTCTCTGTGTTGATATTGACCGAACCACTGATCTTCCTCAACGTATAGGTCTCTTATCTGAAGTTTTGAGGCATACCACAGTGAACCGAAGAGTTGACACACCCAACAGGTTTTGCTAAGAAGTTTTGCAGTATATTTATCATCATTCCATTTGTTATCATCACGTTTATCGCGGAGTTTTTTCAACTTCTCTCTTTTAATGCACTGTTCGTCATTGTTTGTTGGGTTGCAGACGACATTTATGTCCTTTGTAAAACTCCGTAGGATGCTTTCTATGTATGACCTTAGCACCCCTTTGAAACTGGAGCCGGGGATATACGGAGCCCCTGCTGCATCTCGCACAACAGGTAGGTCTGAACCGACAACAGCAGTGGAACGTCCTGCACCAACACGGATCGCTGTTTGTGTTTCCACCTTGCCCTTTAGATTGAGTCGGGATTGGAATTTGTCAAACATTAGTTATTACCCCCAACTTTTGCTAAATAGGTCTGATACCGAGATAGATTACCTAAGTAAAGCTGCATAAGTCGTAGGTGGACTTTCTGAATTTGGGCTTTACCTGACTCTGAATCTGGGTCTTCACCGACTGTGATGACAATTCCCTTCGCATGTTTCGCTAAAGATTCAATTTCTTCAACTAATGCAACTGCGAAGGTTGTCTTGCCGTTACCCGTATCGCTCCACATTCGATTGGCACCGCTTCTACCAAGTTGATAACGGATATAGTTCTTGGTGACTTCAATACCACTTCCAGGGTCTGTTGCAACGTTCAGCACATTGCGGAAAGGAGATTTTTCCTTAACACTTTCAAGGTTATAACTTTTCGACAATTTCTGCATCTTTGGAATAATGTTTTCCATCTGCTTGCTAATTTCCTGTTCTAACTTTAGATTTGTCTGTCTGTCAGTTGTGTCTTTATCTGTTTGGCTCATTCTATGTCCTCCTTGTTTTTGTTTAGTTTTTCTCGTGTGTGAAGGTGGAACGGGTCGCAAATTGTTATCTGTCCGTATCCCTCTTCACGACGGTTACCGATGCCGGTGTCTTCAAGTCCTTGTAGTGCCGGTATCCACGCGTCAATGTCCGATGTGTGAAACACAAAGACACTGCCCATATTGGTTACGAGTTCTGTATCTTTAGGCAGTCCCCACACAGCGTTCCATCCTCCCGCATATCCATAACTTGCGAAACTTCTGACAAGGGTCAGTTCTGTATCACAGCGCGTCATATCCTGCAGCATCTGTGCGGTGAGAACCATCGTCCGTTGCCACCCATCCGATGCTGTCAAAATCGCCTCTGATTGTAGGTTAACAGTGAAATAATCCCCTTTACACTCACCGATGTCGGTATTCGGTAGACTCGCATAAGCCTGCCACAAGGTCTTAAATTTGCCATTGAAGTGTGTGATCCGTTTATTAACGGGTTTCGGAGGTTTCTTGTTCTCCACTGTGATGCTGACCTGTCCAAGCCCGCGCGAACTACCACCACCCAATCGGATAACCTTTTGCTGTAAAGTTTGGGCAACTTTGTCCACTAAAACCGATGGAACTCGGACTGAGCCGTGTAAAACCACTTTCTTTCCCTTTACACTCTCTTCTGATTCGCTATTCTTTGTTTTCAGAATAACAGGGTCAATCGCATTGAGATGATAGAGTAGACCTTCCTCAGCGACTTTTCGCTGTCGGTTAATAGCAACGCGCGTGAGCAGTCGGGTGTTGAGACGTTTCTCTTTATGAGAACCATTTTTCACCTCATAGAACCCGCTCTGTGCTTCTATTCGTCCACCACATTGCGGACAATTCGGTTGGTACATCCAGCCTGCTTTTTCAGAAACTATTCTCTCTAAGAGCGTATCAAAGATGCCATGTTTTCCATCAGCAATAAACCCGGCGAAATCCTTGCAACTAACGGCAGTTGCGGGTAAAACCTCTGTTCCGGGAGTACAGTTTCGGAAGATACTCGCATCGTCTTCTGTGAAGATTTTACGGAATTCAGCATCTGGTTTTCTATTCTCTAATTCTGTCAAGAGTGCGTTTGCAACCGCCCCACGTATCAAACCACCCCGAATGTAATTCAGGGCTTCAGAGGCTTGTCCAGTCGGTTTGCGTCCACCTGTGAGAATTGGCGATTTCAAAGTAACCTTTAGCGATAATTCAGTGAAACCATCTGCATTGATTTCTATCGGTTTAGCCGTATGCGTATCTGGTGTGTGATCTTGTTTCGTAATGCTAATCCATCCAAGTCCGCGTGTTTTGCCTGAGCCGATAGCGTGGATATATTTCAATCCTGCATTTAGGAGTTCAATCTGTTCCTCTGTGATGTCCTTGCTGAGTGATACATCTCCAGAGAATTCAAATTTAGCGTTGGGGATGCTGGTTTCGGTAAAATAGAGACGTTGATCTTCTGCAACTCTGCGATTGCGATTGATCGTCACACCGCTTCGAATTGCAGTTGTTTGTAACTCAGGATCTGTTTTATGGATAAGGTCACTGATAAATATGTTTGATTCCGCTTTAGGAGACCCGAAAATCTGACAGATAATACAGTAGTCATCTACCATCGCATCAGTGTTTTGATTGTGAATGTCATCCTTTTTGTGAGGGCACATATTGTCGGCGCGCGGTGCATTGCAAACAAAGTGTCTCTCACTGCGTTTAATGGCTTCACATGCGTGTCGCCAGATACCTTTTAGTGTTGATGCTGGAATGTATAGTTTGCCATCTGTAGTTTTTATAGTCGCTTTATCAGCACCTGTGTCGCTGGAGCCGCTATCTCCTATACAGAGTGCGGTGTCAATTGTTGCTGTAATTTTCCAGTGTTTGTTCGTTGTTTGTGCGTTCAATATCGTTGTCCTCTGTTGTATATAGTCAATCGAGGTTCGGAAACCTCGCCAACAATTTATCTGCTCCTCTTTGCTAAAAAGGTCACGGGTTCATGATTCGTTGCTGTTCAAGTGCCTCTACCTTCTGAGTCAGGATGTCTAATTTTCTTTCGTATTCCTAGTTTCTTCGATTTTGCACAATAACTATGATTTGAGGTATACCGACAGCAACGACTATCAGTGCAATTAACCCGTAAGTAACATTAGAAGAATGTGCAACACGTTTATCAACACTATCAATCTGTTTCTCAACGGTCTGTATCTGTTTCTCAACAAGCTGAAAACGCTGATCAACATTTGCAAATTTGATGTCAATATATTCCTTCAGTCGTGTTTCAGACTCTACTACCATGCTTTTGATGGCATTAAGATCTTCGGTGGACAACTCACTATATACGGGTAAGACGCTGAAAGAAAAGAGGAATGTTAGGCATAGTTTTTTGAACATTTTCAAGTCTCCGTTGTGTGTAGTTTATTCTTTTTTTTGTTTGTTAATGAACTCATAAGCCTCAATTATATCTAAAAGCAGTGTTTCAAATTCTTTATCATCATTTTTGTGCGTTTTTAACTTTTGATACCACGGACCTAAACTACTATTGTCGGGGACACCGTGCCAGTTCCGTTCAATTTGGTCTTTGAGTAGTCTCTCATCATCGCTATTAAGTCGGCTTCGGAAGTAAAGATAATCAAGTGTTGATGTTGCGCGCCCAAGTTTCAGGGACTCCAGTCGTTGATAGAGTTGGGAACGTGGGAAACCATCCTGTTTAAAGGCTTGAATGGTCTTTATGAATCCTGATAGTTCGTGCAATGTATAAGGACGCATCGTGAGTGCGTTCTCCGTTTCAGTCTTGTAAGCATTCTTACGAAAATCTCCAAGATTGCTTGTAATCATAGAAACGGATTTGAGGATGAGAAAATCAACAGTACCACCCCGATAACCGCCAGCCTCTTTCATCAAGGTTTTGGCTCTACGCTTTGCAGATTTCAGGAGGCTCGCTGCGAGATGTTCTAAGAACGCAACGGGTGTGTGTTCTTCCGCAATGACAAAACCGAGGGATAAGCTGAAAACAGGTTGCATCTTTTGTGACTCTTTTACCCATTTTTCTGATAGGTAACGTTGTGATTTTTTCACTTCCTTCTTTTTCGAAGCATCCCATTCCGCTTGGCTATTAAATTCATCATCAAAACTTTTGCCGATTGCGTGAACGACTTCAAAAGCCTTACTTCCCGGCACAATCAGGAGCAGGTCATCCCCTCCGATACTGACAATTTCAAATGGAAGGACATTCTCTTTGGTAGGTTTAAGATGTTCGTAAAGTGCGTTGAATGCTGCCTTTTGTAGTGCAACAAATACGCGTTCCGAGAACTGCCGATACTGTGCTGGCGATGCGATGTTCTCCAAATACGCACCCATATTGTTACCATCAGCATAGATAAAGGCGATGTAATTCTCAGGATCGCTTGCTTTTGCGATGACTTCAAGGTCTTGAGGACCAGCAATATCCGCAAGTGTGGAGTCTGCGTTGAGGTATTTTTCGGTTTTACCAAAAGTCTCCAAGTATTTCTTGAATATTGAACTCCAATCTTCAAAACGCCAACCACCTTCTGCTTCTGCTTTGGGACTTGCAGGTTTCCAACCAGAAAGAGCTTTCAGATAACGGTCAATACCGTATTGATCCTCAGACTTATCGGTTTCCTTCTTAGTAATCCGTCCTGTGATATATTTCCTGGCGCAAGCTTCACATAGTTGTCTCAGCGGTTCACGGAAAAGGGCTGTGCGTCTCTCGCAGCTTTCACATCGGAGTTGATACGGGTCAGTCTCAACGTGTGCCGGTAGGTCGCGTTGCGTCCCCCGATTTGGTGTTGCATTCCCTTCACGCCGTTTCATCTGTGCACCTGCCAACTTGCTTGTCAACTCACCGAAACACTTGCGAGTAATAAAATCTTTGTCCTCGCTACCGTAGTAGTTTTCCATAAGTTTTGCAGTGTCAGGTTTTTTACAAGCTTCTTGAAAATCCTCTATCCAGAACTGAGTTGGATTCAGCCCGTATTGCAATTCAAGCAAATCGAAAGTATCCGCAACAGCAGCACTGTTCGCAACAAGCGTTTCGTCCGTATAAATTCGTTCAATTTCATCTGCGATGTTGTGGACAACCGATGTCGGTGCAAACGCAAGCGTATTACCGCCAGCAGCATAGATAATACACTCTGGGGCAGTGATCATAAGTTCTGTACGCTGACGGAACCCATTCCGAATATCTTCGTACCGCTTACTGTCTTGTTTAATTTTTCGTCCGAAAAGTGCTGGCACATCTTCCAGATTGATACGATCAAGCAACGCACTTGCACCACGAATTTCCGGGAGTTTTGCGGACTCCATAAAGTAGCCTTTTATCTTAGTCGCACCACCTAACACCAGTCCTATCTTGCCATCCTGATTGAGATCATGGCTGTCAAGCTGCACGTCTTTGATTTTTATCCGTTCAGAAGCCGCTGTTTTTGCTAAAAACACGATCTGTTCATGCTTTGTGCCATCTTTATTTGGTTCAATCGGAGAGTCATTACCCCACAATGCCGCGTAAACATCACCAAGTCCATCACCTTTCCAAGTTGCAGTGAGGGCAGATAGGCGAAGTTTATCTAACGTTTCTATATCGGGTCGGGGTTCAATGTCGTAAGCCAAGCAGTATGCGATTGCAGAGGCGGTAAGGGCATGGTCAGCAACTGTCGCACCGGATAGCGATTTACTCGGCAACCATCGGAAGGGAAGTACGTATTTTTTGTTTTGCCACAACGTTTGAAGAGGTGGGACAAGTAGATCAACCACTTGAGTAACACGTTCGGTAATCGTTTGATCTGTCCAGTTTTCAATGTGATTTACTGTTTGTTCTATTACGCTGTTCCAATCCTTTTCTGAAATGCCAACTTTGTCTTTAAGTATTAGGTCTGACCAAGGTTTATCATGTATATCTTTAATATCTTCAATCAACTTATCTGTTTTCCAATCTCTCACCATAAACTTTAACCTGCTCTATTCATAAATGATATAAGACATTATACTGAAAATATTAATAACACGTCAACAAAATTATTAAAATAAAATAAATCGTATTTGGAAGCTCGTATGTGCGAGGTCTCCTCACCCACATATTCACGCAGCACCAGAGGTGCGAAAGGTGTATACGTGTATACATGTATACACGTATACACCCACCAAAACCCTCTTCTCTTATCCTGTCCATCCTAATTTTCTGAACCGTGATTTTCAGGATTATAGGATTTGCAGGATAAGAGAAGAGTCTGAACCAGGATTCGCAGGATTTGCCTGATTTTCAGGATTGGAGTTTGGGTATTGTAGTGTCTTTTATAGGGATAAACGGTCACTTTTTGTAAGGGAACGTTTGGGTATCCAACTCCTAATCCTGGTAATCCTGTAATCCTGAAAATCACGGTTCAGATTAACTATGTGTCTTCAATAGGTGGGTCTAAAAGTGTTGAGGAATGGACGTTCCTTGATATCGGATTAATTACAGGTGTTCAACGCGTTTAATATTGAATGATACAGAGAACCTTTAATTAGGTGAAATTATCAAATCAATTTGAAACATATTGTCTTTCTATTCCACATCTATTGTCTACGATAACCATTCTCACAGATAACACAACCGATACGGAGTATACTATTATTATCGTATATCGGGAGAGCGAAAGCAACACCCTGCTGTCTGAACCAGGATTCACAGGATTTCAGGATTAGCAGGATTGGGAGTTGGGTGGCTATAGGGACCTTTTCAAAGGGTAAACGATTACTTTTGCAAAAGAATATTGAAATACCACTCTCTTATCCTGAAAATCCTATAATCCTGAAAATCCTGGTTCAGAAAATACTAACAACTAATAACTAACAACTACTCAAACAAGGAGAAATATAATGACCATCAAAGAACACCCACTCGTCGTCACGAGCAGCTTTACCGCAGATGGCGACACCATCACATACAACAAGAACATTGAGAACCGAAGCACTGCAGTCGGTAAAGCGTTCACCATCAACGCAGACGGCAAAGCAGCCCTCGTTGCTGATGGCGATGAAGTTATCGGCAAAGTGCTTGCGGTCGACGATGATAACATCATGACAGGTGCGTATATCTGTGGCGGATTAAGACTGCCGTTAGGGAAAAATGCCACCGTCGCACGTGGTGATAAAATAGTCGGTGCACTCGGCACAAGAAACGGAAAGGGATATGTCAAAGCTGTCCCCGCACCGCCAGAGGCAGTCGCAACGGACGCAAAAGAGGATTATGCCGACTCTGATGTTCAAAACAACAACGCACTTGACGATGCCATCAATGCAACTAACACCGCCTTGAACACAACTGCCACCGCAGTCAACAGCATCGGTGAGATTGTGAACAAAGGGCGCGGTCTCGTTGTCGACTTTGACGACACAGACGCACTCGTCGCGTTGATTTAACTTTGTCTGAACCGTGATTTTCAGGATTTGCATGATTTTCAGGATAAGATTTTGCTATGCCAATGTTCCTTCGCAAAAGTAATCGTTATCCTTTGAAACAGTATCTATAGCTCAATCTCCTAATCCTGGTAATCCTGTAATCCTGAAAATCACGGTTCAGATAAAAATAACCGTTTACCCTTTGAAACGGCATATAAACCCACCCAACCCCTCTTCTCTTATCCTGGAAATCCTGAAATCCTGAAAATCACGGTTCAGACAATAATCCTGAAAATCATGGTTCAGACAAAACATCTCGGTGTCGATTTGTTCAATTGTTGACATATTCTCCTACATTATGTTATGATATATTCAATACTATTCAGGAGATAGGATGCAAACAGATAGCAAAATACACGATATAGAAGAAATACGCACGTTACTGGATACACGGGTTGGACATTTTGCGGACAAAAGTGCAAGGTGGTTATTCAAAGAAATAGAGAATCTACGCGGTTTAGTTTTGATACTTGCGGCTGATCTCGCTAAACATCTTGACTTTACTCAGACAACTATTGAAAATAGGAGTTTTGTTGACGACACGTTGCGCGGTTTAGTATCAGATATGGTGTTCACTGTCCCATATCGGGACCCGTCAAAAGGAGATGCTCTGACCATCTACATCCTCATTGAACATCAGTCTACAGAGGACCCAATGATGGGATATCGGATGTTGTCATATATGTGTCAAATATGGAATGGACAGCAACGTGAGTTTGAGGCATCTGATGTGCCAAAAAGTCAATGGCGTATGCGTCCTATCCTACCCATTATCTTTTATACTGGTTCACAACGTTGGAAGACACCACCGACACTAACCGCAGTAATGGATGTTCCGGAGTTGATGTTACCTTTTGTGCCGAGTTTTAAAACCTTATTTTTCGGTGTGAAGGACATTGACCCCAACGAATTGACCAAAACCGATCATCCGATGGGATGGTTGATGACGGTGTTACAAAAAGAACATGCAGATGAAACATCAATGCGAGAGACCTTGGAAGCTGCGCTTACACATTTGGATACCTTAGCACACGATAACATTGCCCAGCATCGCAACGCATTGATATACCTTTATCATTTGGTCCTATTTAGACGACCTGAAACTGAACAAGAACATTTGATACGGCTACTGCAAACCCACACTCAAGATATGGAGGTTGAAAATATCATCATGACTGGCGCAGAAGCACTTATTGAAAGAGGAAAAGCTGAAGGCATTGAACAAGGAAAAGCCGAAGGCATTGAACAAGGAAAAGCTGAAGGTGAAAGAAATTTCGCTGTTGAATCTATCCTGGATCTGCTTGGGATGCAATTCCCATCAGATGCTGTTCAATCTCTAAAACCTGAACTTGAACAGATAACGGATTTAAACCGGCTGAAAGTACTAATCCGTGCTACTCACGCGACAGATAGTTTAGACGCATTCAAGAAAACACTACAAGAACAGCAAAACGGATCGTAGGTCGGACCTGGTTCAAACACCATCCGTAGGGGCGAGGTCTCCTCGCCCGAACAACGGGCGTATATCGTAAAGACGGACGGGGAAACCCCGCCCCTACGCAGAAAAACCTCTTCTCTTATCCTGA
Source organism: Candidatus Poribacteria bacterium (assembly GCA_022825665.1). Classification (GTDB taxonomy): domain Bacteria; phylum Poribacteria; class WGA-4E; order WGA-4E; family WGA-3G; genus MSPOR6. The sequence goes on from JAJDWI010000159.1 coordinate 36,007, forward strand.
AAATCCTGAAATCCTGAAAATCTTGGTTCAGACATTACCCTACGCCATAATTTTATATTGATTGACGGCTTTCTGGTAGGTGTCATCATCAATACCATCCACATCTCGTAGGTCTTTGAGTTTCATTAGGTTATCAAGTTTCATACCTTCCGCTTCCGCCAAATCCTTGATGTCTACAGGGTCAAGCGATGTGTCAAAGTGGAAGGTTACTTGTCCCTGAACACCCTCCGCACGTAGTACATACCCAAACAAAGTTGAAAGCGTCCCTGCCACAGTGGATTGCACGCTGACGATGTTGATACGATAATCCTTGCGTTGTTCGCGAGCGTGTGTTTCTGTGACATGCTCGTTGCTGTGCTGTTTGAGTGGCGTGCTACCTGTCGCGCGACTTATCCGCCTGTCGTATAGACGCATCAGCCCATCTATCAACCCGAAAAACGAGGTCTGCATCTGTCCACCTTTGGGCATGTTGACCGATACGATGTCCAGATGTGCAAATCCCTCGTTAGGTTTGAGATGTGAATACATGCCATTGATACCGTCTATGAAATCACGGATGAACTCGTCCTCTGCTTCGGTATTCTCTTTTATATCCGGCGGCATAAAATCTCTTATCTTATCGCTGTCCACGGAGAAATCGGCGCGTGCCCAACCTTGCGATTGTAGCACACTGCGGAAGTCGTTCATCACACCGAGTTGACGGATAACATCCAGCGGTGTGGTCGCCATAAACGATTTGCCGAAAGGCATATCCGGTGCGTTGTTGAACGGGACATACATGACGGTCGGATCGTGTTCTAATGCCACCCATTTGCCGTTCTGCCACTGCCCAAGTTCCCACTGCTCACCTTCAATCGGATGTGTAATGCGGTTAAATCGTGCGGTGATTGGGTCAAGCACAGCGAGGTCGGTTGCCATGTCGGCAGTTTGGTCCAAGACGAGTTCAATGAATACCGCACCACGCAAATAGACACCAGCATATATCTGGTCTAACAGCACATCAAAGTCGTGATGTTTTGTCTCAAGACGTGCGATGAAGTTGTCTATGATGGGTGTTGCAGCTATGGGGTCTACCTCGTAATACCATCCTTCGTTGCAGTTGCGGAGGAAGTCGGTGTATGCTTTATTCACTTCGGGACTGATGTCAATTATAATTTTCATCAGTCTGTCAACAGGTAAGTTAAGAAGTTCTTCTTCTGTCCAATTTTTGAGTTGCCAGACGGATTGGGATCTGTCGGGTGGTGCGAGGTATGCGATGGAATGCTGTCGGTATGGGTGTTGCATGGATATTCTGCCACCACCGACCGCGCGGGTATTGGGTTGATTGCGTTGTCTTCTGAATAGGTTTCTAAGCGTTTTGTGTATCATAGTTGTGTGCCTATCTTTTATTATTTTGCCAATATTATATCTAATGTCCGAGGGGTTTTGTGGTCTTTCCGTTGATCTGAACAATATATTTACAATAGATTTTATGTGGTTTTCAGTTTTTGTCTGAATCGCGAGTTGTCTGAACCAGGATTTTCAGGATTATAGGATGGACAGGATAAGAGAAGGGTATTTCAATGTTCTTTTGCCAAAGGTAACCTTTTATCCTTTGAAGAGGTATCTATAGTCTCAATCTCATAATCCTGAAAATCCTGTAATCCTGAAAATCTCGGTTCAGACAAAACGATTCTGGTTGAATTTCTATTTACGCCATGCTATCCTATATGCAGACCGTTAAGTAGGAGAAAGCATGCTAGAGGAAACATCTAAGGAACAAGAACTCAGAGAGTTTTATCAGTCTCTGCTTACCCATTTCCCTGACAGAAGTATACGATGGTTATTACAGGAAAAGGAGAACGTGCAAGGACTTATAGAAATCGTTGCAAGCGACCTTGCAGAACTTATTGATTTCAGTCAACTTGAGCTACAAAACAGGAGTTTTATCTCAAATACCTTACGTGAACAGGAATCTGATTTACTTTTCAGTGTGCCATTCAATAGTGGTTCAGAAACAGATGAACTTCTCATATATATCCTAATAGAACATCAATCCACAGTAGATATTTCAATGGGATTTCGTCTCCTGTTTTATATGATGAATATATGGGATACGCAAAGACAGCAGTGGGAAACGGAGAATGTGCCCAAAAGTGAATGGCGTTTACAACCGATCTTACCCATCGTCTTATATAGCGGGGAACGCAGATGGTTAGTGCCGTTATCACTCACAGCGATTATGGACATACCGGAGATACTGACACGGTTCGTGCCGAAGTTTGACACACTTTTTCTGAGTGTCAAGGAGACTAACCCATACGAACTAACGAAATCGGATCACCCGTTTGGATGGTTGCTCGCTGTGCTACACAATGAAAAAGCTGATAAGCAAACTATTATTGACACGCTGACAGAAGCGATCAACTATCTGAATACACTTGAACCTGAACAATCTGAACAACGACTACGGGCAATACACTATATCTTGCTACTTATTATTAACCGACGAAATGCTGAAGAACATCGGGAATTGATAGAGTTAGTTCAACAACAGACTGACGAAATGGAGGTAGAGACAATGGCAAAAACTATGGCTGATGTATACATTGAACAAGGAAAAGCACAAGGTATTGAACAAGGGAAAGCACAAGGCATACAACAAGGAAGAGCACAAGGCATACAACAAGGCAAAGCACAAGGCATACAACAAGGTGAAATACAAGCAAAACGAGAGATGATCTTGAAATTACTTGACATACATGTCGGAGATATACCTGAGACTGTTAGCAAAAGAGTTTCAAGGATACGGAGCCGTTCTCGGCTTGACTCGCTATTAGAACAGGTCGCAACCGCAAAAACGCTCGATGATATTAAGTGGAATTGAACTCGCCTGACGTGTTGTCTGAACCAGGATTTGCAGGATTATAGAATAGGTTTCTTCGTAGGGGCGAGGTCACCTCGCCCGAATACACTCATATTCAAAGCAAATCGGGCGGGGAAACCCCGCCCCTACGAGATGTTTGTAGTGTTTATTATCTACGAAACGACGTTCAGGTTCGCATCGCTGGCAGTGGCGTTGAGGTCAACGATGTAGATCGCTTTCTTCGGTTGATAGGAAATCCAACCCCATATCTCCGAACAAACGATATACTCAACCTGTTTCAGCATATCCCGTGTCGTCTCAATGATGTCGGTGTTCATCTGTGAGACATACTCAACCGCTTTGCGTTTGTCGTAGACGACCATCGCATTATGTTTCGCACCGTTCGCGCCGACCTGTATTCTATCCTTAAGGTAGTCGTGCCAACCGATACGGACACCTTGCGACAACTGATTCATCACCGCATATTGCCCACCGAACCCGCTGGAGACAGCGTTCTGCCGTTCCACAAGCGAAGTCAACATCACATTCGTCTGTGCGATCCGTGCCAACTGCAGATTGGTGATGTCCTGATCAACACCGATAACCGATGTCATCATATACCCGCGCTTGAACTTCTTTTGGAGGTTGAGCCACGCTTCAGCGGTGATTTTGCCGTCCGTTGCGGTTGCGTCAAGGTCAACAAGTTTGACGATGTTCCCACCGAGATTGTCACCACCAGCACCTATGAGCATCACCTCAAGCCCTTCGTCCACCTTTGCGACGATACGCTGCACTGCGATCTGTTCCACGTGTTCCACTGCCTTGTCGATAAATTCGACTTCACGCAGATGTTCGTAGGTGAAAGGTATCGCAAGCATCCGTTTTTTGAGTTGAATCGGACGTTCAGAGGTGTCGAAGCTTGCCATCGGAGGATCGGCAGCTGCGGAACGACGTTCTTCACGAAAAGCGTTCTCGTCGTATTTGAGGATGGTAGCGCGGTAGTCAGTCTTACTCGTATCGGACATCCGAGAGGTGAGTTCGTCAAGTGTGATGTCCACCTCCACGTCTCTGTCCCAATGCGCCATTGCATCGTAATATGGGGTGAGCGTGGAACCGGGCGGGGTGTCGTGGACACTTTGGAATGTGCCAGCGCGTTCCCATCGGGAGCGACGTTCTTCGCGTCGTGCTGCCGCCTCTATCTGCGGTCCGTATGAGATGCTACGATACGCGTTCAAGCATATCTCTTTGAGTGCGAATTCCTTCGCTGGATCACCGATGACATCTTCACATCGTGTTGGGAAAATGCCTGCGGCGGGGTTGCAGGTTGTGGTCATGTTCAAGTCTTCGAGCACCACTTCCATTGCGGACAACCGCACATCATCTGCACCGAGTTCGCCATCTTTCTCTGGGTCGTATTGCGAGTCGAGGTATGCGGAAAACGGCATCCCTGCTTCTGCGGCTTCCTCTGCGAGGACAGTGCGTTGGTTGTGGTATTTGTCAATGAGTTCTCGTGTTGTAAGTAAAGGCATTATTTTTCTCCTTTTGATTAGTTATCTGCTAAATAGTATATCTCAAGGAGAATGGATGAGTAGTGGGAATCAAGTGGCGGGAACAATAGATATCCAATAGATATTGCGTAGGTTTGGGAATTTGTCTGAATTGCTTTTGTCTGAACCCACTGAAGAAATCGTAGGGGCGGGGTTTCCCCGCCCGTATTCACACATATTTTTATTCGGGCGAGGAGACCTCGCCCCTACGGAATGTAAGAGGCACGTGAAGATAGACGGGAAAACCCAATCCCTACAAAGAAACCCTCTCCCTTCCGCATTTCTTGCGTCTCATTCACAAATATTGATAAATTGCCCTCATATTTTGCATATATTACAATTCGTAAAAGTAAAGATAACTACTATTTTCTATAAAATTCATTTTTTTTTTGAAGAATACATACCTATTCGTATTTAGTCTGATAAACCCTTGCTACATATACATTTATGATAGATACGATTTTATCAACTGACTTAGATTTAGAGCTATTATTCTCAAATAATATGAGTATATTATACAGATTGGTATAAATATTGCTAATGGTGAACAACCTCTCTAATGCAATCTGCTACGCTGCCACGCAAATAGAAGCCACGACTTGCGAACCCAACCGCATCCATTCTGACTGTATTGAGTTTGAAAAAATACCGATGTGTCCAACGAGACCCAACCCAAACACAACTTGCCCTCGCTATGTCGCGAAGGAGCGGGACTGAAATTCAATATAAAGGAGATACCCTCTCATGAATAAAAGAATGTACTGGGGGCTTGCAATCCTCATCATCCTACTCATCGGTGTATTCATCGTGATGTTGACACGGACTGCAGACACCGAAAACGAAATCGTCTACAATCCCAACGTAGAACCTTCAAAGAACAATCCACCACCCGCTGAACCGGGATATAAGTGGGAGTGGCATCATAACCACTGGGATAGAGTAAAGGAAGACACGCCATTAGAACAGGGGAACGACACGACACTGAATACGGAGGAATATGGTGTCACACGGCAAGGCACGCGGTATCTCAAGAATCCTGCTTGGGCAGACCGTGCTGATGCCCATGCGATCCCTACAGGTCCGCCACTTGAGATTGATTGGTCCACCTGGGCAAATTTGAACACATGGTTTCCTGTGGACTGGCGTGATCCACGTGTCTGGGAATCATACCGCAACTTCTGGGGGTTTGATAGACCCCATGTAAATCCTGATGGCACTGTGCCCTGGCGCGCAGTATTAGATAACTGGGGGACACCGCTGCAGAATTTTAGAAATGTTTCACTTGTCGTAAAGTATAACAAACGTATCGGTTTTCGTCCGACCCCTGAGCAGTTTACTGAACACCAAGCACTGGTTGCTCGCTACAAAGATGCACAAGCATTGGGAAACGATTTGACAGCCGCGTCTTTACGGAGTCAGATTGTTGTACTTGAGAAATCCGCACAGGGTGAACTGCCCGACCCGACCTCTTATTTCTCTACAGGTTACGGAGGTGACCTGGACCTTGAGAACCTCTCGGATGACGAACTCCGTAGGATAAATAGAGAAAGAGAAGCTATCGGGATAAGAAACCTTTACAAACGCTTGGGCATTGAACATCTGTATGAATTTTATGAAAAACCGAGATTTTAGATTGTGCGTGAATATCACCGCAGTCACATCCTATCTAAAAAGGAGCACGAACATGTATCCAAAAAATCGTATTTCTCACATTTGCTTTATTTTCGGTATCTTTTTGTGTCTGTTTTTCAGTTCACACACGCTGTTTTCGCAGCAAATTTCCCCGAATGCTGTCATAATTGGAGGTATGCGGATTACCTCAAAGATAACCTCTGGTACCAGATACGATGGGAAACGTGAGATTCGTCCGGACCTCCGCATCGCGACGGAAGAATGGAAAGAAACACTCCCAGATGGAACGATAAATACGGGTGTCAAACCCCCAGAAAGCGAAGTCTATACCTTCATAGTTAAGGCACATGGCATCGGGAAACTTGACCTTGAAATCAACGATAGCAGTATACCTCGCGATGTCGGTGATTTCCGTGCAACCGATGTCGAACCAACGCCACTTACATTTAACGAAGATTTCTACTGTTACGACAGAGCGAATTGCACAGTGGTTCGCGGGTATGAAGGTAACTATACTGCCCTCTATGAAGACACGTGTATTCCAATTGCCAATGAAGGATTCAAATCGGAGGTGAAAAAAGGCACAGAACCGCTGAGTGCAACAGCCAGTGTTGTCCCCTGGGAGATAGATATTCAGTATGGCAAAGAGAAAGCGATAAACAAAAGCCTGGGGTTTAGTGGAGGGTGGCCACCAAATGTCGGTGTTGATGCCGGTTGGGGAGAGACCTCTACAAAGAAGTGGGGATGGAAACTGCGAGAAATCCTTCACAAAGAAAAGACACCGGATCCTTTCAGTGGTTCTTTCACAGTGGATTTCAACGACACAGATATTTCTGAATCAAAGGATCCGATCCCCGTGACAAAATGTGCGGAGTGTCCCAATTGTAAAGGTTCCGTGAACACGGTAGATGACCATGTGAAGAAAGTCAAGGATTTCGCGACAAAAAAACTGGTGCCGGCTACGTGTCCCGTTGAAGCCATCACGGAGGCTCCGGGGACAACGATCGTGTCGGGTTGTGGGAAAAAGATATATAAATGCACCGAGTTAGAAGCAGCGACGCAGGCAGCCTGGCACCAGATACGCACTTGCGAGAACGATGGTTTTTTTTCGATAGGTGGGTGGTTTGGTGATGGAGACCCGTGTGAGCAAGAATTTAGACACTGTGCTCAATCTCAATGTTTCTATAGATTTAATGGCGGGAAAGGACATTCTGATGGCAGCATATCAGAAGCTCCCACTGGCGTTACAAACGCTTATGCGAACAGTCATATTTTTGAAAACCCTCCTGACGATGGGGATGATGGTGTACTGGTGTCCAACTCACCTGACGATGGGGATGATGGTGTACTGGTGTCAAATCCATCTTCGCCAGGTTTATCTCCTACGAACGGTGCCTATTATGCGTCTCCGGGTGATACACACGAGGCGACGGTGATTACGAGTGAAGCTTATTACTATGTCCATTGGTATGTTGCTTCGCCGAATGATTTTGGGTTAGGAACACTTGTAGAAACGGATGAAGGGTGGTCTACAGGCGGCACAAAAACAGAAGCAAATCTGAGTTATACGTTTGCTTCGGATGCGGTTTCTGGTGACTGGACGATCACTGCGGTATCTGAACGTTATTCTAATTTATCTGAAGGTTCTACAAGGAGCTACACGGTAACAGTGGAATAATCATCTCAACCTTTAACCAACAGGCAGGTATCCGTTTTGGATACCTGCCACTATCTCCACCCTCGCGACACATCTATGAAGAAGATACCCTCTCATGAATAAAAAACTTTACTGGGGGCTTTTAGCTCTCATCATCCTACTCGGCACTGCTTTTGTGGTTATCATGCTGCACGACCGGGCTGAGATCCGTAAACTGAAAGAAGAATTGGCAGATGTCAAAGAGCAGGAAAAACACGTGCCTCAACAGGCTGACGTGGGCAATAGACCTCCACGAGATGCAAGAGCAGGACACAAATGGGAATGGCACGGTGACCACTGGCACGAAATGCCAATCGCTCAAAACGATGTGCCGAACCAAACACAAGCCTCAGATGAAATCGTATTTGAACCCTTTGAGTTGAAGTCGAATTTACCGGATGAACTCCCTATTGAATTCCCGACAGATGCAGAACTACAAAAGATGAATGCCATAGATATTCACCATCTGATGGATCTATACACAAGGGAAGCAGATGCTATACACGAAACAAATAAAGATGCAGGAATACGTTTCTATAATGCCACTGTCCCAAAACTGTGGGCAAGACTGTTGGTAATGGACGAAGAGGACAATGCACGCAGGGAGGAACGGAATCGCAAAAGTAAGGCTTCAGCTGGATTCTATCCAGCAACGGAGGGATCTCCTGCGATGACCCTTACGGTGTCACCGTTCGAGGATTCAGACAATTAACACCACCCCTCGTAGGGGCGGGGTCTCCCCGCCCGATATTCACACATATTTTTATTCGGGCGAGGAGACCTCGCCCCTACGGTGTTGTCTGAACCAGGATTACAGGATTTGCAGGATAAAAAAATGATATGCCAACGTCCCTTTGCAAAAGGTAATCGTTTATCCTTTGAAACGGAATATATACCCGCAAACTCAAATCCTGGAAATCCTAATTGTCTGAACCAGGATTCACAGGATTTCAGGATGGACAGGATAAGAAAATGATATGCCAACGTCCTTTGGCAAAAGGTAATCGTTTATCCTTTGAAACAGTATCTATAGACTCCAACTCATAATCCTGGTAATCTACAAATCCTGAAAATCCTGGTTCAAAAAAAAGAAAATCCCACCAACGCAACGAAAACTAAATAACTCCACGAAACATACTTGTATTCATTCTCAAAATATGCTAATATATAAAGTAGGTTGGTTCAAGTTGATGACTACTTTGTCGGAGGTTTAATGTGAAGTTAATTACGGTGTTGATTGTTAGTATTCTTTTGATGAGTTCACAGGTATTCGCGGAACTCTCTGTATCGGATCTTGAAAAAATTAGGGAAATTGTTAAAGAATCTGAAACACGTACGAAAGATATAATTACATCATCTGAAACACGTATGAAGGAATATGTATCGGGGGAAATTGATAAGATTAACACCAAGATAACAGAAATGGATAAACGACTGACCAACCAAATCAATTCTGTAGATACACAGGTTGGTCGCAATTATAATCTGATACTTGGGTTCATTGCTTTGATCATTTTTGCTGTCGGAATTCCACAGATTATTACCGCTTTGCAAGGACGCAAACTACGAGAACAGGAAGAAAAATACGAGGAACTAAAGCAAGAAATTGAAACACTAAAACAGCAACTAATTGTTAGACCTTAACTTTATACCATTTCTAAATAATAACTTCTCATTAACAAAAAAACGCGTTCGTAGTCGCGCAATTCATTGCGCCTCTTATATTTGGTATTCACTCAAATAATCCTCTAATCGCACCAATTTGGAACGGAGCATTCATGCGAATACAAATCCTTGCCGATGTCCGCAACAGCATCACCATACCCATAAACTACAACCACCTACTCGTCGGAGCAATCTACCGTTTCCTCGCAGAATCCAACCCAGAATACGCCACCTTCCTCCACGATCAAGGCTACCACGCAGACAAAAAACGATTCAAACTCTTCACCTTCTCACAACTCATGGCAGAACGCAGACGCATCCTCGGCACAGAGATACAATTTGGATCAACCTTGACATGGTTCGTCTCCTCACCCGTAGAACAATTCCTATCACATTTTGCCGACACACTCCTCACCCAAGGCAGACTCGCCATCGGGCAGCACCACCTAAAAATAAGAGACGTGAAAGTCCCGCGTGTGCCACGTTTCCACACTGAAATGGAGTTCCGATGTTTCTCTCCCATTGTGATGTCCGCAATACGAGAGAACAACGGACAACCCCGCACCCACTACTGCCTACCCGACGACCCCGAACTCTCCGAACTCATCCGTCAAAACCTACTCCGCAAACACCAAGCAATCCACGGGCGCGCCCCTCAAAACGACACCCTATCCTTCCGTTTCGACGACAGATATATCCATAGGAAGCAAGGACGTGTCACTCGACTCGTTGACTTCAAAGGCATCAAAGTGCGAGGGACACTCTGTCCATTTCATGTATCCGGTAGTGTAGCATTAATTCAGGTCGGGTATGAATGCGGATTTGGCGATAAAAACAGCGCAGGATTCGGAATGGCAGAAGTGTAACACCTTCCCGCCCGCCTCACCCGCACCTCTTACATTCGTAGGGGCGAGGTCCCCTCGCCCGCCTCACTTCGGACATTCTCGTAGGGGCGAGGTCCCCTCGCCCGTATACATGTATACACGTACACACCTCACCAAAAACCTCTTCTCTTATCCTGAAAATCCTAAAATCCTGAAAATCCCGGTTCAGACAATAATCCTATCCCAATTCAGACAAACACACAAACAACTTGACACAACAAAAACCCCATGCTATCCTATAACCACAACATCAAAAAAACCAACAAACCATGAACGTCCAAAACCGAACCATATTCTCCAGCGACAACCTACCCATCCTGCGTGGCATAGACACCCAAGCAGTCGACCTCATCTATCTCGACCCACCCTTCAATTCCAACCGCAACTACGCCGCACCCATCGGGAGCAACGCAGCAGGCGCAGCCTTCAAAGACACATGGACACTCTCCGACGTAGACAACGCATGGCACGGAGAAATCGCTGACCGAGAACCCGCGCTATATCAAGCAATACACGCAGCCGAACTCACACACGGCAAAGGCATGAAATCATATCTCATAATGATGGCAGTCCGCTTATTAGAGATGAAACGTGTCCTCAAAAAGACAGGAAGCATATACCTCCACTGCGACCCAACCGCAAGCCACTACCTCAAAATGCTCATGGATAGCGTATTCGGCAGGAAAAACTTTCGGAATGAGATTGTATGGCAACGCACCTCAGCCCATAATGATAGTAATCGCTTTGGCAGGGTTCATGACATAATTCTATCATATAGCAATGGACAAAAAGGGGTATGGAATCCCATTTACACAGAACATAATCCAGAATACATAGCAAAGTTTTATCGCCACAAAGATGAAAGGGGTAGTTACCGAGTGGGAGATCTAACTGCAGCTGGCGTGAGTCAAGGTGATTCAGGTAAAGCTTGGCGAGGTGTAGATCCGACTGACGTGGGTAGGCACTGGGCAACACCCGGAAAACAAGCATGGCACGAAGATGTCCACCTCCCTGAAAACTATGAAAACCTATCGGTACAGGAAAGATTAGAGGCTTTGGATGCTGCAGGTTTGATTTACTGGCCTCCGAGGGGTAGGGTTCCAGGTTTCAAGCGTTATTTATCCACATCAAAAGGACGTAGGGTGCATGATGTTATTACCGATATAAACCCACTTTCAGGTAGGTCCAAAGAACGTGTTGGCTACCCCACACAAAAACCCATTGCACTCTTAGAACGCATCATCAAAGCCAGTAGCAACAGAGGCGACATCGTATTAGACCCCTTCTGTGGATGTGCCACAACCTGTGTCGCAGCAGAACGCCACCAACGCCACTGGATCGGCATCGACATATCACCCAAAGCCGTCGACCTTGTCCGTATCCGATTAGAAAACGAAGTCGGTATGTTCGGAAAAGTCATCCACCGCACAGACATACCCAAACGCAGCGAAAAACTACCAAACTACCGCACGCACAAACACACACTCTACGGCAAACAAGAAGGTCTATGTAACGGGTGCCAGACACAATTCCCATTTCGGAACATGACCATTGACCACATCGTCCCACAATCCCAAGGCGGCACCGACCACGAGGACAACCTACAACTACTGTGTGGAGCCTGTAACTCCACAAAAGGGCAAGGCACACAAGCCCAATTAATCTCCCGTCTAAAAACCCAAGGCGTACTCCGTTAACCCACCCGCCTACCCGCACCTCTTACATTCGTAGGGGCGAGGTCCCCTCGCCCGCCTCACCCCACCACCAGAACGAAAGGTATCCACACCCCATAAACGTCAATATAAGGAAAAAACCCGTTCGTAGTCGCGCAATGCATGCCGCCTCGGACATTCACCGGTAGGCGCGCTTTCATAAACCAATGCAGAATGCCAAACGCGCATTCTACCATAAGCGTCAATTTAAGGAGGAAACGCGTTCGTAGTCGCGCAATTCATTGCGCCTCTTACATTCACCGGTAGGTGCGCTTTCATGAAGATTAATTTATTCTTTCGGTAATATTAAGGTCCCCAAAACCGGTAGGCGCGCTTTGTAAGCCCGCTCCCTGACAGAAATGAGAATGCTCGTAGAATATGACTTAGGGGATGGAGAGTTACATAATCAACGAGCATTCTATTTGTGACATTCCAGACATTCAGTTTGTCTGAGCCACGGTCTCGAATCATCTATACCGTCTTTGTCAAGAGATATAGACAATAGTATTCCTAACCTATATTATACAACATAAGTAATAATTAGTCAACAATTTTTTTATTTATATAAATTATTTTTACCTACCTCATATTCCTTTTTGATAGATAGATTGTCCGAATCAGGATTCATCCGTAGGGGCGGGGTCTCCCCGCCTATCTTTATACACCTCCTACATCCGCGTTCGTAGTCGCGCAATTCATTGCGCCTCTTACATTACATTCGCGTAGGGGCGGGGTCTCCCCGCCTATTTTTATACACCTCCTACATCCGCGTTCGTAGTCGCGCAATTCATTGCGCCTCTTACATTACATTCGCGCAAGGGCAAACTCACCCACCCGCATGCCCACACCTTGAACACTCTTGTTCGTAGTCGCGCAATTCATTGCGCCTCTTACATTACATTCGCGCAAGGGCAAACTCACCCACCCGCATGCCCACACCTTGAACACTCTTGTTCGTAGTCGCGCAATTCATTGCGCCTCTTACATTACATTCGCGTAGGGGCGGGGTCTCCCCGCCCGCATCCACCAAGCCCGCATCGTCTATCAAACCGAAACATCACCGTCCCCTCTTGCCGTCAACCTCTGAATTCTCGCAATAATTTTGACATAAAAAGTATTACTATCTGCTAAATTATGGCGATCAACCCAATCCCCACCTATTGCCGTCAACCTCCCAGAGAATTTGCACGATTGGAGGTCGACTGCAAACAACCTTAATACTCAAATTTAACTTGACAGCCACCGTAAGGATCCGTTATAATATAAACATCCATTTTGGATACCCTTCTAATCGCACCAGTTTGGAATAGAAACAGTATAACAGATAATTCCCCTTCATACCACAACACCCCTTCTAATCGCACCAGTTTGGAATAGAAACGATAATTTCATGTCAATGATTGATGAAAGTCCAGACCTTCTAATCGCACCAGTTTGGAATAGAAACTTCATTGATTGAAATTTTGAAACTTGAAACTATGACTTCTAATCGCACCAGTTTGGAATAGAAACCAACAGTACCTGCTGTATCTCCATAAACCTGTGAAATCTTCTAATCGCACCAGTTTGGAATAGAAACACCACATTTTGACGCAACACTCGCAACGCTGCTTTGCCGCTTCTAATCGCACCAGTTTGGAATAGAAACCACGTTGATACTGTTCAAAAAAGGACGTATCGTTTCTCTTCTAATCGCACCAGTTTGGAATAGAAACTAATTTTGTCTCCTTGTTAGCGATAATCATCGTCTTCCCTTCTAATCGCACCAGTTTGGAATAGAAACTTTTTTGAACAGTTCGCTTTTTCCACTGCGGATACCTTCTAATCGCACCAGTTTGGAATAGAAACTTGTCAATTTCATTTTTGATCCCCTTTGTGGGTTGTCTTCTAATCGCACCAGTTTGGAATAGAAACTTACCACAACCCAAACGTGGCAATGCAAGCTTTTCACTTCTAATCGCACCAGTTTGGAATAGAAACCTGATTATTATTTATACGTCTTTTCATAAGACGTATGCCCTTCTAATCGCACCAGTTTGGAATAGAAACATTCTTCAGCATCCCGCAGTATTATGTATATCTTATACATCTTCTAATCGCACCAGTTTGGAATAGAAACATAATACTGAAAACAAACAAAATATGACGCATCACTTCCTTCTAATCGCACCAGTTTGGAATAGAAACGCATCCTTTCAATGAAGTAGTCGTAGTTTGTTAAATTCACTTCTAATCGCACCAGTTTGGAATAGAAACTTGAAAACGACAAAGTGTCATGCAAACCGATTTCAGAAGCTTCTAATCGCACCAGTTTGGAATAGAAACTAATCATAAGACCACACGATTTCATTCAGAAAATTGTAGCCTTCTAATCGCACCAGTTTGGAATAGAAACTAAGTTCCAATACGTATATCCAAATCCGGTATATTGAAATCTTCTAATCGCACCAGTTTGGAATAGAAACCTTTAGTAATGCTCTCAACAGCAATACGTCTTGACTCTGCTTCTAATCGCACCAGTTTGGAATAGAAACACCCAACTATGCAACCGCACATCATTTATTCCAGCGGAAGCTTCTAATCGCACCAGTTTGGAATAGAAACTGCACCTTTTCTTTTGTTTTTTTCCTGTTAAGGTTTACTTCTAATCGCACCAGTTTGGAATAGAAACTGCACCTTTTCTTTTGTTTTTTTCCTGTTAAGGTTTACTTCTAATCGCACCAGTTTGGAATAGAAACGCATTCTTCTCCGCTTCGTAGGGGCGAGGTCCCCTCGCCCGTATACATGTATACACGTATACACCTCACCAAAAACCTCTCCTCTTATCCTGAAAATCCGAATCGTCTGAACCAAGATTTACAGGATTACAGGATTACCAGGATAAGAGATGGAGACTATAGATACTGTTTCAAAAAATAAACCATTACCTTCCCAAAAGAACATCCAAATATCAAACTCACATCTTCGTTCGTAGTCGCGCAATTCATTGCGCCTCTTACATTACATTCCGTAGGGGCGAGGTCCCCTCGCCCGCAGGACATGAATATCGGGCGGGGAAACCCCGCCCCTACGAACGGGACGTGCCCAAACCCTGATAACCCCCTCGCCCGCATACACGTATACATGTATACACGTACACACCTCACCAAAAAACTCTTCTCTTATCC
>JAJDWI010000130.1 GCA_022825665.1 Candidatus Poribacteria bacterium
AGCTTCTATGAGATGGGAGGAACAAGGGATCAACGCTGTGCTGAAATGGAAGTGTTTATATAAAAATAAAGATTGGAACAGCTATTGGTATCCAGATACAAAAGCTGCATAATGTTCATGCAAAAAACTTTACACACCCGACAGAAAATTAACCCTGATAACAATTTGACATTATAGCTGTGGTATGATACAATAATATATCAGGAGGAGTAGTTGCTATGGCTTATTTTATTACGGAAGAATGCATCGGATGTATGGCATGTTTAACCAACTGTCCCGTGGATGCGATTACTGGAGACCGTAATGTGCTACATATCATTGACCCAAGTATATGTATTGACTGTAGTGCGTGCGGAATGGTGTGTCCAGTAGAAGCAATACGAGACCAATTTGGAAAGGTGTGCAAATTCATTCGACGTCCAACACATAGACCTATTGCAGTTATATATGAAGAACTGTGTTCAGGCTGCGATTTCTGCGTCCATATATGTCCGTGGGATTGTTTGGAACTATTAGACCCCGACACAGGTGAACACGCGGAAAGTTTCTTCGGTATATGTGAATTGGTCAAACCTAAAGATTGTGTCGGCTGCAAATTGTGTGAAGAGGTATGCATCAAGGATGCTATCCGAGTTGAATCCCCTGTGTTATTAGAACTCGCTGAAGCCGCTGATTAATTTATATACTTTACAAAAATGGTTTCCACTCCGTTCAATAACCACAATTTAGTCGTTGTCATATCCGGTCCATCTGGATGTGGAAAAAGCACTGTTGTAAAAACATTGTGTAAGTTAGATGAAACGCTACGACTCTCAATATCAGCAACTACACGCACACCGCGTCCTGGAGAAGTAGATGGGAAAAACTACCATTTTATGACACACACGCAATTTGAGAATCAGATCAATGAGGATGTATTCTTAGAATGGGCAAAATACCGCGATAATTACTATGGAACACTTAAATCTGAAATCAACACATCGCAACAAGAAGGCAAAGACACTATTTTGGAAATTGAGGTGAATGGTGCGTTACAGATAAAGAAACAAGACCTTACTCCTGCAAGATGCATATTGATTTTCTTGGTTCCAGCATCATTCGCAATATTAGAAAAAAGATTACGCAGCAGAAAAACCGAGTCAGAGATAGAACTCACAAATAGATTAGAAATCGCTAAAACAGAATTGAAGCAGATTAAACATTACAACTACTGTGTCATCAACCCACAAAATCAACATAAGAAAGCTGCTCATCAGATTCTGTCAATAATCACTGCGGAACGTTCCCGTATCAATCCTGAGTTGACTCCAGCTTTTGTGAAATCCTTTGGTATCCACAATAAATAGGATTATTATCCCTGATCCCATGGAACTTAAGAACCGAACCATTCTATTAGGTGTAACAGGTGGAATTGCAATCCATAAATCGCTTGATTATGCCAGTCAACTTGTTAAATTGGGTGCGTCTGTTCATGTCATTATGACAGAAAACGCCACACGGTTGATAAATCCGTTACAATTTCAAGTCCTATCACGGAATTCCGTGCTGCTTGACCTATTTGAGACAGGAGAACTTTGGAAACCCCCGCATATTGATTTGGCTGACCAAGCCGACCTTCTAAGCATTGTCCCTGCCACCGCTAACATACTTGGAAAGATAGCAAACGGTATTGCAGATGATGCACTTTCTACAGTCGCAGTTTCTGTTCATTGTCCCATTCTCGTAGCAGCCGCTATGAATGGACACATGTATAAAAACCCTTTTGTTCAACAAAATATAGCAAAACTCAGTAAAGTCGGGATTGAATTCGTTGAACCTGCAAGTGGGGATCTTGCCTGTGGATATGAAGGCATTGGTCGATTGAGTCCAGTAGAGACCATTCTGCAACGCACCAGACAGATACTTACAAATGACCCAGACTTGAAAGGAAAAAGAATACTTGTTACTGCAGGAGCAACACGGGAATACATTGATCCAGTTAGATTCATTACAAACGGTTCAAGCGGTAAGATGGGATATGCGATTGCAGAAGCAGCTGCACGTAGAGGAGCAACTGTCCATTTAATCAGTGGTCATACATCTGTTCCTTCCCCACAAGGTATTGATATATATCATGTTGACACAACACAGGAAATGCATGAGATGGTATTAGATAAATTCAAGGATACCGATATTGCTGTGATGGCTGCTGCACCAACCGATTTTCGTCCTGCTGAATATACACACCATAAGATCAAGAAACAAAAAGATAAGTTGACACTCGCTTTAGAAAAGACTCCAGACACAGCACAAACACTCGGTAAAACAAAAACAGATCAGATAACCGTTTGTTTCGCTGCAGAAACGAACGATGTGCTTGAAAACGCGAAAGAAAAGCTAATTCGTAAAAACTGTGACCTAATAGTTGCAAATGACCTTCTTGCTGAAGGTGCTGGGTTTTCTGAAGATACAAATATTGTCACGATATTAGATAAAGCAGGAAATTGTCAGCAACTCCCCCTCTTATCCAAGTATGAAGTAGCAAATGCAATCTTCGACCAAGTTGTGAAGTTGATAAAAAAATAGCACCTACCTAAGACAAACACAGTGTATGGTCGAACCTATTCACCTACAGTTATCTGTTTTGATGGTTTGTAATCCTATGCTGAGTTATATGAACAATATAAACCGTGAACGAATGACCCTTCTGCAACAAGCAAAAACATTCCTTAGAGAAAACCGCATACATCCCAAAAAACAGTTAGGTCAACACTTCCTCATCAATCCTGATGTATTGAATCTGATTGTTGAAGCAGGAGAAGTTACAAAAAGCGATACAGTCATTGAAATCGGTGCTGGTCTCGGTTGCCTTACAGAGGCACTTGCTGAACATGCTAACACAACCATAGCCGTTGAAGTGGATCAAATTTTATATAAAGCGTTGAAAAACATTTTTGGTGATAATGATAATATAGAGGTTCTTCATGCTGATATTCTTGAGTTGGAATTCTCTTCTCTCATTCCGCAGGGGACGAAACCAAAGGTAATTGCGAATCTTCCTTACGGTATTACAACTCCAATATTGTGGAAACTACTAAAGTGCAGTGGTCAACTTAGTCAATGTATATTAATGATGCAGTGGGAGGTAGCGGAACGGATTGTGGCTGAACCTGGTGGGAAGGAATACGGAGCATTAACAATCGGTATATCTTACTATGCGGATTCAAGTCTAATAGCGAGACTGTCTCCAGAAAACTTTTATCCATCTCCAAAAGTTGATTCCGCTATACTGAAGCTAACGGTACGAGATAATCCGAGAGTTGAAGTTGACGATGAAACATACTTTTTCAGAGTTGTTAGGGAGGCGTTTCGAGGTAGGCGGAAAATGCTAAAAAATTCGTTAAGTAGATTCGCATCATCAGACATACTTTCTGCTGCACTCAGTGACTTGAATATTGCCCCACAAAGACGGGCAGAAACTTTAGATATTGAAGAATTTGCTGCTTTAGCAAACCTGTTACAAACGTATGTCTAAATTCAACAGCTGCCAGTAGACAATTTTCCAGTCGGTTTCTTCACGGCGAAATTCAAAAATACACTTCGCTTCAATTTGTCTCAATGCTTTATCATCTGCCCTTTCTGAGTCTACATCCAATAGTAATTCAATTGATGCTTTTCTTGCATGCGTGATGTCCCAATTTCTATCCTTAAAGGCAAACTGTAACCAGGAATAAGTCTCAAAAACGTTTGTAAATGTTGGGAGTATTTCATCATAGTTTTGGGGTACGTCACCTGAAAGAACACCGAGCAATGTTACAGGGTCGTTAGATGCAGCATAGGTTTCAGAAAAGAGTGCTTGAATTGCGGGTAGGTTCTCAAAATCCAATGACTCAATCAGATCAGAAAAGGTCTCAAGAAGCGAGTTGAGTTCTTCCTCAGAATCATTAATCGGTATTATTTCTATATTTAAAACCAACCGTTCTTTATCAAGTGTGAAAGTATCTGTGTAGGTTTGATACAGAGGGTCTTCAACTGTGAGTTCATGTTCTTCAACATAAGGTATATCTAAGAATGTGAAGATACCATCCACTTCTGTTTTGACTTCAGTACCTAATATACTTACCACAGCACCAGGAATTGGTTTATTCGTACTTGCATCAGTAACGGAACCTGAAACGGTCCCAGTAAGTGGGGACAAAGACACATTAACGATCACTTCGTCTTTATTCAGCGAAAATGTATTACTATAATTTTCATATCGTGGATCTTCAACAGTAATCGTAAGTGAATCTGCATACGGAATATCGGTAAAAGTATAAGTTCCATCCGCTCCTGTTGTATATTCCTTATCCAGTAAGGTAACTACTGCCCCAGGAATTGGTTTATTTGAAATAGAATCTGTAAGCGTGCCTGAGACCGTACCAGACAAATCGGATCCTGGCGTGACAGGTTGTGAAGGATCTTTATCGTCAAGTTCGTCACCTGCTCCACAACCAAACAATACGACTAATCCGACAACTAAGCAAAGGAAACGGTAATTAGATAGAAATATTTGCATTTGCGCTCCAAATGTAGTATTCTTTAAGCAATAAGTTAAGACTGAACATCCAAATCTATTCGTATTTAAGGAGGTGTTAATTATGGCTCGTATGTGTACTATATGTGGTAAGAAACCGAGAACAGGTCATCAAATAAGTCCATCATTCCGTCATACAAAACGTCGTTGGCTGCCAAATCTTCAACGTGTTAGGGCTATGACAGAAGACGGTCCAAGGCGAATTCGTGTTTGCACATCGTGCATCCGTAACGGAAAAGTTACTAAAGTCATTTCAGGTATGTCGTCCGTGGAATAAAACTTACATTTTTCGGACGACTCTCTCAACTCCCTTTAATCCTCTGATTGCCTCCATTACCTCCCTCAATTGTTCTATCCCCGTTACATCCAATGTGAAATAATCAGCAGCAGTATCGTCTATCCTTGTAACCGTTGAAGCCTTGAAATTCCCCTCTCGAATATTGACTTGGAATCTTGCGATTGCAGCTGTTATCTCCTTGAGCATCCCAGGTTTGTCGTGGCATTCAACAAATATTTGTGCGGGATAGATAACACCTTCTTCTGCAACCATATTCAATGAAACGAATCTTTCCGGTTCATCAAGTAATCGTGCACAACCGGTCCTATGTACGGAAACACCACGTCCTCGTGTCAAATATCCTACGATGTCGTCTCCAGGTATAGGATTACAACATTTCATAACTCGGACCATACCTAAGTCAATCCCATTTTCAAGTTGTATTGCAGAATCTGTGCGTTCGGGTTTAGGCTTTTCCTGCTCAACTTTGATTTTTTCTGGTTTCAATCGGTTTATGATCTGTGTAGCAGATTCGTTCCCATTCCCAATTCTAATAAATAGTTCGTCAACACTCTCAAGACCGAGTTGTTTAGCTATTTCAAGAAGTTTCGGCGATTTCAAATAATCATTTGCATTCAGATAGGAAAGTTGAAGTTCCCACTTAAGGAAAGTCTTACCAAGTTCAAGGGCATCCGCTCTGTCTTTATCACGGAACCAGTGTCGTATTTTGCTCCGAGCGTTTGCTGTTTTCACTATACGCACCCATCCTCTACTTGGTGTGCTTTTTGGGTTGGTTAAAATACGCACACGATCACCGTTTTGGAGAGGTTCTCGTATAGGCGTAAGAACATTGTTTACCTCTGCACCACAACATGTATTACCAATGTCGGTATGGATTTTGTATGCAAAGTCAATCGCAGTTGAGCCTACAGGTAGCGCATGTATATCACCTTTCGGGGTAAATACGTAGACCTCATCCTGAAATAGTTCCAATTTCATAGATTCAATGAATCTACCTGGAACTTCAGGTGTATCCTGAATGTCGTTAAGCATCTCTTTGTAATTTGCATAGATGGATAGTGCTTCTTTAGTCGTTGGAATGCCTTCCTTATAGCTCCAATGTGCTGCAATACCGTTTTCTGCAACCTGATGCATCTCATTGCTTCTAATCTGAATCTCAATTGGTTTTCCATCATCTAAAATAGTGGTATGGAGGGATTGATATCCATTCTTTTTTGGTTGTCCAATCCAATCGCGTACACGATCAGGCAAATAACTCCATCGTAGATGTAATACTCCAAGTGCACTATAGCAACTCCAATCATCTTCAACAAGTACACGTAATCCAACTAAATCGCATATATCTTTGAATGGAGTGCCTTTCTGATGCATTTTCTGGTAGATACTATAAATATGCTTGGTTCTTCCCCTAACGACTGCTCTGATACCATGCTTTTTAAACTCAGCTTGTATGGTGGCTTCCATTTTTTTGCAGTATGCTTGTCGTTCTTCAAGTTTTTCGTTGAGTAGGTCAGCGATTTCTCTATATGCTTCAGGAAAGAGGTATTTGAATGACAAGTCTTCTAAACGACTCATCATTGACCATATACCAAGTCGGTGGGCGATAGGAGCGTAAATTTCCAAGGTCTCTTTGGAAATTCGTTGTTGCTGTTCAGTGGATAAATAATCAAGAGTCTCCATATTGTGGAGACGGTCTGCAAGTTTAATCAGGATGACACGCATATCTTCGGCAGTTGCTAATAACAATTTTCTGTATGTTTCAGCTTGTCGTTTACGATGACTACCGCTAAATTTATATCTCCCAATTTTGGTCACGCCTTCAACTAAGTTAGTGATGTTATTGCCAAACTTTATCTCCATCTCATCGCGCGTGATACCAGTATCTTCTAATACATCGTGCATTAACCCTGCACAGATCGTATCCATATCTAAACGCAGTTGTGCGAGTATTTCTGCTGTCCTAACACAATGCATAAAATAGGGGTCACCGGATTTTCGCAGCTGTTTCCTATGTGCGTTCTCAGCAAAACTGTAACACGTTCTGAGAAAATCAAAATCGGTTTCTTCCTCAGGATTATTCTTCTGAATTTTATTGATTAGGGATTCCACACTCATTTATTATGCGCTCCCAAATTTGTTTGCTGTTACTTACAAGTTGAAAATTCATAAACTCCTGACTTTCCAGTTTCAACCATTCACATCTCTGATAGGTTTTTGACATTTTTAAATCTTGTTTTTCATTTTGAATCAACTTTATATGTTGTCTTTCATTGTTTGATTTTCTTTGGATGAAACCTAATTCCTCAAATATGGATAGTCGTGTTTCTACCTCTTCAACGGAATAATCCTCAAACCTATTATTTAATTTGTCAAGGTTTGTAAAATCGTTGTCCTTGTTTTCATCCAGTTTTTTGTAAAACGAAGCGAGTGCATCTCTATCAGGATACATATTATCTACACATTCTCGCAACAGCTGCACATCAGATTCCGTGTTGTATAAAAGATAAATTAAGGTAGAATTTTGTGTGTAAGATATTGGTTTACATCGCGTAAAAAATACATCTGATTGAACCGTCAGATGACAAAATACAACATAATTGATAACTGGAACGGATTCTAATGCAGTTTCAGAAAACTCGTCTGAGGAAACAATTCCTATGTATTCACCATTCTTGACTTTCTTTAATAACTCAATCTCCTCTGCTTGTGTTGTTGTATCATCATGTCTACCGAGGAGGGATGCTTTATCAGCAATTACACTTGTTAGTAATTGGTTTATCTTCTGAGGGTTCTGTACATATATTATACACCCTTTGTTTTTCTTGAGCAAACCTAATAGGATATCTTTTTTATTTTCATTACGATAATCTACAACTTTACCAATAGATGGTGTGTCAATTGGTGGAAACACAAAAAGATCTGGTTCTCGGTCATTTACACGAAATTCTTCAAGAGTCAACTGAACTGATTTCTTACCCTGAAAATCATTGATATGTGGTGAGAACGCTATGTCTAACGAGATGTTTTGCCGCTTAAGTGTTGTAATGTGTTGCGCTTTCCGCCATCCAACTGTGCGTAGTGATGTAGTTCCATCACCGACAAACATTGATATGTGTTGCTGATCTTTTCCCATCAAGGTCGGAGGTTTTTCTATTGTTAAATTTTTACTGACAAAACAAGGTGATGGATTTGACATTCCAAAAGGTTCAAGTAACTTGAACTGATTTAAGGTTTCTAACGTTAGGGATGACAAATTTGTTTCAAAATCAAAGTCGAGTTTAGGTATCAAGTCAGTTTCAGTAAGGTGTTCACAAGCATATTTGTCAAAGGCGTTCTTAAATTTAGTGAGATTCTCTGTCTTAAGCGTGACTCCTGCTGCAGCCTTATGTCCACCATGTTTGATTAGTAGATTAGAGCAGCTGTTCAAACTATCAGCAAGATTCATTCCATCAATACTCCTACCCGAACCTGATGCTTCGTCACCATCAATTGTTAGCACAAAAACCGGACGGTAAAACTGCTCCTTCAAACGTGATGCAACAATCCCAACAACACCTTTTGCATGTTCACCCCAAGAATTACTTGCCACAACCAATCCTTTAGTTTTCTCAAAGTTATCATCTTTGTTGAGAAGTTCTATCGCTTTTTCTTGTATTTCATTCTCTATGTCTTTTCGATCTTGATTATATGAATCTAAATTCTGTGCAAGTTTCACTGCTAAAGCAGCTGAGTCAGTCGTCAAGAGTTCAACAACTGTTTTTGCAGTGTCCATACGTCCAGCTGCATTTAAACGAGGTCCCAAAACGAAGGATAGCGTATGTCCCATCAATGGTTTCCCATTATAATCTGCTACTTCACACAGTTTCTCTATACCGATACGTTGTTTCTTGTTGATTTCTACCAGTCCAAGTCTGCTTAACGTTCGATTTTCACCGGTGAGTGGGGCAATGTCTACAACTGTACCTAACACGACGAGATCAAGCAGCGATGTCAAAAATGTTTTATCGTCAATCAAGCCTTGTGCTAATTTAAATGCTAATCCTACACCTGCCAATTCAGGATACGGATATTCATTCCCGGTAACTTTAGGAGAAATGATAGCATAAGCAGGCGGAGGGTTAGTTTCTGGTGGTTGGTGGTGATCCGTAAGGATTACATCCATACTAAGTTCATTTGCCAGTTTAACTTCATCGATGGAAGTAATCCCGCAATCTACAGTAATCATCAATGTACATCCGTTGGATGCAATCTTCTTTACTGCATCCATATTGAGACCATAACCTTCATCATAGCGATCTGGGATGTAGTATTCTACCGGATAATCAAGATAACGAAATGCGTTCACCAATAGTGCGGTTGCTGTTGTACCGTCAGCATCATAATCCCCATAAATGTATATCTTTTCACCTATTTTTATTGCTTGTCGAATGCGTTCAACTGCTTTCTCCATATCTGCCATTTTAAATGGGGAGTGAAGGTCAGCATACTTCGGATGTAAATAGGTTTTTGCCTCATCAACGGATTTTATGCCGCGATTTACAAGAAGGCGCGCAATAAGAGATGGGATATTGAGTTCAGCAGCGAAGGTGAGACTCAATTCTATATCTGGGTCTTGATATTTCCATATCTTGGGTGGTAGGTTACTCATTATATTCAAATCTCTGTAATTTGCAATTTGTAACATACATAAGGATAATGTTTGTCAGTTTATATTGCAAACGCATATTTTCCTATAAATATAACATGAAATTGTTCATGTGTCAATACTGTTATTCTACCTTTCAAAATAGATGTTATCTTCAATCCAGTTGATACGCGGATTTTTTGTCTGACGGTTGTCCCGAACTATAAGATTGGAAGATGTCCTATTATGAATTAAATTGCTTTGGAAAAAACGCACTAAAAAAGGGTGTTTTTTGCACATTGGTGCGTTTTGGTTTTCGGGGTTATGCCAGTCTGAAACTGGGTTTATAGGGTGGTACGATTTTTTTGAAATTTTCATTTTAGTGCGTTTTTCCTTTTCAGTATTTTTTCATATATAGTCGTTAGTATTAGGATTACAATGGAAACAAAAGGATATTAAATTTGTCTGTTCAATAAGCATCAATTTAGTAACGTTAGTGCACCTGATACACCTCATGCAGCATGCCATAAGAGCGTGCTGTCCGTTGGGTTTACAGTTATACCAATTCTATAAATTATTTTCCCATTTAGATGGAATGTCCGAGGCGCAATGAATTGCGCGACTACAAACGCGTTTTTTTGTAAATGAGAAGTTATTATTTCGAAATGATGATATATTTTAACGGGTGGTGGGTTGTGGCGGGTAGGTTTTCAAGGAGATGGAACAATATATATCCAATATGTTTATATTGTGTTTGGGAAATGAGTGTTTTTCTGAACCAGGATTTTCAGGATTATAGGATTTTCAGGATAAGAGAAGAGATTGAACCATGGTTATCAGGATAAGAGGTCGATCCTACAGAGGAAGACTTTATTTGAAAATCATATTATTTGGAAAACTGAATGGCTCTGACATGTAGACAAATTCCACTTGATACACTCCTATCTACGTGGTATTATTTAACTAATGAAACATAAAGGCTTATTCATCACACTTGAAGGCGTTGAAGGTGCTGGTAAAACAACACAAGTCCAACGTTTAGCAGATGCAATTGGTGAAAATGTACTTGTTACACGAGAACCGGGCGGCACGCCAATTTCAGAACAGATACGTAACATATTTTTAACCGACGCTAATATGTCTCCATCAACTGAATTGTTGTTGATTGCTGCCGCACGTGCACAACACGTCACCGAACGTATATTACCCGCATTAAATGCCGGACAAATTGTTATCTGTGACAGATTTAGCGATGCAACTGTAGCATACCAAGGATATCGAAAAGGGATTGCACTACAGCAAATTGAAAAGGTAAATCGCATGGCAACTGGAGGATTATCTCCCAATATAACGTTTCTTCTTGATCTACCTCCAGAAATAGGAATCCAACGTAAACGGAATTCTCATGAACCATTAACAAGACTTGAACACGAAAAACTCCCCTCACACCAAAAAGTACGGGAAGGTTATTTAGCAGTCGCAAAAGCTGAACCAGATAGAGTGGTATTAATCGACGCACTGCTTGATGAAGACACAATTCATCAACTACTCGTGTCCGAAACAAGAAAAAAAATCCAGTTAACGAAATCACGCTGACATAGTAACATGCTGTAAATTCTACTTAAGAAAATGCCAAATAAAATAATAGGTCATCAAAACATAATCACACAACTCCAAAACGCTGTCGCATCTGAACGTGTGGCAGGTGCATATCTTTTTTCTGGTGAGCAAGGAATTGGTAAAGAGACTGTCGCTTTATACTTTTCTAATCTTATTTTGTGTGAGAATACTACAGATGAAGTCATTCCTTGTAGTGAATGCCGCGCATGCCGAAAGATAAAAAACGGTAACCATCCAGACCTACGCATTATACGTCCAGATGGTGCACAGATAAAGATTGACCAAATGCGTGAACTTCAACAGCAAATTGTATATCAACCGCTTGAAGGTGAAAGAAAAATATTCATAATTGCAAACACAGAGATGATGAACGACTCCGCAGCAAATTCTTTACTCAAAACTCTTGAAGAACCACCTGCTGCATCGACGATAATCCTTTTGACAGAAAATCTTAAAACCATGCTTCCTACGATTCGGTCACGTTGTCAGATTCTCACATTTTATCCAATGCCGACCGAAGAGTTATCTAAAGCATTAATGGATTCCCTTTCTATTGATACGGAAGCAGCCTCTGCAGCTGCAATACTTTCACGAGGTGTCATAGGAAAAGCAATTACACTTATTGAGAAAGGGATCACCGAAAGCGGTACAGTCCCAGCAATTATGATGGAAACAGACCTATTAGCTGCGTTCCGTTTAGCAGAGGCATTTGAAAATGAACAAGAAAGTTTAGATGACTTAATTACGTGGTATCGTGATCTAATGTTGCTGCAACAAGATGCACCTAAAGAATATATAACCCATACAGATGCAATAGAACAACTCCAAACACTTGTGCCACGTTATTCTAATAACCGACTGGAACGAGCAATCAAGAATATATTTCAAACTAAGATGTTAATACAAAAGACGAATGTTCCGAAAATGTTGGCACTTGAAGTAATGTGCATAAAGTTGATCCAAGGCAGGTGATTAGAGTAATGAACCTTCTTGAACACGCCCAAAAACTGGAAAATGATAAAAATATAGCCGCAGCTATCCAAGCATACGAAGATATGATTCGAATTGAGACTGATTCAAAATCACTTGGCTATGCACACTATCGTCTTGGTAAAATCTATCTGGATTGGAGTGAGCTCTTTGCTGCACAACGATTCTTATCACAAGCACACCAACTTGATCCGGAACATTCGGAGATACGACAAGCAGTTGATAATCTAAATCAACACTTTTCTCAAAATAGAGAAGAGATTACCGATCAAATGTCACGTCAAAATAGTGACCAAATCGTATCGCTTTTTCGCATAGCAACTGGTATCAAACTGATAGCTATGGATAAACCAGTGCAGGCATATCCGTTAATGGCAAGCCGAACTAAGATATTTCCAAATGCTGCTGTAGCAAAGCATCTGCTGACCGATATCAGTATTACAGAAGATGAACGGAATTCGGCAATAGATTATCTAATCGAAAGAGACTGGTTGATTAACGACACTGCTGAACTTTACTCCATTTCTGATGAAGGACTATACACATTTTATTTAGCATTAGCACAACTGCACATTGATAACGATGCACACGCAGATGCAATTTCCTGCTATGAGCAGGCATACTGGCTTGATAATACGCAGTTGACACCGTTATTTCAGAAGGTAATCTGTTATGCTGAACTTGAGACATGGCACAAGGCAATCCAAACTATAAAAGAACTCCCAACTGATCTTCCAACAGATATTGATGGAATTGCATATTATACCGCGATTGCAAATAGTTACCATCACACATATCAAGAAACTGGACTTGGTGAAGACAAACAGAAGGTTATTGAGGCATGTGATGCAGTATTGCATATTGACAAGAAAGACAAAGTAATAACAAAACTCCTTACGGCGTATCAAGAGAGAAGGAGTTGGTGGAGAAAATAAAGATGCGGACTAAACTTTATACGGTATTTATGATGGAACTATCATGCTTTGGGATGTGCCTTCAAATAGAGAACGGTCGCACTAAGATTCTATGATATAGTGCATCAATAAATATGAGGTGTAATATGAGATATATTTTGTTACCTTGTTTCGTTATACTTTTTATAGGGTGCGGACCGAAGAGTATCCCTTATTCACAAAAAACTAATGTTTCTGAACCCAGCGAAGCAGCAAGAGCACATTATCAATGGGGATTAGATTATGCCAAGGTGATCTTCACAGAGCTGTAACAGAATTCAATATGGCAATTCTTCTTGAACCGAGATGGGCAATTCCCTATTACAATCTTGGATCAGTTTATGGTAATATGGAAGAAATTAATAAAGCAATTCTTGCTTGGGAACGAGCTACACAACTTGACGCGGATTTTGCAAAGGCACATTATAACCTTGCAGTTGCTTATGCTGTGAAAGCAGATGAAGTAAATATATTCCCCTCAAAAACAACCTATATCAAAAAAACTTTAACTCATCTACGAGAAGCAATTCGTACTGACAAATCAGCACATAACGCAGCAAAAATGGACTCAGCTTTTGACAATATACGAGAACTTCCTGAATATATAACGTTAATCCAATCTACTGAACCAAACAAGTGATATAATCCCAAACACTATATGGCACAATACACTACACTATCACCAGATGAACTTACAGATATTGTGTCACATTATGCAATTGGTAACACACTATTGTTAGATAATATTCCCGGTGGATTTGGAAACAGCAACTTCAAGTTGACTACAACAGAGGGGACATATCTACTAAAAATATGTGATGAGAAAAATTTAACAGAACTCCGAATACAGATTGAAATGTTGGAACATCTTCAGCAGCATTCATATCCAACCGTTTATCCAATCTCACAGAAAAGTGGTGACGTACTCCACGTCACCCCAGACTACAATGTGATGATTTATCCGTTTTTAGAAGGTAAGACTCCAAACCCGTCGCAAAGTGTGCTTGAACAAATTGGTGATACGTTAGCGAGGTTACACAGTATTTCACCACTGACAGGACTGCCACGTTTTCCTATGGGGTTGGCACAAATAACACCTTTTCTGGAAGAAGTGAAAGAGACAAGATTTTACTCACATCCATTTATTACATGGCTAAAATCAGAACTTGAATGGATTAGACCTGAGATGAGTAAAACGTTACCTAAAGGATTATTACACGGAGACCTTTTCTTAGATAACACCCTATTTGACGGTGGTAAAATGGTGGCAATCTTGGATTTTGAGGAAGCATGTCACGATACATTACTAATTGATGTTGCAATGACCATAATAGGGTGCTGTTATACAAACCAACATCAACTAAATATTTCCTCTGTCCACGGATTCTTAAATTCATATAATGCATCGCGTCCCTTAACCGACGAGGAATGGAACAGTTTGGATTGTTTTGTTCATTATGCTGGATTGTCAATTGCATTTTGGCGATTTAGACAATATAATATACGTCATCCTAATAAACAGCTTGCTGAAATATACCAAGAGATGATTACTCGCAGTGCAAATTGGCAATCAATTTAGTTTTATAGTGAAACCCTGAAATAAGTGCACACTCTCCGGTAAATGCGGTTTCCTAACCGCATCTATATGACTGAACAAACACCGGTTCGGTTAGGAAACCGAACCTACCGTGGTGTGGAAATAAATTTGGATTTTACTATAAATAATTTATATGAATTGTAATTTATTCACCACTCACATTAATTTTATGTCTTTAGTCACATTAACAAACATTACAAAACGATATGACCCCGATGTAATCCTTGATGATATATCTGTTGCAATTGCCCCCGGTGATAGAATTGGGTTAATTGGTCGTAACGGATGTGGAAAAACTACGTTATTAAAAGTGATAAGTTGTATCCTCACCGATATTAAAGGGAATGTAGTATTAGCTAAGGACAAACGGATCGGATACCTAAGCCAAGAACCTGACTTAGAACGCGATTGTACGTTACGTCAGGAAATGCTAAAGGTATTTCATGAACAGTCTGCACTTGAAGACAAAATGCTCATGCTTGCTGAGGAGATGGAAACCGATGAAACTCCTCAGTTATTACGGGAATATTCACGAATACAGGAACAACATGACAGACTCGGTGGATACGATTATGAACACAAGATCAATCGAGTACTCGGTGGGTTAGGCTTTAGCGAACAGGATTTCAACTTACCTGTCAACGTTCTCAGTGGAGGTCAAAAGAGTCGAGCAACTTTAGCAAAACTACTCTTAGAAGAACCTGATTTATTACTCTTTGATGAACCGACCAACCATCTTGACATTAACGGGATAGAGTGGTTAGAGAATTATCTGAATACCGAATTTAAAGGTGGTGTTCTTGTCGTATCTCATGATAGGTATTTCTTAGATAAAGTCGTACATAAAATATGGGAACTCGAATCAAGTAAGATAAACACCTATCGTGGGAACTATTCTAAGTACTTAGAGACCAAAAACATTGAACGTATCGTTGACCAGCGCGCATTCAAAATGCAGCAAGCATTCGTCGCACAGGAAAAGGAGTTCATTGAACGGAATATAGCAGGACAGCGTACTCGTGAGGCACAAGGAAGACGAAAAAAACTGGAACGAATGGAGACAGTTGAAAAACCGAAACGAGATGCACCGACTGTTAAACTCAACTTCACACAGGAGACACGTGGTGGAAATGACATCTTACGATGTCATAACGTTAGCAAACAGTTTGACGAAAAGGTCTTATTTACAGATCTGACTTTTGAGGTGGACCGCGGAGATGTCATTGGAATACTGGGAGCAAATGGCACTGGTAAGACCACGCTCTTCAGAATGATATTGGGACAGGAACAACCAACAAAAGGTGAACTTTGGGTGGGTCCAACGCTCAAATTCGGGTATTACACACAGGAATTAGAAGGGCTCAATCAAGATAACGAAGTCCTTGAGGAGGTGTGGGAACTTTGTCCACAGAAGACACAACAAGAAATTCGAAGTTACTTAGCAAAGTTTCTTTTTACTGGTGATGATGTCTTCAAACAAATTGGAAACTTAAGCGGTGGAGAACAGAGTCGTGTTCAACTGGCGAAGTTATTATTAGAAAACGCTAATGTCCTATTGCTTGATGAACCAACGAACCATCTTGACATTCCAGCACGTGAAGCACTTGAGAAAGCACTTGAACAGTATCCTGCAACGATATTTGTTA
Source organism: Candidatus Poribacteria bacterium (assembly GCA_022825665.1). Classification (GTDB taxonomy): domain Bacteria; phylum Poribacteria; class WGA-4E; order WGA-4E; family WGA-3G; genus MSPOR6. The sequence goes on from JAJDWI010000130.1 coordinate 16,284, forward strand.
TTTCTCATGACAGATTCCTATTGAATAGTTTAGCAACCAAAATGTTGATTTTTGAAGTCACAAAAGAAGGGACAAATACCCACTTTTTTAATGGGACTTATGCAGAATATGAAGCGGAACAGCAGAGACAAGTTATTGAGGAAATGCAGAGTCAACAGCAACAGGAAGTTGTTCAAACTAAGAAAACACAAAAACCGACTAAAACAAAATCTAAACGAAAACGGAAAATGAAGGCACAACGTCTTGTCGGTAGTAATTAAAATACAATAAATTGCTGAAGAATACAGGCTTACCGCATTTTAATTTGACAACCTCCAATTATTAATATATAATTTATGTCGTATACGACGGAATATATCTCTCATATAGGACGTATTTGTAATGTCAAAAAACCGAGAATTTAACCAGGAAATTGATATCGTGATGCGCGTGATGCGACATGCGCAGGCGGCAGTCAAATCCAGGTTTATTCAGGATGTCGTCCCCAATCGTTTGACAATTGTTCAGTTCAATGCATTGCAGCATCTTCATTGGTACGGTCGTGATAACGGCATGTATGTCAATGAATTAGGTGAGCATTTAGGTCTTGCACATAATACTGTCTCAGGTTTGGTCAGTCGACTTGAGAAACACGGTTGGGTTGTCCGTCGGAAATGTGAAGAGGATCGGAGGCGTGCACGCATTCAACTTACTCCACAATCCGTTGCATTGTTTAAGGAACGAATTGAATATGCAGTCGATTTTTGGGATCATACTTTCGGTCAACTTTCTCCTGTTGAACAAGAGAATCTGATTGAAAGTTTGAACAAGTTGAAACAGGTTATGGCAAAGCCGGTTTGGCCAAGTTATGCTCAGTTACATCCACGTGATGACGATAGTTTACGTGAAAAGTTTGAAACAGATCTTGACGAACTTGCACAAGCAAAACTGAAACTCGTTGGGATTCGTCTTATACTGGCACAAATTGCCGAAAACCGTAATGAACATGAACTTGCCGCATACCTTAACCAAGCTGCCTCAGAGGAAATCCGACATACAAATCAGATATTCTCATTACTCGGACATGGAGAACATTTTGAAAATCTACTCTCATCCCTTATAGATGAAGACAAAGTAGTCTACGAAGAATTGTTAGCATTACTTGATAATGCACCATGTGAAGATGAGGATGAGGAATTCGTCTTACTTCGACAAATGCTTGAAGATAGTGACAGATATAAACGTTGGTTTCGTAATGTCAAAAAACAAAAGAATCGGTGACTTCTATTCTATCAACGGTTAACTGGTTTCAGTTTCCAACCATTGACACAAAAGAGGAGAACATGCAGTCCCAAAGCCACGAAAGTATTCCTCCTGCTTGTAACTATGATGATGCACAATTGATTGAACAGTTTCAGCAGGGTGACACAGAAGTGTTTGATACTCTATTTACACGTTATCAGAAACGTACCTACCGGTTAGTTCAACGTTTTGTTCCTAACCATGAAGATGCCCTTGATATAACTCAAGACGCATTCATACGGGCATACCAAGGTTTGGGTGATTTCAAGGGGCAGTGCCAGTTTTATAGTTGGCTATACCGCATCACATTCAACCTATGTATTGATTTCCTAAGAAAAAAATCGCGGTCAGAAGTGATGGTTTATGAATCTGAAGAAGGTGATGAGTTACCTATGGCAAATTTCCCTGATTTACGTTCAGATTCTCCCGCCAAAGCTGCTGTAAATAAGGAACTTAGAGTTCAGATTCGAAAGGCGATACGTCAATTACCACCGAAGCAACGACAAATCTTCATCCTACGACATTGGGATGGATTATCACTTAAAGATATCGCTGCTGTGGTCGGTAGATCTGATGGAACGGTCAAGGCACATCTATTCCATGCACATCGCAATCTACGCAAACATCTACAACCTTATTTGAAGGAGTCGGATGTGTAGCATATTTATTATTTGTCAACTGATTTAATTGATCGTAATTTACTATTCTACAACTATTTTCAATCTGTGTGTTTTCGTGTGGTAACCCACAGCAAATCTATGCTGTGGGTTACATCTCTATGGTAGGTTCTTCTGTTGCAAAAAGTGCCTCAACAAAATCTACCCCTTTAAAGTCCCGTAAATCTTCAAGTTTCTCACCAATTCCTATCAATTTGACTGGGGCACCAAGTTCGGCTTTTACTGCTAACACAATCCCACCTTTAGCTGTACCATCCAGTTTTGTAACGACGACACCAGTAATTGGTACCGCTTCATTGAATATCTTTGCCTGCATCAATGCATTCTGACCTACAGTTCCGTCAATTACAAGTAGTACTTCATGTGGAGCACCTGCTTGTGCTTGTCCCATCACGCGTCCTATTTTAGATAACTCGTCCATCAACGGTTTTTTAGTATGAAGTCTACCCGCTGTATCCACAATTAGCACATCTGCTTCACGATGCTTCGCTGCCTGAATTGCATCATATACTACAGATGCAGGTTCGGCACTTTCTCCACCTCGTATTAGTTCTGCCTCCGCCCGTTCACACCATATTGCCAATTGATCTTCTGCAGCCGCACGAAATGTATCTCCTGCAGCAACAAGAACTTGGTTCCCATTAGATTTAAATCGACTTGCGAGTTTTCCGATTGTGGTGGTTTTACCAGCACCGTTCACACCGAGAACCAATATGGTATAAGGGGTTTCACCTTCCAAATTCAATGGAACATCTTCACCGAGTAGATTCATAATCTCATCTTTTATGACTGTTCCCAATTCTGAAGAATCACCCAAACCTTTTTCTTTCACGGTTTCCCTGACGTTCTCCATCAATGTAAGGGTTGTGTCAACTCCTACGTCCGCCCGGATTAGTAATTCTTCTATCTCTTCCATGAGATCTTCATCAATCTTTCTACCCGTCCGAAGTAAACTTGAAAGTTCAGAGATAAAACGGTTTCGTGTCTTTGCTAAACCAGATTTTAGTCGGTTGAACCAACTATCTTTTTCCCTTTCTACATCGGATGTATCAGGGGTTTTGTCACTACCTTTAAATAAGTTTCTTAGCATTCATTTCTCCTTAATTCTATAGTCAAAATAGATTCTATAACAACTTCTCTAACGCAATATCCAAACTATAAGCTAAACATAATCAAACTTTGTCCGATATTCTCCTAAAACAAATATTCCACCACTATAAAATAGAATTGATAGAGGTATTAAAATCCAAATTGTCAAAAATCCCTTCAACAATATCAAACCGATCCCCATTACCGCAGACAATAGGATAGATTTGAAAATAAAAGATATTTCAGACAGTTTGGTAATGTGTTTTGATATATAGACAAACCCAGTGATTAATAGAAACACTTCACTTATAGCCATTGTCATGGCTGCTCCAACATGACTGAAACGCGGTATCAGAGTAAGATTTAGACCTATATTCAGGAGTGTGGTTGTTGCCATTAGAATAGTAAATACACGTCGTTTATCTGCCGCACGTAGCATTGTCAAGACAACGGTAGTTAAGAAAATCATACCTCCTGAGACACTCAACCATTGCATTGCATCGGCAATCTTTTCAATGGTATCTGACGTATATGTAGTAGAGAACAACAAGTGTGTAATCTCGTGGGACATAGTTGCAAGTCCAACTGTCAAAGGTACTGCACATATTACCATCCATCGCATGCCAAATGTATATGTGGAGGATAATTTATCACGTTCATTTTCATACGCACGAGATAGCACTGGAAACATTGCCCCCATCATAAATGCTCCCGGTAATGTCGTGAATGCGTTGACAAACGTATACGGTAAACCATACCACGTATTTGCAATGACACCATACGGACTGAGTTTTGACAACATAATCGCATCAACTCGAAAATAGATGAGGTGGAAAAGGTTACCAACCGCGAACGGAAGTGCCTGTTGCATTAGCACTTTGATTATTTCACGACTCGGTTTAAAACGAAGCGATGTGAAACGGAATTTAGTAAATGCAATACTCAACAATAGGTTTATCCCACTTGCAATGAGTACCACTTGACATACATTTACAAGGTCATAACCATGTAGGATTGCAACTCCTCCGATAATGCAAAAAATTGCACGTTCTATCACTACCGTCAATGCCTCATATTTCATATTCTCGTGTGCGCGGAAGACACATCTGTATAGTTGCGCAATAGAATTGACAATTTCCGCTATCCCTAAATACACTATCATTGTCACAATTATTGCGGTATATCCAAGGAATATTCCACTCATAATCATGAGTGCGTAAGCAACAACCGACATAATCAGACGGACAAGGAGCGCATTGCCGAGATAGTGGCGCGTTTGTTGCAATTGTAACGTCATCTCCCGAATCAACGGGTTCTGTATACCGAGTTCGGTCAAACTTGCAATGAGGTTTGTCAAAGCGATTGCAACAAAATATCCTCCTAATTCGTTTTCCACAAAAAACTTTGGCATTAACCAGAGTGTTACTATGAGTGAACCGAGACGACCAATAAGATGTGCACTAAACAGTGTAGATGTGTTTTCAAAGATACGGTTCATTTCATGGAGGGTGGTTAGAAGGTTGGTGAGTCATAGAAATTAGTTTTGTGTGACCAAATACCTTTAGTTAATACAACCCAATTCTAACATAGTTCGGCACTAAAGTCCAATAACTATCGGTATCACCTTGTTTTATACGTTGCGCGCCGAGTCTCGCAATTGATGCACCACGTGGAACATTGAAGATAGCATCCGCGAAGTTGACTGTGTCACTCAATTGTTCGCGAACAGCATCCCCGTAGGTCGCAAGTCCATCACCAACAAAGATGGTTGTTGGATTCTGAGATGTATGTTTATTGAGTTCGTTAAGGAAAGCATCAATTGGTAAGCAGAGATCATCAGTAAGACGATCCCATTCAGGACCCCCATGAAAAACACTTCCATAAATTTCGCTACGCCGCGCGTCAAGGATGGGACAGACAATGCCATCTGTCCACCGTAAGTTATATGCAATTGCTTCTAAGGTTGAAATGCCTACGATTGGTTTATCAACTGCGTAGCAGAGGGACTTCGCTGTTGCAACACCTATACGGATACCTGTGAACGACCCAGGTCCGATTCCGACCGCACATCCATCTAAGGTATCTGGCGTAATATCACCCCATTTTAGGACGGTGTCAATTGCTGGCATGAGTCTGGAGGAATGTGCTTGGACTATATTAAGGGTATGTTCTGCGACAATGTTCTCGCCATCTATCAGGGCTATGCTGCCAATGGGGGTTGAGGTGTCAATGCCTAAGATTTTCATTCAAGGTCAAGTAGTAATTCTGAGTCGGATTTGTCATTAAACAAAGTCTCTTGCAATACTATCTCTGGGGTTACAGAATCTTGAACATCATCAGAAAGAATGATGGATAATATTTTTTCTAACGTTTTTTCAAGGTCACCGGTAAAAGGTTTACAAGGAATTGATAATGTCTTTAACACATGTTCAAACCTCTTGTATCCGTCTTTAGTTTGCAATTCAACCCAGAGGATACCATCTTTTTCCATCTGTTGTTTGTTAGTTTCAGAAAGTTTGTTGGCAACAAGAACACGACTTCCGCGAGCAAACACTGCATCTGCACTTTCAGGATTGCCCTTTCCCATCAATTTTACTTCGCAAGGATAATCCTTACCGGTTTCGTCAAACAGATAAAAATCAGATTCACGTTCAGATTCTGGAAGGTTCCTCTGATCAAAGCACTTTTTCGGTACTTGAAAAAGTGCACAAAGCGTTATCATCAAAGGTTTCTCTACTTGTTTCCCAGACGTGCTCCATAACGCTCCCCGGAGGGCAGATCGTTTGACAGCGAGTGTATTGATAACAATTAAACTTTCATTGATATTTAAATCAACACTGACATCTCTGAATTTTATTGTGAGTGCTACATCAAGATCGTCTTGGTCAGTTAAACCGTTAATGGCATTATATAGTGCATCATAGTGTTCAAGTGATGCTTCCAACACGATTTGTTTCCTTGCGGAATTATATGCATTTGTAATTGTTTTCTTATTCAGTCCTGAGTGAATGGCAATTTCTTCAGGTCTATATGAATCTGAATTGAGGAATTCCTTTTTGTACCAGTCAACTGTTACAGATTTATTATCCAACTTTGCACAAGCAACACGTTTGAAAAAGTCAACGGCATATTGCAAGAACTCAGCGTTAATCAATGCCAGAACTTCGGAACGATGATCCTCTCCTGCAAAAAGTTTGCGAATGATGTTTTTTATAACTGCACCAGTAACAGTCATAGTTTTTGGGACTCCTCCACTATGTTTGACTTCAATTCAGAAAGCGAAAGGATCCGAGGGTTTATACCAGAAAATAGTGAAGTATCAAGCATTTGTCTTGCACGTTCGACATATTCTGTTTCTTTTTCACATAAGAAAAAGTGTCTCTCATGCAGCAAAGCGACGTGTCCGACTGTTCCGCTACCACCAAATGGATCAAAAACAAGGTCACCTATGAAAGAATAATATTGAATAACGCGCGCAGCTAATTCAGGCGGAAAAACTGCTGGATGTACTTTATCTGTTGCTGGATTGATTTGCCAAACATTAGTTTTTTCATATTCACCCATTACTTTGCTTGCAGCAATGATTTCATCGTCATACTGTCGAAGATTCCAATCGATCAACTTGTCTGATTTTTTACGATAAACCATTACACTTTCAGTAACTGAATTTGCTTTATACCCGAGGGGTTTACGATGTTGGAAAAAACCGCCATTTCTGTTTTTCGCGGCGTATTCTGGTTTCATCCAAACGATGTCGTCAATAAATTCCCATCCAATTTTGGTGAGGCGTGGATGTATATCGTAAGGAATTGCATACCTTTTGCTGGAATGCGCGCGACTAATTCTCGGAACGATAACAGGAGAAGTATTAAGGACAAAGAACCTTCCTTCTTTGGTAATTCGGTGTGTTTCTGTGAAAACATCTGTTAGAAAGTCAAGATATGCCTTATAGCTTGGGAAAATTGTATAGTCGCGTGCATTGTAATAAGGTGGTGAAGTAAAAGTCAAATGAATAGATTCATCTGGAATTGCTTTTAACACATCTTGGACATCAGCACATACAATTACATTTTTAAGTGTGTCTGGACTGATTGGATGATTTACCGTTTTGGAGGTTTCTGTTTGATCGTGTTGCTGTAGTTCTCTTGCTATTTGTTCCTGAATTAATTCATTAGGATGCTCAGCAAGCGATGCTAATGCTGATTTTGCTTCTTGGTGTTTTTTAAAATAAAGTAAGCCCCGTACCGCTTGCAATACAACTTTTGGATCGGCATCAGTAGTAAACCGTGTTAAAACCGGGATCGCGTTTTCAGTTTTGAGTCTACCGATTGCAGAAACTGCTTCACGGCGAGCAAGGGAATTTTTCTCAGTTTCGGCAAATTTGATGAGTTTCTTTAAATAACGTTCATCTTTTAACTTTCCAACGTTTTTTATAGCGAGGCATCGAATTTTTGGATTGGAGTGATTAAGTAGTGGGACAAACAAATTCCCTTCAAAATCATCCGGTAATTTGCCGATGTTTTTAAGTGTAAACAGCAACTGTTGTTCCTCGTTAGTCGGAGCAAGAGCAGTCTTAAAAAACGGAGAATTGTGTTTTAATTTTTCATGTTCAATATCGGTTTTGGTTAACATTTTTTAGGAAAACTCCTTATGTAGAAAAAGTTCACAACTTTTCTATAATAAGAATTTACATACATGTGACAAGGGGAGTTAGAATTATATTTGCAATTAAAATAGAGATGTGTTATTATTAAGAAAGTGGGGGATTAGCTCAGTTGGGAGAGCGCTTGCATGGCATGCAAGAGGTCACCAGTTCAAGTCTGGTATCCTCCACCATTTATTGCGGTGTCCGTTCCGATTGTTCTTCAGTAGGAATTGGAATGTCGCTCTTTTTTTGTTCAGTCGCTTTGTCTGTCTGAGTTTTTGCTATTCTCCGCGGTAAACCGTTATCCAAAATACCTAAAACCGTCAAATGCAATTGTGCTCGGGGAGATATCGTCTGTATTAATGCTTCTTCAGCTTTATCTATTTGAGTCTGCATTGCTTTCCTTTTCAAACGGGTTTTCTCCAACGTTTCCCGAATCTCATTATCTCCAATAAGCGAATCTTTAACAAGGCGATTAAATGTCTTCAAGTCATTAATTGCTTGTGAATGTTTTTGACCTTTTAGTTTCCACATTGCTTCAATTTGGACTTTCTGTTCCTTTGTTACACCCAGGTCAGATAATGTGATTCCTTCCTTGATTCCATTATCGTTTTTCTGTGCCGATGCCAATATGCTACAGAGTACAACGCAACCACATATCTGTATAAAACGGATTATCCACTTCTTCTTCATCGTTTCCACCTTCGTTAAAGAAAGCAATTATAGTAAATAGTGCGGTTAGAAACCGCACCTACCAGGGAGTGTGAACATATTTTTGATTTCGCTATAAATACAGTTATAGGTTTAGTTATTCTACCACCCAGGTGTCACCAGCATTCAGGAGTTCTTCAAGGTTCCCTTCTCCTCTCTGCTGTTTAGCGAACGCAATTTGGTCAGTCATCATATCCTCGTAGCAATTCTGTTGAACGCTTCTGAATATACCGATTGGATGTGGCATTTCAGGCATATCGCTCATACGAGCAAGGAAGTTTGCTAATGTCGTGTTCTCGGCATATTGATCGTGGACGATGAGTTCATCTGTATCGTTAGTTTCAGTAGTGACTTCAGGTTGGAAGTTATTCAATTTAATCCCTTTTTCATCTTCTTTTCCAAAGACCAAAGGTTCACCGTGTTCAAGAAATACTGTATTATCAGCTTTTGTCTCTTTTTCAGTATACTGAAAGAAGGCACCATCATTGAAAATGTTACAGTTTTGATATATTTCAATAAAAGATGTACCTTTATGTTCAAAAGCGAATTTAATAATTGATCGCAAGTGCTCAGGGTCTCTGTCAAGTGAACGTGCTACAAATGTTGCACCAGCAGCAAGTGCGAGACTTATCGGATTAAAAGGGGATTCAAGTGAACCGAATGGACTTGATTTTGTGCTTTTCCCTTGCTCTGAAGTAGGGGAGTATTGACCTTTAGTAAGTCCATAGATTTGGTTGTTGAAGAGAAGTACGTTGATATCAAAGTTCCTACGCAGAAGATGGATAAAGTGATTTCCACCAATGGACAGTGCGTCACCATCACCAGTAATAACCCAAACAGATAGATCAGGATTTGCCATCTTCAATCCGGATGCAATAGTTGGAGCTCTACCGTGGATCGTATGAAATCCATACGTGTTCATATAGTAAGGGAAACGACTTGAACATCCAATTCCAGATATAAAAACGATGTTCTCTTGTGGGATGCCTAATTCAGGCATGATACGTCTCGTTTGTGCAAGAATTGAGTAATCACCGCAACCGGGACACCACCGTACATCCTGATCGGACATAAAATCTTTTTGTGTTAGAGTAGGCACTCCAAGCGGAATACCTGAGGACTTTTTCTTTTTCATAGCATGCCTGCCTTTTTGCACATTTTATATTAACGATTTGTGATAGTTTTGTTGTTTTTCACAACTGTTCATATTCTGTAGGAGCGATCTCCGAATCGCGACAAAACTCACTGATAGTCGGGAATCGGAGTTCCCTTCTACCTTTGAGGTTGTCAGATATCGGGACCATCGAAATCTATAACTGAAGCAATTCTATATTTTTCTCTAATTCTTGCTTATACTATGCTAAAGGTATTTACTTATTTTAGATTCCAGTTCATAAACATGGAATGGTTGACCTTGTACTTTGTTGACTCCAATTGCATCAATAAGATATTCACTACGGACTAATTGGCGAAGATGTCCTGTGTTTAATTCTGGTATTAAGACTTGTTTGAATCGTTTTAGTACTTCTCCTAAGTCACTTGGAAATGGATTGAGATAGCGTAAATGGACATGACCGATAGCACAACCTTCTTCAAGTTTAGTTTCAACAACAGTTCGAATGACACCGAAAGTTCCACCCCATCCAAGCACAAGCAAGTCTCCTTCTTGTGCACCATAGATTTCAGTGGTAGGTATCTCTGTAGCAATTCGTTTAACTTTCTCCGCTCTGATATTTACCATTTTCTCGTGGTTTTCTGCATCGTAACTCACGTTACCTGTAATATCCGATTTCTCTAAACCACCGATACGGTGTTCAAGACCGGGAGTACCGGGTTTTGCCCAAGGTCTTGCGAGGGTGTCTGGATCTCTAAGGTATGGTTCAAATCCGTCCACATCAGTTTGGAAATTTGGTTCAATTTTTGGGAGATCCTCAACATTTGGAATTAACCAAGGTTCTGCACCGAGTGCAATATAAAGTTCGGAAAGGAATATGACTGGAGTCCGATATTTCACTGCAATTCTGCATGCTTCATAAACGGTATCAAAACAATCGGTGGGACGACATGCGGCTAAGATTGGAACAGGAGATTCTCCATTCCTACCGTAAAACATCTGTAATAGGTCTGCTTGCTCAGTTTTTGTTGGCATACCAGTAGAGGGTCCTGCTCTTTGGATATTGCATACAACGAGGGGTAATTCGGCAATCATAGCGAGATTAATTGCCTCAGATTTTAGTGCGAGACCAGGACCGCTACTACCGGTTACACCAAGTGAACCACTAAAAGCAGCACCGATAGCTACCCCAACTGCCGCAATTTCATCCTCCATCTGCATTGTTACAATCCCAAAGTTACGATAATTAGCCAAACCGTGAAGGATGTCACTTGCAGGTGTAATCGGATAGCTACCGTAAACCAATTGTAATCCAGATTGATGGGATGCGGCTACGAGTCCTAAAACTGTTGATGTATTCCCAGCAATATTTCTATATTTACCTGGTGTGAATTCTGCTGGCTTCACTTCGTAAGAGATAGCAAATTGTTCAGTTGCTTCGCAATATGTGTTCCCAGCTCGAAGTGCTAAGATGTTTGGTTCAATAAGGTGCGGATTTTTTGTTGAAAATTTTGTTTTAACCCATCTAATAGTGTAATCCATTGGACGGTTGTATAACCACAAAATCATACCGAGGGCAAAAAAGTTTTTACATAGGTCACGCTTACTCAATTCAAGGTCGGTATCTTCAAGTGCTCTGCGAGTAAGTGTTGTCAATTCAACAGGAAAAACTTGATATTTTGTGAGTGTATCGTCCTCTAATGGATTGTCTGCATAGCCTGCGAGTCGTAAATTTTTGCGAGCAAAATTATCTGAATTTACAATTAGTATACCGTTATCTTTTAATTTGTGGATATTGACTTTTAATGCAGCGGGATTCATTGCAACAAGTACATCACAAGAATCACCGGGGGTGTGGATAGTTTCACTTGAGAAATGTAATTGGAATCCGGAAACACCAGCGAGTGATCCGGCTGGTGCTTTGATTTCAGCGGGATAATCGGGCAAGGTAGCGACATCATTACCGACAATAGCGGAGGTTTCTGTCATCTGCGTTCCAATTGTTTGGGAACCGTCGCCAGAGTCCCCAGCAAACAGAACTGTCGCCGCTTGAATTTGCTCTACTTGCTTACGCATTAGTGTTTAGCCTTTTGTTATCAATAGGTTGGAGGGCACCGTAGAGTCCACTTGTAAAAGACCTCGTCCATCTGTTATGCTCCTTCACGTGCTTTCAATGCATCTCGTATTGGGTTGGGTGGTAAAGTTAGCACCTCTTGCGGGAAATATTCAACGAGATAAGAGATTACATCTCGAATTGAAACCATACCGATAGGACGTGTTTGTTCATCAACAATTGGCAAGTGTCGAAAACCACCTTGTGCCATATATAATATTGCAGTATCTAACATATCATCAGGATTAGCTGTTTGTGGGTCAACTTTCATGAATTGCGTCACAGGAATTTGCGTTAAATCACCTACCTGTTTGTTTAAAACCTTACGCAATACGTCGCGTTCTCCAAATATGCCACGCAACACACCATTTTCTACTACAGAGGCGGCACCGATATGATGTTCAATTAGTAAATCAATAGCGTCCTGTGTGGTAGCGGTCATCTCAATCGTTATACAAGTACGCATCAAGTGACGAAGTGGCACTTGTATTTCCTTCACTTCCAATACTTTCTTGGATGCCTCAGCATCTTGTTCCATTTGTGCTAATTCTTCATCAATTGCCTGGTCATACAACATGATTATACTCTCCCCTGATTCTCAATGAATATAGCAACATGGTCCAATATGTCTCGGGTTGAAATCAATCCAACAGGAAATGCTTGTTGTTGGTCATCCCATATACAGAGCGGTACATGCCGAAAATGTCCGAGATGCATAAGGTTCAATGCGAAGGCAATTGGATCACTTGCACGCAATGATTCGGGGTTTTCAGACATTATTTCTTCTACGAGAACATCTGATGGGTCTAACCTTTTCCCACATACGTGACTAAGTAGGTCACGATCTGTTACAATTCCGACTAACCTTTGTTCATCATCAACCACAAGGATGCAACCAAAACCTTCGACTTGCATGATGTCTATTACATCAGATACTGTAGAACCCACTTGGACGGTGGCAGGTTGTTTGTAATCAAGTGTGCTAATTGGCAAAGATAATGTTCTCGCGTCCAAAGTTACGACCCCTTGTTATTAACGTTAAAAAATAGTGCTCGGTTTCCTTCTATATTACATTATAGGATACAATATTTGGTATGAATTTGCAAGTATAATTTAGGTGTTAATGGGCATCGGTTTTTGCTCCTTCTAAAAACGTACACAAAATGGGCGTTTTTCGTTTCTGTGTACGTTTTGGTTTTTGGGATTATGCCACTCTGGGACTGGGTTTATCAGTGTGTACGATACTTTTTGAAAATTTCATTTTGGTTCGTTTTTTATTTCCTTGGTCATGGTCAGTTTTCGGGTGAATGTTTTTTGGGTAACAGGTGTCGGTTTTTGTTGAGAATGTGGGGTGTGTAAGCTTTTTGTTTTTCATAGTGGTAGTATTATAATATGTGTTAAGAGTGGATGGAAGGATTTGTGGACCTGTGAACCATAAGTTTCATGTATGTTTGGGGTGGTTTTCAGTTTTCAGTGGTCAGTTTTTAGAAATACGGAAGACTAATATTAAAAATATTAGGATTTGGGAAACTGAATAGCCCTGATAGTTAGTTTTTTTCTTGTATATTTTGTGGTGTGTGTTATACTGAAGAAAATTTGTTCTAATCTGATATGACACAAATGAAAGGTATTTGATATGACTCAATGTGCATTGATTAGTGGTAGAGGGATGGGTATGATGCATGGTGGCAATTTCCACAACCATCCCGATGCTGAGGTAGTTGCTGTTTGTGAAATGAATCCTGAACTGCTTGAAAAAGCAAAGGAACACTTCGGTGTTCCTGGTTATTTATCGATTCAAGAATTATTAGACAACTGTGATGCAGAACTTGTCCTCTTAATTGTTAACGAAACACGTCGAATTCCTCCTTTACGTGAATTGCTTGAAGGAGGACGAAATGTCTTCACCGAAAAACCGCTTTGCGGTCTACAAGGACAGGCTACAGTCCGAGAAGCAGACCTTGCCATTGCTGCTCCTGCTATTGCCAAATGGCGAGACTCAAATCTTAAGTTTGGAATTGACTTCAACTATCGCTTTATGCATCATTTCAAAAAACTCCATGATGATGTTGTGAATGGCACATTAGGAGAAATTAAAATGGTGCATGCAAGAGCGCATTTCAACTGTTGGTCACACATCATTGACCAGATACTCTGGAGTATGGGTACACCTGAATGGGTAAGCGTTACAGGTGATCCAAACGCAGGTAGTGGTTGGCAAAGACTCATTCACATCGGATGGGAAAATGGCGTTGTTGGCACTCTTACAGGAACAAACTTGTGGGGTTATGATGACCATCCCCTACGTGTCAAGATACTTGGTGATAAATCTTATGCCGAAGCAAAGGGTTTAGATGGTTCATACCTGCGCAGGAAAGCAGGCAACTCTGAAATTGAAGAAAAATGGGAAAATGAACCCGGAAAACCTGAAATGCCAGAATCATTCAAAAGAATGGCTGATGGCGTAATAAAAGCAATGCAAGCGGATCAACCATTTCCTGCTGATGGAGAAGCAGCATGGGCAGAACTACTCTTTGAAGCTGCTGTTCATCGTTCCGCATTACAAAATGGGGCACGTGTTTATCTTGATGATGTTGACAAAGCCGCATTTGTATAAGAAAAATATATGTGCCGACTGTCTCCAATACATTCGGCACATATATCATCAATCCCGCGTATACTCACCTATTCCATCCTCAACTAATCAAAACTATCCGGTCATTATTTATCACATATTATCGAAATAATTGGAATAATTCGTAGGTCGGAGCGAGCAAAGCGACCTACGCGTTTCATTTTGGGTGTAGCAAGCGAGAACCGACGGACATATAAACTATTGTAAAATCAAAAATCATCAACAGAGGCTTCTCAAAACTAAATAGCCCTGCTATAACAACCGTAAATGAGACAATAATTTATAGAAATGGTATAATATTTTACAAATTTGACGATAAAACTGAAATAAATTCAAAAAATAGCACAAAAATGTAATTTTTAACTTGACATTCGTTATTATTCTACGTTATAATACATATCACATATAATCTATGATTACAAGTAACCCAATTATGTTAATATTTTACGATACCAGCATTCTTATGAAATTAAAAAAAAATATACCAAATGGCAGTCAAAAAATTGGTATTTTTCCAGAGGATGCAAAAGTTACCAAAATTAAATTTTTTCTCCTAAAAAAACCGATGCAAATAACCAATAAAACCACACAGGCACTATACGCAGACCGATTACACCAAAAGTTACCGTTATGTAAAAAAAGGTTACCGTACGGTAACCTTTTAAAGGTAGAAAATCCGCTAAAAGTTGTAAGAAAAACTATTCAGCAAAAAGCAGATTACACACATAAACAGAATCATCACCTTCAATTTATCATACAGGAAGGTAACACGAAAAAACAGTCAATCATACAAAACTCAAACCGTCCCAAAAATGCCAAATTAAAAAATGCAAAAACCTACATAAAAACATCAGTAAACTCAGACAGAGACTGGGAAAACACCACCGTACCAAAACCGTACCAAAAAACGAAAACTGGTACGGTTTGAAGGAAACAAAATCCAGAGAATTTGAAGAAAAAACGAGATATATACCAATATCTTAAAGCGACAATTGAATATCTCTGTGGCTCTGGAGTTATTATTGAAATCTGTTACAATGTATGGTAAAATTACGATAAAATAATGACTTAGATTAAGCCATACACATATTTAGAACCAAACGGAGACACAACCCCATGAAACGATTGGTCATTTTCTCTCTCGTGGTCTTCATCGGAATATCCATCACAAATGTGTTAGTCCATTCCCAAGAATCGTCAAGCCAAACTACTTTACCTAATAATACAAATAATGAACCAGCATTCAAACGTATGACTGCAAGGTTATCGGGTGAGATTGTTTGGAAAGGACATGATCTTTCTCATACAAATGTATCTGTATACCTCGATGAAAAGCTAAAGAACCTTTATACAAGTGGAGTTTCACGTTTGGGTACATTTACACTACGAGTGGAACCCGGTAGATACTATCTGGTAGCTTATGTTGATGTTGATAGTTCAGGGAAATTTGACGAAGGTGATGGGTACGGTGTGTTAGGTATAAAAGATTGGAACAATAAATCACAGAAACACCAAGCTATTGAAATCGGTGAGAATTCCACTTTGAAAGATATAAAGATACCTATTACAGCAAGGCTACAAAGCATAACTGATGAACTTAAGCTTGTTCCCGAATCCACATATCAACCAAGTGATTACCAAAAGTTCAAGGCAGAATTAAGCCGTGCGACTTCTGGATGTAGAGGTATTCTAAAGTATACAAAAGAACCAGGGCAAAATGATGTTCAAATGTTGATTATTGCTTACACTGATACCTCATGGAAATTCCGTTCAGGAATGACCTTCATTGATTCTACAACAGGAAAATGGGAACTCCGATTGAAACCCGGAAAATACTATTTGATGGCGATAATAGATAAGAATTCCAGCAATAAACTTGACAACGGAGATCCTTTCGGATTTTATGGTGTTAAGGATATCACTGAAAAAGGAGCATTTCCACAACCTATTCTCATAAAACCGAATACATTTATAGATGACCTTGAAATAAATATATCAGCAACATACGCAAATATAGATAAGACAACAAATAACGAGAAATCTGCAATTATTGTCGGAAGTGTGACTCCGTTTCCGCAGGATGATTCTGAAATACGCGTTGAGGTATATGATGATTCCACATTAGTTAACCCAATTGCTACAACACAAACTGCACAAGACGGTTCTTTCCGATTCGAACTTCCTCCTGACGAATATTATATAATCGCAAATCATGATGTGGATGGAAACGGTAGATATAGTTCAGGTGATAGACTGGGTGGTTTAGGATCAGATTCAATCATCACAAGTCCTCCTGTAGTTGTCAAATTTAATGTTGGTGAAACCCGTGGTGTCAACATTCAGTTGACTGCACAATATGATGCTGATGGACAACTTGTTGCACTACAAGATAGTATTACACCTACAATAGGCGGAACAGGACTAAACGGTTCGCCAGATAATTCGGCTATAGAACAGATGGGTACTATCACAGGAAGAATATCTACATTTTTTGTCACTTCAACAAAAAAATCTAACAATAATGCTGCACACACTGAAAACAATAAAAATATACCCGACGGTATTCTGAGTCTTTCAACAAAACCTACATTCGACTCTCCTATCGTGCTCCCCATATTCCTTGAAGAGGATGGGTCATATCAGGTTGAAGTAGAACCTGGCACCTATTTTCTCTTAGCAGTTGTTGACCAAAACAATGATGGACGTTCAGGCACCGCAGATGGAATTGGTGTATACGGCACACATCAACCCGTACGAGGCACTCCCGCAGCAATTACTGTCCTACCCGGTAAAACAACACCACACGTGGATATTGACATATTAGCTTCTTATGTGGATGAAGAAGGAACAATGTCGGAAATCTCTGATGGTGGACGTTGGAATACAGCACGAATGCATGGACAACCAGAGGACATCTTCAAATATACAGACAATGGTAAATTAGTTGAAGAATGGATGTATTGGACAAAAGGAATAGGATTCATCTTTGAAACAGACGGTTCTGGTTGGAAATTAAAGGATAAAAATGAATTTCAACCGAACACACAGAATATCGCTAAAGCCATGGAAACATCAGAAGGTGGGATACAGAATAACCGGGTGGAACAAAATATTGATATAGATACAAGATTCTCGCTTTCAACGGAGTCAGTATCTATCTTTTATAGTCATGACGGTGTTTTATGGCGTATTGCACCTGCTACTAAAGAAGATGTCGAATTGAACAAATTTCGCACCGTTCCCGTTGACTCACGTTTTGCACCTCTTGATGCAGGTTACCTACCCTCTGTATCGGAAAATGGAACACTTGTATACCATGATATTGATGCCAATGTCGTTTTCAAAGATATAGTATCAGGCAATAGTATGGTATATCTTAAAAATCGAGAACTGGCACAAGACGTTACAATATCACCTGACGGAGAATTCCTTGCTTATGCTAAATCTGAACAAGACAGACGAAGAAGGATTGTAATACATCAGCTCAAAGGTGATAGAAAATTCCTCATTCCTTCAACTGCGATAGAAATGTCTGATCCTGCTTGGCGTAGAGATGGAGAATTACTCGCCTATGCAGCTGCTGGGTCAATAGAAAATACTGAAGCAAGTCCAAATCGAAATATCTATGCCTATGATCTGAGGAGAAACAGCGTCGAACCAATTGTCATTTCACCTGAAGACGACTCGGAACCTGCATGGCATCCGTCAGAACCGAACACACTCGTTTTTTCTAAGGGTGATGAAGACAAACCAAGACAAATATGGGTTCTCAATGTTTCCACTACCGGTCAACGGACAGAACGACAGATTACCTTAATGGGAGGGAGTCGTCCTGTCTGGGTTCCACCAAATGGACGTTGGATTCTATATGAAAACAATGGTCAACTTTGGACAGTTGATACACTAACACCTAACAGTGAAGCACCCTTAATGAGCAACGGTAGAGTGGTATTCGGTTATCAACCATTCGCTGTTCCAGTTGGGAGAGGTGAGTAAATGAAATTCATAAAAAAAAGATACAAATTGCTTCTACTATCTGTATCTCTTATGATAATTGTGTCTACGTCATCTGCACAATATCTCCTCGTGCCGATGGAACAAACACAGACTAACCATCTTAAAGCGTATGGATTAACATATTGGGCATTAGAAGTGCCGCGTGAATACCAATGCTATTGGTGGCTAAACTATCGTGGTGGGTCATTTGTAATCCCCGATGCTGCAGATGTCAAAATAAAGGCAGCACAAATGGGAGTTACTATTGAACCTATGAGTATAGTAGAGTATCGTACGATCAAAGAGACCATCATTGAAACCAGTAATATGGACGAGATTTTGCTTGAAAAAGCACCAAAGATCGCTGTATACGCACCCCCAGAAGCATCACCATATCAAGATCCTTGGGATGATGCTGTTAAAATTGCACTGGATTATGCGGAAATACCTTACGATCAAATTTGGGACAAGGAGGTGCAGCGCGGTGCATTACATACAGAAGGTTATGACTGGTTACACCTACACCATGAAGATTTCACAGGACAACACGGGAAATTCCACGGTTCATTTTCACATCAAGTGTGGTATCAACAACGGATGGCACTGTTTGAAACTGCTGCAGAAGAAGCAGGATTTAAAAGTGTTTCTCGACATAAAGGACAAACCGCATTAAATATAGCGGACTATGTTGCAAAAGGTGGATTTATCTTTGCTATGTGTTCAGCACCAGAAACACTGGATATCGCATTAGCTACAAAGGGTGGGACATTAGACATTGTTGATCCAGTATTAGATACTACACCACTCGCGCCAAATTTCCAAAAACTATTGGATTTTGAACATACTTTTGCATTTGAGAATTTCACGTTATACCCAAATCCAAACCGTTACGAATTCTCTGACATTGACAATCCAAATCCTGATAGGAGTCAACAATCAGGTGTTGAAGATTTCCAACTATTTGAGTTTTCAGCAAAACATGATCCTATACCGACAATGTTGACACAAAACCATGTCTCTGAAGTCCGAGGTTTTCTTGGGCAAACAACGTCCTTCAACGTGGATAGAGTAAATCCATCTGTCACGATTTTAGGTAAAATAGAAGGCACAAATTATGTAAAATACATACACGGCACTTTAGGTAAAGGTACTTTTACATTCCTTGGAGGACATGATCCGGAAGATTATCGCCACCTTGTAGGAGAAGGGAAAATCCCTACAAATCTTGACTTACACAAGCATTCTCCCGGTTACCGTTTGATACTAAATAATATATTGTTCCCAGCCGCACGAAAAAAACCACAAAAAACATGATAGTCGTCAACCATCAACAATCGTTAGTAAGGTAGTTAAGGAAAGACAAATTGCTGAGTGCTGATGACTGATAGCTGACAACTAAAAAAAATGAAAGCAACACTGGCAACGTGCAACCTTAACCAATGGGCACTTGATTTTGAGGGTAACTGTCAACGGATTATTGACTCCATTGAACAGTCTAAATCCTTAGATGCACGTTACCGTCTTGGTCCTGAGCTTGAAATTACAGGCTATTCTTGTGAAGATCATTTCCTTGAAGAGGATACTTTGCGACACAGTTGGGAATCCCTTGCCAGAATTATAAAGGGTGGACATACCGATAATATCTTGTGCGACATCGGTATGCCTGTAATGCATAAAAGCATCAGATACAATTGCCGTGTATTTGTATGTAATGGCGAGATTCTACTTATTCGTCCAAAAGTCGTGTTGGCTGCTGAGGGAAACTACCGCGAACCACGATGGTTCGCAGCTTGGCAAAAAGGGTGGACCACTGAACCTTTTCACTTACCACTTGAAATCAAGAACATCACAAAGAATAAAACTGTCCCTATCGGATGTGCTGTTATTGTAACACACGATACAATTCTCGCTTCAGAAACATGTGAGGAATTATTCGCACCACATTCCCCACATATTGACCTTGCCTACAACGGCGTTGAAATCATAACAAACGGATCAGGTTCACATCACGAACTACGTAAACTTGACACAAGGCTGTCACTGATTCGAAATGCTACAGATAAATGTGGTGGAGTTTATCTATATGCTAATCAACAAGGCTGTGATGGTGGTAGATTATACTTTGATGGTTGTGCTTCCATTGCACAGAATGGAGAAATACTTGCACAAGGTTCACAATTTTCACTTAGCGATGTTGAAGTCATCACTGCAACAGTGGATCTTTCAGATGTCCGTTCCTATCGCGGTTCAAGAATGAGTGGTGCTGTGCAGGCAAGTCGCGGCATTGATATACCACAAATAAATGTTGATTTCAAGATTGCGGATAGTGCTAAACGTGATGTCACTGTGCCAATGGAGAAACTAAACATTCATTCTCCTGATGAGGAGATAGCATTGGGACCTGCGTGCTGGCTTTGGGATTATTTGAGACGGTCTGAAGCAGGCGGATATTTTGTACCACTTTCCGGAGGTTCGGATAGTGGAGCAGTTGCCACACTTGTCGGATCTATGTGCCAACTCGTTGCAAAAGCTATCCTTGCAGATAAACAACACGTCATTACGGATACAGAGCGACTTTTGGGTAAAGAATGCGTTACTAAAATTAAGACAGACTTCAATAACTACTTACAGGCAGCACAATTTCTTGCTAATCAACTTTTATATACATGCTATATGGGTACTGACAACAGTTCTCGTGAAACAAAACTTCGTGCTAAACAACTGGCAAGTGAAATCGGAAGTTACCACCTTGATATCAACATTGAACTACTTGTTAGTGCGTTACGAAAACTCTTTTCTGGAATTACTGGAAAAACACCTAAGTTCAAGACCGATGGAGGAACCACCATAGAAAATCAAGCACTACAAAATATACAAGCACGGTTAAGAATGGTCATAAGTTATCTATTTGCCCAAACATTACCGTGGGTTCGTAATAAACGTGGCACTCTACTTGTTTTAGGAACTGGAAACGTGGACGAAGCATTGCGCGGCTACCTAACAAAATATGATTGTAGTAGTGCCGACATAAATCCAATAGGGAGTATTAGCAAAACGGATCTCCGCAGTTTCCTTTACTGGGCACAGGAACACCTCGGTTATCCAAGTCTTGCGACAATCTTAGAAGCACCACCTACTGCTGAGTTGGAACCGATTACTGAAACATATACTCAAATTGACGAAGAAGATATGGGAATGACTTATGCCGAACTCAGTCGTTTTGGGCAGTTGCGCAAAGTGCATCGGTGTGGTCCCGTAAGTATGTTTGAAAAACTTGTTCAAGAGTGGAACCATCTACCTGCAAACGAAGTCGCAGATAAGGTCAAAAAATTCTTTCGTTTTTATGCAATCAATCGGCATAAGATGACAACTTTAACACCGGCATATCACGCTGAACCTTATTCACCAGATGACAACCGATTTGATTTGCGTCAGTTCCTTTACAACACACGTTGGACTTGGCAGTTTAGGAAAATAGATAAGATGTTAGAGGATATCGATAGCGAATGAAATCTTTCTTTTTCTTTACACAAACAAAGACCAACATTAGACTTCTCTTATCGGTTTTCCTTTCAGTATTATTAATTTACACTTCTGCTATTGGTGCACCAAATATCCCACTGAATTTTGACGGATGGATAATTGATGCTCTTAACAAGCTTGAAGTTTCAGGTGTTACCGGTGGTTTCCATCAACATTCATTGCCTCTCTCACGCGATGATGTTGCAAAGATAATCAAACGTGCTGAAAATCGTATCAACTCAGACAAAGTCAATGTTTCTGACATAGATAGGAAACTACTTGAGAAACTCAAAAGCGAATTCCAAAGTGAATTATCACATACAAATTTGAAGGAGACTCTCAAACCATCACAAAAGACTTACATACGAATCCAACCAGAAATGCGTATAACACATGAAAAGTTTGCACCAGCACTTCAAAGCGGATTCCATTTCGCAGTAGGAAACAGAAATCGCTTAAACATTTACACCGAGTTAGAAGTTTCTAATTTTGAGCAAGGACAAGATTTTGTAGAGAGTTATTTTTTACCTGATTCACCACCACTACTGAAATCTGCAGATCAAAGATATGAAAAATGGCATGCAGACTATGTAGTTGATTTCAAAAGGAGTTATTTTCAATACCGATTATTTTCTTATGGAGATGCTGAATTAGATTTCTTAGTTGGGAGAGATTATGTCTTTTGGGGAACAAGTCCATATAAATCAGTTGGAATATCCGACAACTCACCACCGTTTGAACTTGTCAGACTCGCTGGAACATTTCCCTGTAAATTCGGTTCCCTAAAAGCAACAGCATTCACTGCACAACTCAATTCAACATGGTTTGACAACGGTACAACCCGCTACCTTGCAAAACGTTCCCTGAGTGCACATAGGATTGATTATCAATTCAGTGATTGGCTGGAAATAGGTGTTAGTGAATGGGTACTTTACGGAGGAGATGCCCAAACGGTGAAATGGAGTTACCTCAATCCTATAATACCGTATTATGCTGTGCAATACAATGCAAAAAGTGATGACAACATTATGCTGAGTTTTGATGGAGCAGTTCGTCCCATTGACGGTGTACGTCTCTATGCAGAATGGCTTGCTGATGATTTCCAGTATCAATCGGACTCCAACGACCCACATGCTGTTACATGGCTTACAGGCATAGAGTGGTATCCCGTATTTACAGCACGCAAACTCGGTTTTCATACAGAATATGTACGAGTCAATCGTTGGGCATATACGCATCTTGAACCGGATAACCAGTTCACCCACTTCGGCACCTTGATAGGACATCCTATTGGCACAGATGCAGACTTATTCAGTTTTCGTCTATCGTATCAAGCAACACCTTCATCAGTATTTGAGACTAATTTTAGTCATCAACGAAATGGGGAAGCGGATATTACTGACCGATACTACGGAGAGGACTTTGAAAATATACCTTTTCCATCCGGTGTAGTTGAAACGTTATCTGAAATTCGCTTTGGATGGAAATACAGACCCATCACCGCATTAAAAGGATCTATCTACTATGCTTGGAGAAATATCCAAAACATAGCACATAAAAAAGATGAAGCCAAGCAGCAACACCGTTTTATTCTTCTGTTATCTTATACATGGGGAAATTGACAGTGGATTATTACCAAAATGGCAAAGATAAAAAAACGCACATTTCTGAGAATACTAATTTTCACCCTATTAATTGTGGCAGTTATCCTATTCGTCCGTGACTGGAACGGTGTCCGACTTCTCGTCCTTACACCAAAGATTCTAAAGTATCGTCCGATAATTAAAGAACATGCATCAACACATAAGTTAGATTGGCGACTCGTTACCGCACTGATAGTTCAAGAATCTGGGTTTAACGAAAATGCCGTAAGTCCTGCTGGGGCAAAAGGTTTGATGCAATTGATGCCAGAGACTGCGAAAGAACTTGGAGTCAATGACCCTTTTGAAGCAGAGGCAAGTATTGCAGGTGCAACACGTTATCTTCGCAGTTTATATGATCTATATCCCAAAAGTCCACATCCGAATCGTATCCGTATTGCTTTGGCAAGTTACAACGGTGGACGTGGACACATCAAAGATGCCCAGAAAATAACGAGTCACCGTGATGATGACCCATTCCAATGGTGGTGTCTTAGTATAAGTCTTGGTCACCTAACTGAGATGGACAAGAAATTACATGCTGAAATCTGGGAGTCTGGTATCCCGCCGCACGGATATTTTCGCGGATATAAAGAAACGCGCGAGTACGTGAAACGGGTAATGAAGTATTATGATCGTCTATGTTTTTATTCCAAGATTGTGCATAAGGGCAAATCAGTTCTAAGTAAATAAAAAGCAATTGAAATGTTATATCGGAATTAAGTGGAAATCACGGTTTATTTTAAAGATCAATACCTGTTGGTTTTATGAAGGCAACTATTTTATCATTCTTCAATTGCCTCAACGTTGGCACGAGGTAAAGTAGTTTTTTCTCCATCTTCAAATTCAATCTGCAACACTCGCACCTCTGCTTCCGTTTCCAATTTCTGAAGTTCAATTGGTAATTCGGTTACACGACCGAGTTTCCCAAAATGTGGTTCACGTATTACACGGACTGCGCTCCCTATATTTAACAATCCCGTAGTATCTTGAGTGTCCACATCTTTTCCATCTGAAACGAAAGGAATCACAATCTCAGGACGGACGACACCTGCACGAATCTGTGTGGCACCATTTATTGAAGTCTTCATTCCCCCGCGTGCTTTTAGCAGATCAAAAGTGCGTTGAGCCATTGCAATGCTTCCAAACCCCTCAGTAATAACGAGTGTAATACCCAGTTCCTCTGAACCAGTAATTGCTACACCAAGTTCATAGCCGAGAAGTTTTCGCAAATCCGCGTCATCAATACCACCAGCGATGATTCCGTTTACACCAAGTTGTATCGCATTCTGGATTGCATCGGTAGTAACAAGAGAACCGCAAACAAGGATTTTTTCCTTGTGTTCAGGTAGTATCTGTTCATCTATCAATCCATCACTGGGTGAGTTAGAGATAACCACTAAATCTCCTAATGTCTCACCACCAATCCCGAAGATACCTTGAATGTAAGTACCATAAGTCTCAACTTTGACCCCTTCTTTGGGTATAGTTTCTATTACCGTTCCGTCTGTGTATGCCTTAACTTCAACCGGGATAGGCGGTTCACGGAGAATAACTTGTCCCGTAACATCTGATATTGATTCAATTTCCCCATCAATCGGTGATTGTGCTTGTGATTTGAAAAGTCCAAATAGACCTTTTGTTGAAGCAATTACTTCGTCTTTTGTAACGGTATCCCCCGGATTCTTCAGCATGTTCTCTTCAATTTCATTAGGAGGAATACTCAGCAGATTAGCAACATTCAATAACTGAACATTTCCGGGTAATTCTGCTTTTGCTACGACATCTTCTGCTTTGACCTTTGCTCCTACTTTAACAAGTACCTCTCCATCAAGTGGAAGTCGACGGTTTTTCTCTACAATTATTCCCTCAGAAACTTTAAGTCCAGGGGTATATGCATGCGCCATTAATTACCTCAATTATTGTGTTTATTATAGGTCTTATATTCTAAATAGTATATGTTGAATAAATAGATGATATGTATGCTATCTATCATATAATCTGGATAATTTTTGTTTTAATTTTGGGCTATCAATAACATCTCTATTCACAATCCACTTAGGCAACTTTCCAGAAGCAACCCTGATGATACTTTCACATGCACTCTTGCCATTACCTTCAAAACACTCATCTGTCCAGCAGATACTATGTGGCGTAAGAATAACATTGTCCAATTCTAATAATGGATCGTCATCATCAATTGGTTCTTTCTCAAACACATCAAGACCTGCACCTTGAATACGTCTGTTTTGTAATGCATCAGTGAGAGCCTGTTGGTCGACAATAGGTCCGCGTGCAGTGTTTATCAAATATGCGGTTGGTTTCATAAGTCCGATACATCTTGAATTAATGAGTCCTTTGGTATCATCACTCAAAGGACAGCAAACACAGACATAATCTGCAGTTCTCATCAAAGTATCTAAATCAACTATTTCTGCATCGACTTCAGCTGCGTCAGATGGAGAAACATAGGGATCATAAGTAATGTGACGCATTCCGAAGGGTTTAGCAAGCTTAAATGTCTCTTTACCAATATTACCCATCCCAACCAGACCGAGCGTCTTTCCAACTAAACCCATACCCATGTAATCTTTAGTGTCTTCCCATTTACCTGATCGGATGAGTCTATCTTTTATCAACAATTGATGACTCAATGATAGGACAAATGTAATAATAGATGTCGCTACAGGTCGTCGTACACCGTCTGGGGCAATAGACAGTAAAACACCGTTTTCTGTGCATGCTTGCACATCAACTTTATCGTATCCTACACCAAACCTTGCGATAATTGCCAATCTGTCGTTACCAATGAACGTATCAGCAGTGATTCCTGCTCCTAATACCAAGAGTGCATCGTAATCCTTTATATCACCAGCAGAAAGCACTGTTGAATGTTTAGGAATGTATTCCCAAGACAATTCTGCTTTATCAAACAGTGGTCCAGCAATGTTATCTAAATCTGAACTTCCGTCAGGTTTCAGGAAGTCACGAGTAACCCCAACGTGAAAACCTTGTTCTTGCATTATGATTCCAAATCTATTTGTATTAAGTGGGTTGATTATACCTTATTTACTGAGCTTCCAATGATACTTTCCGTAAATACTTCCATCCAACAGGAGAAAGATTTAGATTATGAACGTTTCTGTCAATTACCAACAATCTTTGTGCATGTGCTAATGGTACCCAAGGCACATCTCTATGGAAAATCGCTTGTGCTTGCTTATAAAGTTCAATACGTTCTTCTCTGTTTGTGCTCATTCTTGCTCGGACCAATACATCTTGCATCTCATCATTTCTATAGAATGCTATGTTTAGTGCTGGTTTCTCCGCAGTTGTTTTACTTAAAAGATAATAGAAGAAACTATCTGGATCGCCTCCAGCGATCCACCCAAGCATTGCCATGTCATGCTCACCATTTTCAGTTTTTTCAAGATGGGTTTGCCAATCATGAGTGACAATGTTTGCATTAATACCGATGTTTTGCAGCTCAGATTGCAATTCTTCTGCAAATGCCTGTCCATTTGGAATGTAAGGACGTGGAACTGGTAAAGCCCAGAGAGTTGTTTCAAATCCATTGGGAAATCCTGCCTCAGCAAGCAGTTGTTTCGCGAGTTCAGGATTATATTCGTAATCCTCAATCGTGTCATCATAACCCCATAATGTTGGAGGTATTGGACTTTTCGCAGGGATACCTGTACCTTGATACAGACGTTCAATAATCTCGGCTTTATTGATAGCATGGTTAATGGCAAGTCGAACCTTCAGGTTATCAAAGGGTGGTTTTTCTGTATTCATTGCCAAATAACCGACATTTAGACTCGGTTGCATTAGGAGTTCAAGGTTTGCATCACCACGAATCATAGCCAATTCATCAGGATTAGGAAATTCCATGGCGTGTAGGTTGCCGTTCTGAAGCTCCATAAACCGTTCAGAATTATCAGGAATAGATCGGAAAACAAGTCTATCTATCGCTGGTTTTCCTGACCAATGTGTGTCATTTGCCCTAAGAACGATTTGATCCCCTTTATCCCATTTGACATACTTGAAAGGACCTGTACCTACTGGATTATCCCCAAAATTATCACCATAGTGTGCAACTGCTGCAGGACTTACAATAGCATTTTCAGATGAAGCCATTGTACTGAGAAAAGGTGCATACGGTGTTTTGAGTTCAATCTGAACAGTATAAACATCTATCGCGGTAATTTGACTGATGAATTCATCATAGAAACTACGGGCTAAGGCATTTGGACGACTTAGTGAAAAAACAACTGCATCCGCGTTGAACGGTGTACCGTCGTGGAATTGTACATCTCGTCGCAAGTGAAAGGTCCATATCAGTCCATTTGCAGAACTATCCCAAGTTGCAGCTAAAGCAGGTTCAATGTCAGTTGTAGCACCTCTATATTGGACGAGGGTATCGTATATCATATCACAAACTTTCGCTGATTCCCCATCAAGCATTCGTGATGGGTCAAGCGTGACAGAATCTCCACCACGACCAAATACGAATGTATTACCAGCTAAAGTTTGATCCAATGTAGTAAGTTTTGTTGCGACAAGAACAAGATCTAATATGTTGATCACGCCATCATTGTTAACATCAGGATTTGGTGTTTGTGTTGCATCAGGTGTTTTTCCAATATGCATAGCAACTATTACTAAATCTTGTACATTTACAATCCCATCACTGTTTAGATCAGCATTAACAGTGTGGTCTTCGGCATAGATTGCTGATATATGTATGGCAAAAAGGATAAAAATAATTGCAATAATACTTAATTTCTTCATGCTTACTTACCTTTCAAGAGTTACATTACGGAAATATTTCCAATTCAATGGATTAAGTGTGAGATTTTTTACCTGTTTGTTAACGACAAGAATCTGTTTCGCATGTGCCATTGGTACCCATGGAATATCTTTATGGAATATCTGCTGTGCTTCTTTGTAGAGAGATGTCCGCTTAGTTTTATCGGTAGTTGCTCTTGCCTTCTCTAAAATATCTTGCATTGCATCACTACGATAAAATGCGATATTCCCTGCCGGTTTCTCAGCAGAAGTTTTACTTAATAGAAAGTAGAAAAAGTTGTCGGGATCACCAAGATCTGCACTCCATCCTAACATAGCAATATCGTGTTCACCATATTTTGTCTTTTCAAGATATGTGCCCCAATCATAGGTCACAATTTTCGTTTTTATCCCAATATTGCGTAGTTCAGATTGAAGTACTTCTGCAAGTGCCCTACCATCAGGGATGTAAGGACGTGGAACAGGTAATGCCCAGAGAGTTGTTTCAAATCCATTAGGGTATCCGGCTTCTGTGAGTAGTTGTTTCGCCAATTTAGGATTGTATTCGTAATCCTCAATTGTATCATCATAACTCCAAAGAGTTGGGGGAATAGGATTCTTTGCTGGAATTCCGAGACCTTGATATAGATGTTCAATAATAGCAGATTTATTTATTGCATGATTAATTGCAAGTCTGACTTTGTGGTTATCGAAAGGAGATTTCTCCATATTCATTGCTAAATAACCGATACTCATACCGGGTTGTGATAAGAGTTCTATATTCTCATCCTTCCGAATCTGTTCCAAGTCATCGGGGTTTGGAAATTCCATTGCATGTAGACTTCCTTGTTGTAGTTCAATCAATCGTACTGAGTTGTCAGGAATTGAACGGAAGATTACTCTGTCTAATTTTGGACTTCCTTTCCAATAGTTCTTGTTTGCCTCAAGGACGATTTTATCTTTCCTATCCCAACGCACAAACTTGAATGCACCAGTACCAACAGGATTGCTGGAATACTTGTCTCCATACTCTTTCACTGCTGTTGGACTAACAATAGAGAAAGGAGTGATTGCAATCGTGTAGATAAATGGAGCATAAGCAGTTTTGAGTTTGATTTGAACAGTAAATTCGTCTTTAGCAGTTATAGTATCTACAATGTCTGCTAATCCAGTGGCAACCCAATAAACATAAGAACCACCAACATCATGGAACGGATGTGATTTTACATGCTGTCGGTTAAGTGAAAATAGCACTGCTTCCGCATTGAATGGAGTTCCATCGTGGAATGACACACCTTTTCTAAGGTAAAATGTCCAGGTTAAACCATCGGCAGAACTTTCCCAATTTGTCGCAAGTCCCGGTTCAATTTCTGTACTACCATCTTTGTAATGAACAAGCGTATCATAAATGTTGTCGCAAACCTTGAAGGATTCACCATCTTCTTCAAGGGCAGGATCTAACCCCACTGAATCGCCACCTCTACCGAAGATGAATGTTCCACCCGTTGAATGTGAATCGGCGGCAACATGCAATACAGGCAAAGTTAACAGTAATACTATTATACTACAGGTAGCGAGGAATGTTGATATTATAGGAAGGTGATGTACAATGACTAATTTTCTTAACTTATAAAAACAATTCGTATTGACAATATTCTCTATCATACAGGACTCCAATGCAAAATAATATAGATGATTATATATTTAATTTTGTGAAATGTCAAGATAATCATATTCATATCAAGTCATACATCTTTGCAGATTGAAATATAAAATATTATCTACCCAACCAGCGTATAGATCTCACAGTAATGGACATACAGCAATAATTGCAGCTATTCATTATGTAAACAATCCGTTATATGTGATGATTATGGCAAATGTGTATCCATTCAATAAGTGTTAACGTTTCATCTATCATACGTTTCACGTAATTCAGTAAGTATTGGTAAGATTCTGTCGGTAGTAATTCACCGATTATCTTTAGGTGTAGAATGATGTCCGTTCATCAACTTTCTCAAATTCTAACAGATACTTCACAACCTGTAGCAACCCGTCGTGCTGCAGTGTTAGAAATTGCTGGAATCGGTGAAGAACAGGCACTTCCTGTTCTTACCAAGGCACTGCTTGATATTGCACCGGGTGTGCGCCGTGAAGCTGCCAATGCACTAAAACAATACGACTCTCCTGATATTACACCTGCATTACTAAATTCAATAAAAGCAGAAGACAACGATCTTACGCTATGGACACTAATAGAAGTCCTTGGAATAATAGGTACTGATGCAGCACTTCCAGATCTAAATGATCTATTAAGCTCAACCATATCTCCGTTGACGCGTCGAGAAATACAAAAAAGCATTGATCAAATCACAGATAGACTTCAAAACACTGAAACAGTTGAATTATCTGAACGGACATCTGTAGAGATGGAAGATCAGATTGATTCAACTGATATTAGCGAATTACCTCACACGGATTCAGATCTGTCTGACTTGGAAAAGGAATCTGGTAACGAATACGTAATTGAGGAACAAGTATATCTTGATGATACTACAACAGAATTAGATGACCATTTAGATGATGAAACTGAATCACCACATATTGTAAAAGAAAACACAGATATTGAACCTATAGAGGCAGAGATAATAGATATTGATGAATCTGAAGCAAAACAGTCAAATGAATCAGAAAATGACGAATCTTCAGTTGAAGTCGTAGAATCTGATGAACAAACAAGCAGTTCCCAAGATGAAGATGTTTCTGAAACAGATAATACTATCCGAACATCAAGAATAATAGGATCATCCCCAACTTTACCGGTACTTGTTCCAAATACATCGGTTGCTCTATATGATCAGGAAGAACATAACCATAGACCAAGTGTCTTTGCATTAGTGTTACGTCCGACTGCATATTTATCAAAGCAATGGGTTTCTCGGGCTCGTCTATATTTCGTTCTATTTTGTTTACTAATTGGTTCAGCATTTGCAATGGTTTATTCACAGGTCCAACGTCAACCCCGTTCCCCGTATGTACTAAATGAAGAAATAACATACATGGAGAATCCAGAAAAATATCTTTCTGCGGGTAAATTTTTTATCCAGGAAAGAGACTTTCGTAGTGCAATTGATACACTTGAATTTATTCGGGGTATTGATGTGATTGATCCTGAATTATACGATCTATATAGGAACTTGGGTTTTGCCTATTTTCAGGAAAACCAATATGCCCTTTCCGCTGAATCCTACGAATATTATTTTCGTACTCGTAGAAATAAAACTGTTGAACCATTTGTAGCTGAAGCATCGTATTCATACAACCAATTGAATGAAAGTAATCAGAACTCTTCTGATTATAAGATATATAATATGCTGGGGACATCTTATACACGCCTCGGGCAATTGCATAAAGCACGGAATGCGTTTGAAAAAGCCATAAATTTAGCACCGAATGAACCGGATGCTTACAGTAAACTTGCTAATCTCTACTTGGATGGATACCAACAGAAACATCTTCTTACAGAAGGACTTGCTTACTCTGCAGTCCGACTAAATCCTGATGTTCCTTTCTATCATGATACTTTAGGATGGATACTTGGTAAGAATGGAAGAATAAATAAAGCAAATCAATCCTTAGAACATGCGATCAGGTTACAAAGAGATTATGTTCCTGCTCATTATCACTTATCAGAGATCGCACATAGAAATCAGAATAATAATGGGATAAAAGTTGTTCAAAATGACCTAATTAATATGATTCATCCGACATCAAATTCACGTTCTGCAATGTTGAATGTCTTATCCTATATATACGAGATAGAGGCACAGAAGATTCCTCGTCTCAACTCATCCCTTCTACGTATACGTGGAATAATAGAATCTTTTGAGCGTGGCAGGCAACCCATCGGTTACCTGCCTTGATTGTTAACACTCTTTGTTATTTATTCTGTTGCAACTGTCGCATGACAGCATTTATGAAATCTTCATCCCAAGTTCTACCGAGTTCTTGACGAATCCCTACCATGGCTTCTGCTCGCTTTTCAGGAGGGATACTCGTCAGTTGTGCAAGGATTCGTTTCGCATATTGGTTATGCAGTTCTGCTTGTCTGTTCTCATAGTATTTGCGAGCATCTTCGGATGGCAGTCGTTGTGAAAACGCTTCTCTTGCTTCCTTATCTGTATCAGAGAACAAATCCCGATACTCCTCCATCAGCGTACCGTCCCACTCCGTTACTATATCGTTCCATGAGTTGTTATCTGGTGGTTTATTGGGATCGTTAAAGGAATTGATGGGTGCAACAGGATTGCGTTCTATGTGTGTTGGCAGATCGGGTTCATCATCGAAAATATCGGGAATCTCCTGTTCCCTTTTCAAATATAGTTCCAAACGCCCTTTTATCGACTCGTTCCACGCTTGAAGTTCTCTTAACTCTTGCTGGTATTTCTGCTTGAGTTCAAGCGGTGATAAAGCAGGTGTGAGTTTATCTTTTTTTATTTCTTCTCTAACCCGTTTCATCTTTTCATCAAATTCTTTTCGTTGAATTCTCCACTCTTCATCAGATAATGCACTCAGTTCTGCTGTGATTTCATCTGGAGACTTTACTTTTGCCACAATTTGTTTGTGTATAGGTGAGTTTAAAAACCTTTCTAACTCTTCAGGATCACCTTTATGGTTTTCTGTAAAATACTTAACAGACTGACGATACCTGTAATCTGCCAGCTCAGCATCTGTAAGTATTTGTTCAGTTTCTGGTGTTTTTTCAACCTCAGATGCAGTGGTATCAGGGGTTTTCCTTGTGATTTCATAGTTCTGTTGAAAATAAACAACACCAATGCCGCTACTGAGTAATATGAGTATCGCTAATGCGATGAATGTTCTACGTTTTGTCATTGTCCTATATCTCCTTTATTGTGTTTAGCGCGTTCGGACATAGTGAGAGTAGAAACATAATCACTTGAAAGGGACTGAACGCCTTGATCAGAATGATGGATTTCTGGAACACTTTGTTGTAATGCGTGCTCCAAGAGTCTCAATGTCAGAGGTGTTGAACATCACTGAGATCATGTTTGCGACAAAGTTCCGCTTGTGAACTTTGACCGCTCAGTGCTTCAAACACAACTTCAGCCTTAAATTCGGGAGTGAATCTTCTTCGTTTTGCCATCGGATTGCTTCTTCTAATTAGATTATAATTATATCACAATCTTGTTTTAGGGAGTGGTCTAAATTTCCGATGGCAGTACAATTTATAATATTTGTCGATTTTCATTTTATGCACCCTTTTACACCTAAAAATCAGTCTTAAGGGTATCAGGTATTTATTACCGATTGTAGATTGATACAAGTTTAACAGAGACTAACTAAAATTAACGATTAATTCGTTATAATGTCTAATATGTCTTAATACGATTTGTGTTGGTTATTTCTTTGCAAAAAGTTAATAAACACAAGTCGTTATCATATACTGAAGTTAGTAGTAAGCTGCATTATAAAGGACATGTTTTGCAGCCTGTTCACAATCATTAGTTATGTAAATCCCTATCTTGTCCTTTTCTGCATAGGAGTATAGCATGTTACGTATTCTATCCATAGGTGTGATTGTCGTTTCTGCTTTTATGATTTTAGTTACTTTCCTTTGGTATAAGGACGTTCAACACGAAATCCATGAAAGCGAGGTTGAACTTCAAGATTTCGTTAAAAAAGGATCAGAGTTTGAGGAAAAGGAAAGACAAGAACACACTGATGAAAACCTGAAACTTTCGCAACCCCATATATGGGAAGAAGAATGGACAAAAATACTTGATGAAGTAAAAAATCAAAATACTCATTTAAACGATGAAACACTTCTTGGAATTTCAGTCGACACTTTTGAATCGCCAGAAGAGTTGCGTGTTTCACCATTTGGCTTCGGACCTTATCCCGAAATTCCAGAGGATTATCCATATGATGTTGCTTGGGATAGTCTATCTATGGCAAATATACCGCATGAGAGACAACCTACTTTTGAGTTGTTATCTCGTGTTCGCGTCAAGTTGTGGAAGCAAGGAGACCGCGATGTGATCGGTCTTAAACTCGATACCAATCAAAAGGTATACCTAATATATCCAAGAACAGTTTACCTTCGATATAAAATTCATGAACATTTTGGTGATGATTCAGATAGTTTTCTTTTTGGTTACGGTATAAGTGCTGACACCTTTGGCGGTAGCGACATATCGCCATCGGAACATACACGGATAGCAGAAGGGGAAAAACCGCCAGGAATTCGTATATTGGATTACGATTCTAGTGGTTTTGATCCTTACGAATTTTTAGGTTTAAACAAATAGGA
Organism: Candidatus Poribacteria bacterium; assembly: GCA_022825665.1. GTDB lineage: Bacteria > Poribacteria > WGA-4E > WGA-4E > WGA-3G > MSPOR6. The sequence continues at coordinate 50,826 of JAJDWI010000130.1, forward strand.
GGAACCTGATAATGAGACCTAAACATTTTTCTTTAGTCGTTTTTTTATTTATACTACTTTTCTGTGTGTTTAGTAAGTTTGGAGAAACGCATAGTAAACCTAATCTTACAGCTAGGAGTTCTTGTATGATTGGCGCAGCTGTAGGTGGATTCGCGATGCATCTTCTCGCTAGGGCAAGCGCAAATGTAAGTGTCACATCTACTGTTGGTGGTGTAGTACCGCGTAGTTGGTATTTCGTAGCAGCAGAAGTTCCAAAGTTACCGGAGGACAGGAAGGAGCATCCTGCTGCAAAAGCAGGCATTGCAGGGAGCTTCAGTAAACAAGCACACCGATTTAACACTTGGTTTGATAGTGGGAGTGGTGTCTCTATTTATAAAACTAAGTCTATGGGTGGTATTGTTTCATCTGTCGGTGGTCAGTTACTCATACATGAACATGGTGCTAGAGCCATTTATCCACCGGGTGGTATGGACAGCGACGGTCCGGTGAACCCATAGGACACATGGAAATATTAATATTATATTTGTAGAACTGTTGTTTCATATACTGAAGCAACAGTTCTATTATGGTTTCTCAGCACACGCCACAGTTTCCTTTTGTGATACAATTTCTTGTATGAATACATCGGCTGCTCACACGGCATCCGTTTCTACAAAATAGCAGAATAGGTAAGGAGATGAAGTGCCATCGATTTTTAGACCACAATTTAGTTATAGTTAAGACTTAAGACAAGTTTTTTGCTCAAATTCAATAGGTGTTAAATACCCTAATGCCGAGTGAGGTCGTTTCTGGGTTAGACATTTGTTCTATAAAATATCCAATGCAGGTATTATACCATTTCTATATGATAACAAGACATTATTTCGTAGGTCGGGTAGAAGCGGTAGCGAAACCCGACTTTTTAGAGTGCCTTGTCGGGTTGAGGAACGAAACACGACCTACAATACAATACATTATGACAATTTGTCAATTAGAAATGGTATTAGTTTAACGTATGATGGAAACTTTCCCAATATTTCTACCGTTATTACTTTCAATTACATAGATATAAACACCGCTACTCACACCATCTAATGACCATATAATATTACACCTGTTGCCAGATGTGTCCTGATCTGTTGGTGAAAATGATGTAATTCTGTTCCCCGCAACATCGTATATATCAATTTTGCTATCTACAGTCAACCTATCAAATGTCACCTTATTTCCCCTTACAGGATTTGGATAAACAATTATTTCCTTATTAGGTTGTGTTTGATATTCTACGGATACAATTCTACCTTCTTCAGTAAGTTCCGCTCCATAGGTATCTGACAATTGGATCGCTTCAATTTTGTATTGATAATCGGCTGTGAATATACCGGATGCAAATGTTAATACAACTCTCTTTTGTGATTGATCCAAAATCGCAGATTGTGGTACAAAATATTCTTTGTCGTGATCATCAGTTCCATTCAATTTAACAAATCTATGTAGCAAATACTGTGAAGCGTTAGCAGCAACAATGTTCATCGGTTTGTCAAAACTTATTAGCACCTGATTCAATGGAGAATGAACTGCTGAGATCAGTTGTGGAGGAGATGTGGGTATAGCAGATACTGGTGTAGAGGGGATTGAAATATTTCCATCTGATGTTTGTGATGCAATCGCATACCAATAGGTTTGTCCAGATATAAGACCCACATCAGTATATTGTCTTACCTTTATTCCTTGCTTGATAGGTTTCATCGATAACTCTGTCTTACCACGTAAGATCGTGAAAAACTGCGATTGCATGTCAGACTGCCATTCAAGTGATATGGAAGTTTCATTTAAAGGTTTTGCAGACAGTGCCCATGGTGGTAATAACTCATTCTGAATTCCGTAGAGGTTAGAAGAATTGAAGATTGTATATTTATTTTCATAGTTAAACATCAATTCACTATTACTATCGTTGTCTATATCAGCAATAATCGGATTAAATGTGCCTGTTGCGGGATGATGCCAAATTGGTCTGTAAGTAGTTCCATTATACTGTATAAGGTAAAAGTTGGGAGGAACAGTTATACACAGTTCATTCACTCCATCGTTATTTGCATCTGCAATAGTAATTCCACCTTCCACATCATCACGTAGTTCTCTTATACGTTGTGTCCATACAGCACGGTATGAGTCGTTTCCAGTTGAGGTAAATATCGTTATCAACCAATGCTGCCGAGGAAGATCTAATTCAGTTGTCCATACCTTTGATCCTACAACAAATTCAGGTGATGAATCTCCATCTAAATCTCCTGCTGCAAATAGTTGGGGTATACCATCAATAAGTGTGTCAAACCATGTATGTTGATAGCTGCCATCTCCATAGTTTTCGTAGATAAATACTTCTCCATCACTATCTCCTGTCAATAGTTCTATTTTTCCATCAGAATCAAAATCTCCTGTTGCAAATCTGGTTGGTAAATTGTTTGATCCTTGCGTTGGATTCTGTAGGGATATGGTGTTATTGTAGTTGTTATCTCCAATTGATTTATACACATAGATAGAATTTGTATCGTCATGACGTGAATATATTTCTGGTTTGCCGTCCAAGTCCATATCTGCAATTGTCCCACCCCATATACCTTCTTCGCTCCATATTGTTTCAGATAGTTGTTTATCTGATGCTGATTGTTCAAGCAAAAATGTTGATTGATCTTTGTTGCATAATATTTCTATCAATCCATCACCATCTGTATCTCCTGACGACCATATTCGTGATATTGGTTGATCAAGAGTAGAATATATTTTTAAAACCCCTAAATTGTCTGTTTCAAAAATATGTGCGGTCGAAGTTTCTGTTGCAATTCCAATTATTTCTAATCGACCATTTCCATTTAAATCGTTAGATGTAACAATTGCGTGTAGACCAAAAAATATTGGTGTTGTTACCAACAGATGATAGGGTTGTATCTGTTCATTTAGGACAGATATAGGGTAATAATTCCCTTTATTATCATCAATTCTTATAAGTCCTCCACGATTTTGTGTTTTCAATCGATATAAGTATTCCCCAGATGGTAATCCCATCTCAGATAAATTGATGACATGTTGTCGGTTGACTGATTCTGAATATCCTATACGAACAGGTGTCTGTGTATCGGTATTACTAAAAATCTCTACGCTACCGGTTGTAAGTACATCCGTTTGCCAGATAATTGTTGAATCATAATGGTCACCAGATAGCCAGGGAGATGCTTCATGTTTTGATATGATTGGAGAGGTATTACGTATTTCAACGACGGTTTTATTACGGATTATTTTATCATTTTTGGACTGAACACTAAGACGTAATGTATAAATACCTTCATCTAATGCAGATGTATCCCATTCATGTAAAACCCTGTTGTACTTCGGTTTTGATTGAGGAATTCCAATAGGAAACCAGAGATCAGGTGTTTCTGAAATACCGTAATCAAGCCAATATTGCAGAAAATCTGCACCTCCTGCACTCCCGACTATATTTATTATATTATTTTCCTCAGTGTTCTCAATTTGAGGTAAAATTCTGGTAGTAATTTCTGCGATAAGACCGTTATGTGAAGTCAATGCTGCATAGGCATCAACAAGACCTGTCCCAACAAGATTGGTAATAGAAAGTTGTCGTGAAGAATCCGTAATCCATTGATAAACTTGATCGTTGCTACATGATGGATTTGCTGAAATCAATAAAGCTGCAACACCAGAAATATGGGCTGCTGCCATTGATGTCCCTGATTTGATACCGTAACTTTGTGATAAATCGGTCGTCAATATCTCTTCACCCGGTGCAGCTATATCAATTGAAGCACCAAAATTTGAACTACCCAACTGGTTTTCGCTATCAAGTGCTGCTACAGAGATAACTTTCTCAAGTGCTGCTGGATAATACGACCCCGGTTCGGACGAATTTCCTGCTGCAGCAACTAAAACGCATCCTCGTCTGTAAGCATATTCCACAGCATCTTGAATTAAGAAGGAATTTACCGTGTCTCCAAGACTCATATTAATCACATTCGCACCGTTGTCAGCAGCATAGACAATTGCTGCTGCTATATCGTCATTTTGTAGAAACGCTCCACCACCAATTCGGAATCCTGCTCTTAATGTCATTATTTTGCAGTTCCAGACTATACCTGAAATACCTACACCGTTATTTGCCTCCGCTGCGATAATACCTGAAACTTGTGTACCGTGTCCTGTTTCATCATCAGGCATATTATCACGTTCCTTCCAATCTCCCAATCCTTGTAAAGTAGGTGCATCGCTGAAATCCCAACCAACTATATCATCAATGTATCCGTTATTGTCATCATCAACACCGTTGTCAGCAATTTCCCCTGAGTTTCGCCACAGTTGATTACGCAGCTCTGGATGTTGTAGCATAATTCCACTATCAACAACCGCAATTACGACAGAAGGTTTTCCTTGTTCAATATTCCATGCACTCGGCAAATTCATTGTCTTTAAATTCCATTGTTCATTATACCGTGGATCGTTTGGCGTAATATCAGCACAGAATCTACTTAACCGATTCATTTCAGTTACTTCAATCATTTGATTTTCACGAAACTTTTGCTGAAAATGTTCAAATTGCGAAGTTTTTGGGAAACGAATGAGATAGTAACGACTAAGCAGTAGGTCTTGTCCAGCAGAGGTTGTTGGTGAGAAGATTGGGAAAACCGATTCTACTTCTAATTGATTACAATATTTTTGTAAGTCTGAAAAAACATAGCCAGATTTTAAACGGATGACGATTTCCCGATTAGAAATGTCGGTCAATCCATTAGGAAGTATTTCTGAACTAAATTGATTCTGTTCAATTGATACATCTGAGGCATTAACAGTTGAGATGCATGGCATAAATATAAAAACAATTATAAGTGCAAGTTTAATAAAGGACTGTTGCATTAAGTAATATAACGTGAGTTCGGATAAGAAACGAGTTTTCATATTTAACATAAATTCATAATATGTAACTGTTAGAATTAGTTGAATCTACATCCTAAATTCCGTTGTCATTGTTTATGTTAGAATAATCTGAATTTTCAGAGTCATTCTTGACTAAATAAGTCATAATTACCCCGTAATACCAGGTGGTATATAGGTTTGTGGTACATGAATAAATTAAGCCGTTTTCCTCTTGACTCTGAAAACTCTGAATCTTTAGAACTTTCAGTTATGTAAATATCAGCATAACAAAGAGATC